>JBEIJS010000009.1:0-31771 GCA_040380105.1 Caulobacteraceae bacterium | reverse complement strand
TCCAGCCTGGCATCCTCCGTGGAGCCGTCCGGCAGGGTGCGGGCGAGAGCGGGGACGATCTGCTCCACCTGGGGGTCGCCCCCCCAAAATCTGCCCACGGCGCGGGCCAGCGAGTCGCGGAGGACGTCCAAGGCGGCGCCGCAGATCGCGCCGTCGGTTCGAGGTGATCGCCCGGGCGACCATGGGCCCTAAGAACGCCTTGAGCCCCATGGTCCCGCCCCGGCGTCCTGCGGTCAGAAATTATGACGCAGGGTCATGCCCATCGTGCGCGGGGCCTCCATGAAGGCACTCTGGCTGCCCGCCTGGAACACCGTATCGAACACGATGTTGGCGACCCGCTCATCCGTCAGGTTGCGAACCCAGAACTCAAGGCCCCAGGCCTCGTCAAGCGAGCCAATGCCGACGCTGGCATTGAGCATGACGTAGCCGTCCTGGAAGGACAGCGGATCGAGGTCCTGGGCGGTCGCGTATTCCGACCGGTACAGATAGTTCAGATTGGCCCGCATACCGAGGGAACCGGTCAGAGGCGTTTCATAGGTGATGCCGCCCGAGATCAGGATGTCGGAGACGAAATTGGGCGTCTTGCCCGTCAGGTCCTGAACGCTCTGGCCGGCAAGGACCTGGGCTGCGGTTGCCTGGGCGTTGGCAAAGTCGGTGTACTGGACGTCCTGCAGGGTGCCGCCGCCATCGATGATGATGTTGTCGGTCAGCCGGATGCGGTAGTCCCACTCCAGTCCCTTGCTCTCCATTCCACCGGCGTTGGAGATCCGGAAGCTGGTGCCGTCAAAGGCGTTGGTCTGGTAATCCTCCAGCGCCTGGAAGAACAGGTTGGCGTTGAGCTGGCCCCGACCATCCCAGAAGCGGACCTTGGTCCCCAGTTCAAAGGCATCAACGACCTCAGGGTCGAAAATCACCTTGTTGGGGTCCGCCACGGGATTGCCCGGAACTGTCTGGGCCGCCGTGCGGTTCAGGTTGAATCCACCCGACTTGTAGCCCCGGGCATAGCGGGCGAACAGATTGACCTCATCGGAGAGCTCATAGGCAACGCTGACCGTCCCGGAGAGATCGTCATCCTTGATCTCCGCCGTGAACGGATTGACCGCCGGGTAGAGCTGCAGACTCCGCAGCGCCGCGAAAGCAGCCAGGGGGCCGACGAACTGGATCTGGGACAGTTGATCGAAGGACTGGATGCGATAGTCCGCGCTCTTCTCTTCACGCGAGTAGCGCAGGCCACCCGTGATCGCGAGCTGATCGGTCGCATTCCAGGTCGCCTGGCCGAAAAGGGCCGCGCTGCGGCTTTCGTAGTCATAGTCGTCGTTGACGGCGACGCCGGGGGCCAGGAAGGTGCCCACGGGGCGTCCGGTCGCCTGCTCGAGACGGGTCAGGATCGGCACGGTCACCCCGGGCGCGACGGGCACGCGCGGCGTGATCGCTTCGATATAGGCGCGGAGCTGGGTGCCGTAACGGAGTTCCTGGTCGGCGAAGATGTCCTGATTGAACAGGAAACCGCCGATCAGCCACTCAAGCCGGGCATCCGGATCCGCCGAGGCAAGCCGGACTTCCAGAGACCCCTCGGTGATGTCCTGACCGGTGGTCTGGGCCAGCATGTTGAGGTTGGTGAAGTCGGCATCGACCGTGGGCATGGTCTCAAAGGTGCGACGCGAGGCGATGACGGTCAGGTCGGTCGCCCCCAGGTTCCAGTCCAGCTGGGCCGAAAAACCCTGATCGACCGAAGAGTCGTCGAGAGGCTGGGTGGTCGGGTTCAGCGCCACTTCATAGATGCTGTTGTCGACAAAGCGGCCCGCAACGCCGCCATAGGACCCGGCCGTCCCGTTGCGCAGCGTGCCCCCGAGGGCCGCGATCGCCGCAGAGGTCGGACCATAGAATACGGGCACAGCGGCGCAGCAGACCTCCTCCGTCTCGGAACGGTCGGCAATCAGCCGAAGGGTCGCCTCGGGCGAGATATCCCAGAGCAACTGGCCCTTGACCGACCAGCGCGAGCGGTCGTTGTAGGTGCCACCCACGCGGAAATCATCGACATAGCCGTCACGTTCCTGCGAGGACACGGTCAGGCGTCCCGCCATGGTGTCGCCCAGCAGCGGGCCGGTGACGGTGGCCATGAACTGGCGATGGGCATAGTCGCCGGCAGAGGCCGTGATCTGGCCCCCCGGGACAAATTCGGGCTCTCTGGTCTGCACGGCGATGACACCGCCGGAGGTGTTCCGGCCAAACAGCGTGCCCTGCGGACCGCGCAGCACCTCGATCTGGCTGACATCGGCGAGGTCACCGAGAGCCGCACCGGGACGGCCCCGATAGACGCCGTCGATGAACACGCCGACGGACTGCTCAAGTCCGGTATTCTGGCCTGCGGTGCCGATACCGCGAATGGTGAAGACCGTCTGGGTCGAACCAGTGCTGGAGTTGACGGCAAGGGTGGGGGCCACGATCTGCAGGTCGCGGACATCGCGGACCTGGGCGGCCTGGAGCTGCTCGCTGGAATAGGCGGTCACGGCCACCGGAACGTCGAACAGGCTCTCGGCCCGTTTGGTCGCCTGAACGATGATCTCGTCCAGCCGTGCGGGCTCCGAGGCACCCCCCTGGGGGTCCTGCGCCAGCGCGGCATTGGACACCGCCATGGCCGCTGTGAGCGACAAAAGCGAAACGCCGAGTCTCTTGGTGGTTCTCATAACAATCCTCCCCTTGGCCGCCATGCTGTTGAAAGCTGGAGCCTTCCCTCGTCCTGTCTCGCTTTTACACGGCGGACCTGACGGCCACGTTAGCACCATCAGTGCCAAAATAAAGTGGGCTTCCGACGATTAGGCTTTGCCGCAGAATACGGGCCTGGTTAAGGTTTTGGGACGGTCGGCCGTCAGAAGGATACCGACCTTCGCGGGATGCAGTTCCGTCACCGGCAATGCCAGGAGGGCCAAGCCTTGATCACCATCGTCCGGATCGTCCTCCTTGGCCTCGGGGCCCTGACCCTGCCGCTGGCCGCCGGATTCCTGCTGGCACCCGCCCGGGTCGCCCTGCGACTGGGCCTGGAGCCGACCGGTCCCGTCGGACTTTCGACCCTGCGCGGTGACTTCTTCGCCCTGTTCCTGATGTTCGGCCTCACGGCGATCTACGCCGCGGTGCGCAACCGGTCGGATGTCCTGATCATCCCGATGATCATGATCGCGGTCATCATCCTGGGCCGGCTGTTCAGCGCCGTCGTGGACGGCAGTGGCCCGGAGGCCCTGCCGTTGATCGCTGTCGAGGTGGTCATGCTGGCGATCGTGTTCCTGGGCTACCGGACCCTGCCCTAGACCGTTCTTCGTTTGAGTTGACGCACCGTCCCGGGCCCTGCCCGGCGATGGCTCTGGAACCAGCCCCGCCCTTGTCCGTGGAACCGCGCCCGGGTCAGGATTTGAGGGCGATCGCCGCAACAAAGCGGAACACCGCGCCATAGGGCGGCGCAATCAGCCGGCTGGAGTGCCAGCGGCCCGCCTCGAACACGCTGCGGGCATGGCTGAACTCCTCGAAGCCCCGTTGTCCGTGATAGGCCCCGGACCCACTCTCGCCGACGCCGCCAAAGGGCAGATGCTCATTGGAGAGGTGGACCATGGTCGTGTTCACCGAGACCCCGCCCGAGAGGGTGCTGTCCAGCACCTGACGGACGATGGACCGGTCATCACTGAACACATAGAGGGCCAGTGGCCGTTCCCCGGAGTCTACCCGGGCGCAGGCCGCCGCGATGGAGTCGCTGCTCAAGACGGGCAGCAGCGGTCCGAAAATCTCCTCGCGCATCACGGCCAGGTCCGCGGGCGGGTCGATCATCACGGTGGGGGCGATCCGGCGGCTTCCGGCGAGGGACGCAGGGTCGTGGGGCAGCTGCAGGACCTGCACCCCCCTGTGCCGCGCCTCGTCGATCATCGCCGTCAACCGCGCATGGTGCCGGTCCGAGACAATGGCCGTGTAGTCCGGGTTGGAGGCGAAGTCGGGATAGAAGACCCTGGCCTGCCGGATCACCGCGTGGCCAAGGGCCTCGGCACGATTGCCGACGGCCAGCACATAGTCCGGCGCGACGCAGGTCTGGCCGGCATTCAGAAACCGGCCCCAGGCCAGGGGATGCGCCACGCGGTCCAGCGGAATCGCGGCATCGACGATGACCGGGGACTTGCCGCCGAGTTCAAGCGTGACCGGCGTCAGGTTTCGGGCTGCCGCCTGGCCCACCGAACGGCCGATCTGCGTTGAGCCGGTATAGAACAGATGGTCGAAACGCTGGCTGCAGAAGATCCCGGCGACATCAGCGCCGCCCGTCACCACCGCAACCTGGTCGGCCGGGAACCGCTCGGCCAGCAGGCGGGCCATCAGTTCGCTGGTCCGGGGGGTCAGTTCGGATGGCTTGATCAGGGCCCGGCAGCCGGCCGCCAGGGCGGCAACCAACGGCACCAGGCTCAACTGCACCGGATAATTCCAGGGCGCGACAATCCCGACGACGCCCTTGGGCTCCTGCCGGACAAGGGATCGCCCCGGCGCGGCCGTTGAAGGCGTCGGCACGGTGCGGACCTTCATCCAGCGCGACAGGTTCCTGCGGGCATGTCGGGCGGCCTGGGCCGTGACGGCGATCTCAAGCAGCCGCGTCTCGTTCCGTGATCGCCCGCCGAAATCGGCATCGATCGCCTCGGCAATGGCGTCCTCATTCCCGAGCACCAGCGCTTCCACGATCGCGAGGTCGCGCCGCCGTTCGGCCAGCGAACGCCGGGGGGCCTGGGCGAAAGCCGCCTGCTGGGCCTCGATCAGGGCACGGATGCTGTCCGAGGTCGGCGGGGTCATCGGGCGGTCTCCAGGATCATGCCGGCGGCAAGCGTGGCGATCATGATGGTCGGGGCATTGGTATTGCCGCCGACCAGTCGGGGCATGACGGACGCGTCGACGACCCGGAGGCGCTCAACGCCCCGAACCCTCAACTGCGGGTCAACCACAGAGAGCTCGCCCTGCCCCATCATGCAGGTCCCGACCGGGTGATATAGGGTCTCGGCGCGCGCGCGGACGTCGTCCATCAGCGCGGAACGGCTGGTCTTGTCCGGGCCCGGCAGAAGTTCGGCGCGGCGGTCAAAATCAAAGGCTGCCGAACCCAGCAGGGTCCGGACGATCTCCAGACCGTCGGTCAGGACCTCGAGGTCCTGCGGGGCGGTCAGATAGGCCGGATCGATCGACGGTGGCACCGACGGATCCGCGCTGACGATACGGATCCGGCCCCGGCTTTCCGGATAGAGCACGCAGGCATGCAGCGTCGCCCCGTGCCCGAGCGGAAAATCGCGTCCATGCGGTGCCGCCAGACCGGGCGTGAAGACCAGCTGGATATCCGGCAGATCGCCGGCCCGGGATGAACGGACAAAGGCCCCACCCTGGATGGGATTGGTCGACAGGGGACCCGGCCGCCCGCCCAGCCAGGCCGCGACACCCCCCGCCAGCAGCGGCAAGGCCCGGAGCGACAAGCCGATCGACGACGCGCTGCGGGTCGAAATCTGGCCGATGATGTCGATATGATCCTGCAGGTTGCGGCCGACGCCGGGCAGGTCGATCTCGGGCGTGACACCCGCGGCCCGAAGATCGGCGGCATCGCCGATGCCCGACAGCTGCAGCAGCTGTGGTGAGTTGATCGCACCGCCGCAGAGGATCACCTCACGCCGGGCGTGGAACAGCGCGCGCTGGCCGGCGATCTCCACCTCCACGCCCCGGGCGACGGCCCCCTCCATCAGGACCCGGCAGGCGAGCGCGCCGGTCCGGACGGTCAGGTTGGGTCTGGACAGGGCCGGTTTCAGGAAGGCGTCCGCCGCACTCCAGCGGTGCAGGCCGCGCTGGGTGACCTGATAGGGCCCGAACCCCCGTTGCTCGGCCCCGTTGAAATCGGGATTGCGCGGATACTGGAGCAGTCCGCCGGCCTCGAAAAACACCTCGGTCAGGCGGTTCAGCGGGGCTATGTCCTGCACCGTCAGCGGTCCGTCGGCGCCGTGATACCGGTCTGCCCCGCGCGCCTGTCCCTCGACCTCGCGGAAGGCCGGCAAGGCCCTGTCCCAGCCCCAGCCCTCGCAGCCGTAGAGGTCGCGCCACTCGTCATAGTTTTCGGGTGCGCCCCGGATGTAGTGCATCGCATTGATGGCACTCGAACCCCCCAGCGTCCGGCCCCGGGGCCAGTAAAGCCGCCGGTCGTTCAGCTCGGCCTGGGCCTCGGTCTCATAATGCCAGTTATAGGCCCGGGACTGGATGGCGAGCCCCATGAGCATCGGCGTTCGGATCAGTGGGCTGTCATCCCCCCCGCCTGCCTCCAGCACCAGGACGGTGTGGTCCGGATTGCGCGACAGTCGCTCGGCCAGCACACAGCCGGCAGAGCCGGCCCCGACGATGATGAAGTCGCAGGGAGCCTCGCTCATCGCTAGGCGGTCAGTTGCAGGATCAGGGACTCAGCCGTCAGGGCCGGCTTTTCAATGCCGCGGATCTCGACGGTGATCTCGTTGCGCAGCAGCCAGCCGGAGCCCCGCTGGGTCGCGCCCAGGAATTTGTGACGGGCGCGAATCTCCGAGCCCGACGGCACGGGCGCGATCAACCGGACCTTTTCGAACCCGTAGTTCACCGCCATCACCAGACCCTCGATCAGCAGATAGCGGGGGGGCAGCATGGTGATGGCCATGGACAGGGTCAGCATGCCGTGGGCGATGGTACCGCCGAACGGGGTCTGGGCGGCCGCGACCGGATCAACATGGATGAACTGGTGGTCGCCCGTCGCCGCGGCGAAGCGATCGATCCGGTCCTGGTCGACCAGAACCCAGTCCGAGGCACCGAGGTCATCCCCGACGCGGGCCGCAAGACTGTCTCCTGAGATGATGTGGGGCATGGGCCTGGGGTCTCACTGACGGCAACCTCGCCATCGGATGGGCACACAAGGTGCATGATAGGGATGAGAGTTGAATCATTAAGCCGCCCTGAAGACCGGAACGCCGCTGCGATGATCCGGGCTCGAAGACAGAAGGCCGCCGGCGACTCAGGGCCGGTGCCTCCGCTAGCCTATCTGCAACTCCGTGCGTGAGAGTTGCCCGTTGCGGTCGCGATCCAGTTGTTGAAAGGCGCGGCCATAGGCATCCCGGTCCCGAACCATGACCGCCCGCGGCCGACCTGCCGCAACGCCAAGGGCGATAAAGCGACGGAACTCGGCCGGACTGAGTGTTCCGGAGCGGTCGGCGTCACTGGCGGCGAAATCCTCGGCCGGGGTGCCGGCCACGGCCGCCCCGGGCGCCAGGGCCAGGGCTGAAACGATGAAAAGGGTCACCATCACGTGTCGCTCGCTCATTTCAGCAGGTTCCTGAAGGTTCCGGGACTTTACAGACCGTTTTATATATTGGCATCCTCTATGACAATAAAGAGCCGGGTCCGTCTGAAGGACCCGTGGGGGGCAGACCATGAAGCGGGCCGTTTGGATTGGTGGAGCCCTCGCGGGCCTGTTGGTGCTCGTGTTCGGCGGTCTGCCGCTGAGGGATTATGTGATCCTGCACATCTCCGGCTGGCGCGGTCCTCCGGTCGGTGAGAACCGCCCGGTCGTCTGGGAAGCCGGACCGGAGACGCCGGCGATGGCCCCCGCAGATCGCCCGCCCAATGTGATCGTCATCCTCGCGGATGATCTGGGCTTCAACGACCTCAGCCTGAACGGCGGTCTCGGCGACGGCACGGTCCGGACCCCGCACATCGATGCCCTGGCCCGGGGCGGTGCGATCCTGGCCGAGGGCTATGCCGGCAACGCCACCTGCTCCCCTTCCCGCGCAGCCCTGATGACCGGCCGCTATCAGACCCGGTTCGGCTTCGAATTCACCTCGGTTCCGGTTCAGATGGCCCGGCTGCTGCCGACCCTTTCGGACAGAGATGAGGAGTTCAAACTCGTCTTCCGCAGCGACCGGGTGGATCAGGTCCCGCCCTATGAGCAGATGGGTGTACCCGCCAGCGAGATCACCCTTGCCGAGTTGATGAAGGCCCGCGGCTACCACACCCTGCACCTGGGCAAATGGCACCTCGGCGAGACGGCGGGCATGCGACCCGAGGATCAGGGCTTTGACGAGAGTCTCGGCTTCATGGTCGGGGCACAGATGTTCCTGCCGGCCCGCGACCCGAATGTGGTCAACTCGCGCCAGTCGTTCGATCCGCTGGACCGCTTCCTGTGGGCCAATCTGCCCTACAGCGTCCAGTACAACGGCGGAAAGCGGTTCCATCCCGACCGCTATATGACCGACTATCTGACGGATCAGGCGCTGGCCGGCATCCGGGCCAACCGCAACCGGCCGTTCTTCATGTATCTGGCCTATAATGCGCCGCATACGCCGCTGCAGGCCCTCAAGTCGGACTACGACGCCCTCTCGCACATCACCAACCACCGGGAACGGGTCTATGCGGCGATGGTCGTGGCCCTGGACCGCGGCGTCGGCCGGATCATGAACGAGCTGAAGGCCCAGGGGCTCGACGACAACACCCTGGTGGTCTTCAGCAGCGACAACGGCGGGGCCAACTATGTCGGCCTGCCGAACATCAACAAGCCGTTCCGGGGCTGGAAACTGACCTTCTTCGAGGGCGGGATCCGGGTCCCCTACTACATGAACTGGCCCGCGCGGATTCCGGCCGGAACGCGGCTGTCAGAGCCCGTCTCCCATTTCGACATCTTCGCGACGTCGGCGGCCGCGGCCGGCGCGACCCTGCCGACGGACCGGCGGATGGACGGCGTCGACCTGGCCCCCTTCCTGGCCGGCGACAGGGCCGGACGGCCGCATGAATCCCTGTTCTGGCGCTCAGGCGGCTATCGTGTGGTGCGCTCGGGTGACTGGAAACTGCAGGTGCTCGACCGGCCCGCACGGGTCTGGCTGTACGACCTGGCCAGCGACCCGACCGAACAGACCAACCTCGCGGCCAGCCGGCCCGAGATCGTCGCCAGGCTGAGGGCAGAGCTGCAGGCCCATGACGCCACCCAGATGGCGCCGATGTGGCCGGCCCTGGTCGAGGCACCGGTCGGGGTGGACCGCACCGGCGAGGAGCCGATCCGTCACGGCGACACCTATGTGACCTGGTCGAACTGAGGCCGTCATGAGTTTTCACCCCTGGATGGGCTGGGCTCTGGCGGCGGGCCTCTATCTCATTTTCCGGCTCTGGTACGACAACTGGCGCGGCCCGCTGAAGCCGCATGAGATCGAGGCTTTCATGGCCCGGGCCGAGGCCCTCTGGCCCGAGGGTCTCAATGACATGGCCGTGATCCGACGCTTCCTCGAGAAGGATGACGGCCGCGAGTTCATCATGTGCAACCTGATCCGTATCCGGACCGACCCGGCGACCGACCCGGTCTCGGGCAAGACCCGCAGCGGCACGGACCTGTTGAAACACTATTTCTCGGTCTTTGCCCCGACACTGATTGCCGGCGGCGGCCTGCCCCTGCTGACCTGCCGCAAGGTGTCGGCCTATGTGGACCCGCTCAATGTCCCCCCGGACCCGGGCTGGAGCCTGGTCGGCCTGATGCGCTATCGCAGCCGCCGCGACATGATGGTGCTCTCGACCAATGCGGCCTTCCTGCGGGCCCATGAGTACAAGATGGTGGCCCTGACCCACGCCATGGCCTTTCCCGCCCAGCCGGTCTCCAGCCTGGTCGCCGGGCCGCGCACCGCCGTGGCCCTGGTCCTGACCCTCGCCGCCGCCCTGACCCACCTGGCCTGGCTGAGCCTCTGAGCCGGGACGGATCGTCGGCCGGCGGCGCGTGATCGATAGGTCCCGGGGTTGAGCCGAACACCCGATCGGGACGGACTTGCGCTTTCAGGGCCCGGCGGATGTAGGAAGGTCTGGCGGAGACGCAGGGATTCGAACCCTGGGTACCCCTTACAGGGTACGACGATTTAGCAAACCGTTGCCTTCAGCCACTCGGCCACGTCTCCAGCAGGGGCGGTGATTAGCCGAGCAAACCGTGCGGCGCAACGGGCAAGACGGAAGTCGGGCCTGAAAGCGCCTGTGTTAACGGGACAGTCAGGGCGGGCGTGCATGATGGTTGTATCCCGTCTCGCCGCGAGCCCCATGACCGAAGCTGCCCGCCGCCCCTCGTTCGATACCGCCGTGTCGGACGCGGGCACCCTCGAGGTGCCCGGCCTGCAGGCCCTTGCCGGCCCGGCTGTGGCCGCGCGGCCGGAGGCCGGGGCGGAGGAGAGCGCACGCCGCGGCCCGTTCCGGCCCGAGGTCTGGCTGAACGCCCGCCAGCGCCATGCCTCACGGCTGGCCGCCCACTATTTCCGCGCCCTCGACACCCTGGCCGTGGCCGCCGTCAGCCTGCTGTGCGCGGGGGCCGCGACGTCGGGGGCCCTGATCCATGCCCAGGTGTCACAGGTGCTGCCGTTCGGGCTCGGCGCAGTGGCCACTCTGGGCATGCTGCGCCTGCTGGGGCGCTACCGGTTCGCGCGTGGCCAGAAGACGGCCTGGCACCTGGCCACCGTCGCAGCCACGGTGCTGGCCGGGGCCGCGACCGCGCTCGTCACAGGCTGGGTCCTGCGCGGCCCGGCGGCGCAGGAGTCCGCCTATCTGGTCTGGGCCGGGCTGGTGCTGATCACCCTGCACGCCCTGCACATCGGCTGGAGCGATATGGTCGGGCGGTGGCGGGCGGCCGGCACCCTGACCCCCAATATCGTGCTGGTCGGGGCGACGCGGCATGCCGAGACCCTGATCCGCGAGGCGCTGAAACGGCGCGACCTCAATGTGCTGGGCATTTTCGACGACCGTCTGGCGCGCAGCCCGCGGGCCATCGAGGGTGTCCCGGTGCTGGGCACGGCGGCCGATCTGCTGACCCACAAGATGACGCCCTATGTCGACCTTATCGTGCTGACCATCGACCCCCGGGCCGACGCGCGGGTGCGCCAGCTCAATGCCGCACTGGGGACCCTGCCGCATGAGGTCACACTGCTGGTCGAGCCGGACGGCATGGCCGAGACGCAGTCGGCGCTGGACCGGCTGGCAGCCGCGCCGCTGGCCGATGTCCGGAGACCGGTCGACGACGACCGACGCGCCTTCAACAAACGGGTGCAGGATCTGGTTCTGGGCCTGACGGCCCTCGTCCTGCTGGTCATCCCCATGGCGATCCTGGCCCTGGCGATCCGGCTGGACAGCCCGGGGCCGATCTTCTTCCGCCAGCGCCGCCACGGCTTCAACCAGGAGGAAATCGTGGTGTGGAAATTCCGCTCGATGAAGGCGGAATCCGCCGACCCCACGGCCAGCCGGCAGGTGACGGAGGACGACGACCGCATCACCCGGATCGGCCGCTTCATCCGCAAGACCAGCCTCGACGAACTGCCGCAACTGCTGAACGTGATTGCCGGAGAGATGTCGCTGGTCGGGCCCCGTCCGCACGCCATCGGCATGAAGACCGGACACGTCGAAAGCGCCCGACTGGTCGCCGACTATGCCCACCGCCACCGCATCAAGCCGGGCATGACCGGCTGGGCCGCCGTCAACGGCTCGCGCGGGCCGCTGCACACCGCCGCAGACGTGCGCCGCAGGGTGCAACTCGACATCGACTATATCGAGCGTCAGTCCCTGTGGATGGATCTGTGGATCATGGCCATCACCGTGCCGGTACTGCTGGGCGACCGCGCGGCGATCCGTTGACGGGGGCCTGCTGATGTTCTGGCGCGGCGTCTGGGGCTATCTGCCGGCGAATATCGTGCAGGGCGTGGTCGGCTTTCTGGCCATCATCCTGTTCACGCGCCTGCTCAGCCCCGAGGATTTCGGCCGCTACGCCCTCGCCGTTTCGGTCGTGACCCTGTCCCATGTGGCGGTGTTCAGCTGGCTGGAGGCAGCCATGGCCCGCTTCTGGGCGGCCCAGACTCCGGGCGCGGCCCAGGCTCATTTCGCCAGCCTCTATCGCACGGCCTTCATTCTGGGGGCCGTCTTTCTCGCCGTGGTCGGGCTGGCTGTCTGGCTGCTGCCCGCCGATCCCCTGTTCAAACTCGCCCTCGCCGCCGGTCTGGCCGGAGCGCCCGCGCGGTGCATGGTCAAGCTGGCGCAGGAACGGTTCCGCGCTGAGGGCGAAGTCGGCAAGTCCGCGCGCCTGGACATGGCTGTCACGGCCGGCGGTCTGACGATCGGCGTGGGGTTCGCCCTTGCCGGGGCCGGGGCGGCAGCCCCCCTGCTCGGCCTGGGTCTGGCCCCGCTGGCCGCCCTGCCCTTCGTGCTGCCCGGCGAGCTGAAACAGGCCCGCGGCGGTGCCTTCGAGGCCGGCCGGGTTCGCGAATACGCCCTGTACGGCTATCCGATCGCCGCCTCGCTGGCCCTTACGGTCGTCCTGGCCTCAACCGACCGGTTCCTGCTCGCTGTCTATATGGATGAGGCGGCGGTGGGCGCCTATCACGCCAGCTATTCCATCGCGAACCGGACGCTGGATGTTCTGTTCCTGTGGCTCGGCACGGCCGGGCAGCCGGCCCTCGTGATGGCGCTGGAGCGCGGCGGGATGGAGCGGCTCAAGGTGGCAGCCCGCGAACAGCTGTCGACCTTACTGCTGGTGGGCCTGCCGGCAGCCGCTGGCGTGGCCCTGGTCGCACGACCGCTGTCCGAAGTGCTGATCGGTGAGGAACTCCGGACGGCCGCGGCCAGTGTGACGCCCTGGATCGCCCTGTCGGCGCTGCTGTTCGGCCTCACAGCCTATTATTTCGGCCAGGCCTTCACCCTGGGCAAGAAGACCAGACGGCTGCTGATCGCCATGGCCATTCCGGCCGGACTGAATGTGATCCTGAACCTGATCCTGGTGCCCCGGTTCGGCCTGATCGGGGCGGCCTGGGCCACGGCGGCCAGCTTCGGCATCGGCATGGTCGCGACCTGGCTGATCGGCCGCCGCGTGGTGGCCCTGCCGATCCCGTGGGAAAGTCTGGCGCGCTGCGGCGTGGCCACGGGCCTGATGGCCCTGGCCGTGTCCCGCCTGCCGGCGATCGGCGGGCTCGGCGAACTGGTGCTGGATGCGGGAGTGGGTGCGCTGGTCTATGCCGCCGCGGCCCTGATGCTCAATGCCGCCGGGGTGCGGGACCTGGCCCGGCGATTGCTGATGCAGCGCGGTCTCCGGAGCGCGACGGCATGAGCGCCCGGGCGAAGATGACCGACAGTCGGGCCTGGAAGACGGCCAAGCCTGCCGTCTCGGTGCTGATCCCCTTCCTGCGCGACGATCCCGCCGAGCTGCTGAACCTGCTCGACGAGGAAGCCGCCTCGGTCGGCGGTGCCGTAGAGATCGTGGTGCTGGATGACGGCACCCGGGACGCCGCCCTGACGGCGCGACTGGCCGGGCAGATCAAGGCCATGGCCCTGCCCGTCCGGCTGATCACCCTGACAGCGAATGAGGGCCGCTCGGTCGGGCGTAACCGGCTGGCGTCCGCCGCCCGGGGCGGCAGCCTGCTGTTCCTGGACAGCGACATGCGGCCGGACCACCGGCGCTTCCTGCGCGACTGGGCTGATCTGGCGGCGCGGGAGGACCCGGCGGTGGCTTTCGGCGGCTTCTCCCTGCTGCAGGCCCCGACCGACGCCCGCTTCGCTGTGCACCGGGCGATGGCCGCGAAGTCGGAGTGCGTGCCCTGGATGGAGCGCGCCAGGCAGCCGGAGAAATACGTCTACACCTCCAACCTGCTGGTCCGCCGCGATGTGTTCGAGGCCGAGGCCTTCGACCCCGGCTTCACCGGCTGGGGCTGGGAGGATGTGGAATGGGCCATGCGGGTGTCGCGGCGGTTCCGCGTCGTCCACCTCGACAATGCGGCGACCCATATGGGGCTCGATACGGTGGCCTCCCTGGCCGGAAAATACGAGCAGTCAGCCCCGAATTTCGCCCGCATGGCCGAGCGCCATCCGGCCATCGTCGCGGCCTATCCCAGCTACAAGGCGGCCCGGCTGCTGAAGCGGCTGCCCGGTTTGCCGGGGCTGCGGCGGATGATGCGGCGCGGGGCGGAAACAGGCTGGCTGCCGGTCGCGGCGCGGGCCTTCTCGCTGCGCCTGTACCGCGCCGCCCTCTATGCGGACGCGGTGTGATGAGCGATGTCGCCGTCATCGTCCCGACCCTGAGGCGACCCGAAAGTCTGGAGCGGGCCCTGCGCTCGCTCTTCGCCCAGACCGGGGTCGCCGACCGGGTGTTGGAGATTGTCGTGGTCGACAATGATCCGGTCGGATCAGCGGCGGCGACCGTCGGTGCCCTGCGGTCGAGCTCGCCCTGGCCCCTGACCTGTGTGCACGCCCCCAGACCCGGCGTCGCCACCGCGCGGAATGCAGGGCTGGCCGCAACGGACGCGCCGCTGATCGCCTTTCTCGACGACGACGAAGCGGCCTCGCCCGGGTGGCTGGCGGCCCTGCTCAAGGCCCGGGAGGAGACGGGGGCCGACGCCGTCTTCGGCCCGATCACCGGCCGGGTGCCCGACGCCGCACCCTGGCTGAAACCATGGCTGGAGCGGTTTTTCGGCCGCGAGGGACCGGAGCAGACCGGGCTGATCGACCAGCCCTTCGGCTGCGGCAACTCCCTGATGGTCCGGGCCACCGCCCTGCCCGGCCCCGCGCCGTTCGATACCGGCACAGACCAGGCCGGCGGCGAGGACGACGCCCTGTTCGCCGCCCTGGCGGCCCGCGGCGGTCGCTTCGGCTGGGCGGCCGAGGCATGGGTCGAGGAGTTCGCCCCGGCCCACCGCGCGACGCTGACCTACGCCCTCGCCCGTGCCTTCGCCTATGGCCAGGGGCCCAGCCAGACGGCGGCGGCGGCGCGCAACTGGCCCGGGGTCGCGCGCTGGATGGTGATCGGCGCGGCCCAGACCGCCGTCTTCGGCGCCGCCTCCGCGGCCCTCACCCTCATGGCCAGCCCGAAGCGCGTGGAGATGTATGACCGCACCGCGCGCGGCGTCGGAAAACTGTTCTGGATGAAGGGGTTCGAACCCCGCTTCTATGGCGCGCGGGAAGTGGCCCGGCTGGATGCGGCGGGACTCTGAGTTGGTTCATCACAACGAACACAACGAGGGCACGACGAACACGACGCGACCGGGGCGCGTCCCGGTTGGCACCTCATCCGGATGTTCCATATTGCGGCGTAAGCCGCACTCAGATGAGGCGAAGAGCGGCTCTCAGGTCACCCAAGCGCCATGGAATGGTTTGATCCCTGGCGCAGGCACCGTCGTGTTCGTTGTGCCCCCGTTGTGCCCGTTGTGACGAACCCGGGCCCTCAGAAAGGCCTCAACCCGTCAGCCGCTTCAGGAACGCCGGCGGATTGTAGGTCGAGCGGTTGACCACCACGCCGGCGATCCGGCCGCCGACCGCCTCGATCTCGTCGCGCAGCATCAGCGGCTCGCTGGCGGCCCCGCTCTCGGCCGCCACCACCAGGACGGTGGCATCGACATAGGGGGCCAGGGTGATGGCCGTGTCGCTGCGGTCGGCGGCAGGGGCGTCGATCACCACCGTATCGGCATGTTTGCGCAGCGCGTCCCAGTAGCGGGCGTCGCTGACCGCCTCGGCCCGCTGTCCCGAACGCAGGTGCTCGGCCGCGAACCGGGTCACCCAGAGCCGCCCGCCGAGACAGGGCCGGGCGGCCATCAGCCGCGCCGGATGCACGGGCTTGCCGGCCCGGTCCATGATGCGCGGCGTGATGGCAAAGAAGATCGAACCGTCAGGCGTGGCGATGGCCGCCTTGCCCAGCATGCCGAACCGCTCAGCCTGGGCGGCGACCGCCTCCATCTGACCCTGCCGGGCCAGGTCAGCGTCGATCAGCCAGACGGGGCGGCGGGCGCGTACGGCCGCCAACCGGGCGTACTCGCGCGCAACAGTCGACACACCCTCGCCCGAGCCGGCGGCGGCGATCTGGACCACGCGGCCGCGATGACCCGGGGCCGGTCCCAGCGCGGCCCAGAGAGCCGCCATTTCGGATGTCAGATCGACCATCGAATCGCTATGCGCCCGGATAACGGCCGCAAGCTAGCACGGGCGGGGTCACGGAGCCTTGACCGGCGCGACCGCAAGGACCGGCATTTCGAGCGTCCGGCCGGTCGAGGCAGGGGTGACGTAGCCCCGCCGCGTAAACACCCGCAGCAGACCCGCGCAGAGGGCGGTAAAGGCGGCAAACAGGAGGACCAGCGCCAGCAGCGGTGCCTTGAGACTGGTTCCCTTCGTCGGGGCCTCGGCGCGCTCGATGACATTGACGTTGTCAGCCCCGGCGGCGACCAGGGCGCTGTCGGCGCGGGCGGCGCTCTCGCGCTGCTGGAAGTCGCGGACCAGCGTCGTCAGGACCTCGCGGTTGCCGGCCAGATTGGCGTTGGTCGATTCCAGCCGGGTCATCTCGGCCAGACGCGAGCGCAGCTGGCTCAGCTGACCCTCGGCCACGGCCAGCCGGGCGGCCAGGCCGTCGCGGTCGGCGGCGGCGGTGATCCGGGCGGTCTCGATCTCGGTGAAGATGGTGCTGGGGCCGGTGCGGACCTCCTTGGGCCCAACCGTGGTGCCGGTGGCCACATAGGCCTGCAGGTCGGCGATCTGCTGATCGATGTCCCGCACGGGCTGGGCCTCGGGCGTATAGCGCGACAGCAGGGCCTCGCGCTGGGTGCGCAGCTGCAGGATCTGGTCCTGGGCCGAGATGTTCAGGTCCTGCTGCAACACCACCTCGGCCGGCTGTTGCGCCAGCTGGACCTCGAGGGTCGCCAACCGCTGGGTCGCCTGATTCAGCTGGGCGCGCAGCGACAGGGCCTCGGCCTGGGTGGTCTGATAGCTGGCCGCGAGGCTGGCCTTGAAGGTGGCGAAGTCACCGATGTCGTTGGAGGCGAGGAAGGCGCTGTAGGCCTCGTCGGCGGTTGCCAGATCGTCCTCGAACGCAACGCGCTGGGCCGCATAGGCCGGTGTGGTCGAACCCTGGAAGGCCAGGCGGCGCTGGACCAGATATTGATCGACCACGGCGTTCAGCACCTGTGCGGCGCGCACGGGATCGTCGGCTTCATACGATACTGCGATGATGGCGCTGCCCGGGGTGACGCTGACCCCGAGGGCGCTGTCGAGTACCTTCAGCGCGGCGGCTTCCTTCTCCGCCGGCGTGCCTGTCGCCTTCGGCCCCAGCACGGTGTCGGCCCCGACGGCGCGAATGGCCCGACGCTTGACCGCGAGACTGCCGAGGATCCGCGCCTCGACCCCGGCCACGGCGTCGGCTTCCAGCGGCTGGCTCGGATCGATCTGACCGACCCGGGACTGATAGACATACTCCTGCCCCGCCCCGGCATAGACGCTGGCGGTGGCGGTGTAGGATTTCTTCAGCGTCAGAACCGCCGCCGTACCGATGGCGACAACGACCCCGAAGATCACGATCATGAGCACGGATTCACGAAACAGCAGGCCGACGACATCGAAGAAGCCGTAGCGCGGGCGGACAGTCGTGTAGGCCGACGTGCGCATGGGGGGCAGAGTGATTCCATCGTACTGGACGTGAGCGGTCAGCCTTGGGGCAGCGGCGTTAACCACTGGTTACCCATAACCGTCGACCCTGCACCGGACGCTGAATTCGCGGAGTGAGTCCCCATGTCCATCGACCGTCGTCTGTTGCTGCTGGGCCTGGCCGGCGTCGGCACGATGGTCAGCGGCTGTGCCGGCGGGCGGGGAATGGGCGGTGACGACTATCGCTCGCGCATGCCCCTGCCGCGGAGCCCGGGCGGCAGTGCAACCCGGATCCAGAATGCCGGCCGGACCGCCTTCCCCGAGATCGGCTTTGCCGACTGGAGCGAGACGGAACCGGAATACGTTCTCTATCCCGGCGACGAGATCGAGATCGCCACGCCCACCGCCGTCGAACTGACCCGCACCCAGCGGATCGGCCCGGACGGTCGCATTTCCCTGCCGCTGGTCGGCCAGATCATGGCCGCGGACCGGACCATTGCCGAGGTCGAGCGCGATGCCTCGGACGCCTTCGCCAGCCAGCTGCGCCGCCCGGTCGTGGAGATCACGCTGAAGGCCGCCGGGCCGCTGAAGGTCTGGGTCGACGGCGAGGTGCGGACCCCCGGCGTCTTCGACATGGCCGGCGATATCGACGCCTGGCAGGCCGTGATCCAGGCCGGCGGCTTCCTGCCGACCGCCAGACAGGACGAAGTGGCCCTGATCCGGCGCGGGCCGGGCGGCGTGCGCATGATGCGGGCGATCGACCTGCGGCCCCGGCGCGGCGAGGTCATCGCCCTGAGACGCGGCGACATCATCTTCGTCCCGCGCTCAAACCTCGGCGAGGTCGCCAATTTCGTCACCCTGTTCCGCAACGCTTTGCCGGTCGGGTTCACCTATGCGATCGGCGGGCAGTATCAGTCGTTCTGACGGGGCTCGTGACTGGTGATTGGTGATTGGTGATTGGTGGTTGGTTATCGGTGGCTCCAGGAGTCGTCGCCGACGCCCTTCCCAAGTGCCAGCGTCCTGAAGCCGGTGCCGCAATCACCAACCACCAATCACCCATTACCCTGACCTCCCACCGGTGCCGGCGTCACCCCACCACCACCCCCGGCGGCGGCACGCTGTCCGCCGGGACGAAGAAGTCCGGCATCAGGGTCTTTCCGGGCTCGACGCTGTACTTTTCGAAATCGCGCACCCCGCGCTCGTAGAGGAAGCTGTCGTCGATCAGGAAGCGGCCGGTCAGCTCGCGGGACGGGCTGGTGAAGATGGCATGGGCGGCGTCGGCCATGATCTCGGGGGTGCGGCAATGGGCCAGTCCGTCCTTGCCGGTCAGGGCGAATTCGATGGCGGCGGTGGCGATGCCGGTGCGGGGCCACAGGCCGTTGCAGGCGATGCCGTCCTCCCGGAACTCATCCGCCATACCCAGCATGGCCAGGCTCATGCTGTATTTGGCCATGGTGTAGGCCACATGCGGGCCGAACCAGTGGGGCGACAGGTCCAGCGGCGGCGACAGGGCCAGAATGTGCGGGTTCGCCGCCTTTTTGAGGTGCGGGATACAGGCCTTGGACACCAGAAAGGTGCCGCGGGCATTGACCTGATGCATCAGGTCATAGCGTTTCATGTCCGTCGCCAGGGTGCCGGTCAGCTGGATGGCCGAGGCATTGTTGACGCAGATGTCGATGCCGCCGAAGCGCGCCACCGCCGCCTCGACCGCCGCCATGACAGAGGCCTCGTCGCGCACATCGACGATCAGCGGCAGGGCCTGCCCCCCGGCGGCCTCGATCTCCGAGGCTGCGGAATAGATGGTGCCCGGCAGGTGTTTGTGCGCCTCGGCGGTCTTGGCGGCGATGACCACATTGGCCCCGTCGCGCGCCGCTCTCAGGCCAATGGCCAGGCCGATGCCACGGCTGGCACCTGTGATGAACAGCGTCTTGCCCTGAAGTGACATGAGGCTTGGCTCCCGGTTGGTTTCAATAGAAAACGCTTCAGACGCCAAAGACGCAGATTCCGCACAGGAGTGAAAGACCCATGCCGGCCTTCGAGATCACCCGCGACGTTGCCGTCGCCCATCTGAAGCTCTCGCGGCCCGAGGCGTCCAACGCCCTGGACCTGTCATTCTGGCGGGATTTCGGGCCTGCCCTGAGGGCGCTGGATGCGACGGGCGAGGTCCGCGCCCTGGTCATCTCAGGCGAGGGCCGGAATTTCTGTGCGGGCATGGACATTTCGGTCTTCTCCGGTGGAGCCATCCTCAAGACCGACACGGCAGCGGAGCGCCAGGCCTTGCATCAGGCCGCGCGTGAGCTGCAGGACACCCTGACCATGATCGAGCGGGTGCGGTTTCCGGTTATCGCGGCTGTCCAGGGAGCCTGCGTCGGGGCCGGCCTCGACCTTGTCGCCGCCTGTGATCTGCGGCTGGCGGCGACAGGGGCGTATTTCCGGATCGAGGAGATCAATATCGGCATGATGGCCGACCTCGGCAGCCTGCAGCGCCTGCCGCGCATCCTGCCCGAGGCCGTGGTGCGCGAACTGGCCTATCTGGGCACCGCCCTGAACGCCGACCGGGCCGAGCGTCTGGGCTTCGTCAACGTCGTCCTGCCCGATCCGGAAACCCTGCTGGCCGCCGCCCTCGAGATGGCCCAGGCCATCGCCGCCAAGGCCCCGCTGGCGATCTCTGGTTCAAAGGCTGCGGTCACCTATGCCCGCGATCACACGGTCGCCGAAGGTCTGGAATGGGTCGCGGTGATGCAGGGCTCGATCTGGAACACGGCGGACATCCTGACCGCGATCCAGAGCCGGATGACACGGACGCCCGCGGAATTCGCCCCGCTCGCACCCCATGCCGGCTTCGGCACGGCTGCAGACTGAACTCTCCGCCCCGGTTCAGCTGCGGCAAAATGGGTCTGGGCGTGGCGACGTCTTTGGCCCATGAATGGAACGAATGAACCGGCAGACGGCTTCTGCTGGCCAAGACCTGACAATCCACGATGGACCGCAAGACCATGAAAACGAAACTTGTCGCCGTGGCTGCGGCCCTGTTGACCACCGCCTGTTCGACCGTGGGTGTCCGCTCCGGCACCGAGGAGCCCGCCTTTACCGAAGTCGCCCGGGTCGGCGACATCCAGATCCGGACCTATGGCGAGCGGATCGCAGCCGAAACCATGGTCACCGGCTCCAACGAGGCGGCGCGCAACCGCGGCTTCCAGCGTCTGGCCGGCTATATCTTCGGTGGCAATGCGGCACGCACCAGCATCGCCATGACGGCGCCGGTGGCCCAGGGCTCTGAAGCAGGATCAGGCCAGTCGCAGAGCATCGCCATGACCGCCCCCGTCGCCCAGGGCGGTGCGGGGCAGGACCGGTGGATGATCCAGTTCTTCATGCCTGCAGAATATACAATGGAAACGTTGCCGGTTCCGCGGGACCCCGCTGTCGTCCTGACCGTGGTCCCGGCCGAGACCTATGCGGTCCTGCGTTTCAGCGGCCTGGGCTCGGCGCGGACGGTGGCCACCAAACAGGCCGAGCTGGAAGCCGGCCTGATGGGCAGCGGCTGGGTCAGCCAGGGTGAACCGGTCGTGTGGTTCTATGATCCGCCCTGGACCCTCCCGCCCGCGCGACGCAATGAGGTCGCCGTGCGGGTCATCCGCCGCGGGCCCTGAGACCCGACAGCTGATGTCGCCGGGGAATCAGGCGGCGAGACGGACCACGCCCGCATCGATCCAGCGGCGAGCCGCCTTCTGGGCCTCGGCGATCTCATCCTGCTCCATCTCCTGACTCATCTCGCGGCGATAGACGCGCGCTTCGATCGAGCCCTTCATGGCCGCGAGGTTGAAGATCATGTGGGCCGAGACGCGGTCCATCGGGCAACCGCCCTGGCCGCTCGAATACATCATGCCCAGGCGGAAAAGATCATCGCCGCTCATGTCGGCGGTCGGCAGGGGCAGACCCTGCTCTTCGTTGGCCTTGGGCGCCATTTCTTGCGCGTTCATCACCGTATCTCCCGAACCGGTGCCGTTCTGGCCCCGTCCTCTGAGACCCGATCAAATACCCGCGGTTTGAAGGTAAAGTTAACAGCAAGGGCCTTTTGAGGCCTTTTCAGTACAGCTCTACTGAATACTCCTCACTTGTTCAGACCTCTGAAATAGTTCTGAAATCCCTGATTCATAACTGCTAACCGCAGGTGACCGGAACGCTAACGGAACATGACCGGCGAGCTTAAAAAGGGTTACCGCGCTCGCTGGCCGAACAACACCGGGCGCGCCGCCCGCACGGAATTGGCGTTTGGCCCACGGGCTGCCTTAATCCATTCAGTCACGGTTCATCATAAGGGCGCGACCTTCACCTCAAGCCGTCTGACAGGGGCTTGCAAGGAAGAATGAACATGAAACGCTCATTGATGGTCGCCGCAGCCGTTGCCGCCTTTGCCGTACCGGCCATGACCCCCTTGACCGTCCTGGCCCAGGACGGGGAACGCGACGGCGGTCGCCGCGGTGCCGCCCGCCAGAACGGTGATGAATCCCGCGAGACGGGTCCTGACCGCCCCGGCACGCCGGACCGGCCCGCCAGTGAAGGCGGCGGCGGCGACCGCGGTGGTGGCGACCGCGGCGGTGGCGGTGGAGGCCGTCCTGAGCGGCCGACCGGCCCCGGACTGCTGGGCGGCGGTGGTGGCGGTGGCGGCGGTGGCGGTGGTGGTGGCCGGCCTGACAGACCGGACCGTCCTGACCGGCCCGATCGTCCTGATCGTCCTGATCGTCCTGATCGTCCCGACCGGCCCAATCCCGGCGCAGGCGGCGGCGGCGGCAACGTCGGCGGCGGCGGTGGCGGCGGTGGCGGCGGCGGCCGTCCCGATCGGCCTGACCGTCCTGACCGGCCCAATACGGGCGGCGGCGGCTCGCCCGACAGGCCTGACCGGCCGCAGGACCCGCGGGACCGCCGGGATGATCGCCGGGACGATCGCCGCGATGACCGGCGCGATGATCGCCGCGATGACCGCTGGGATCGTCGGGATGATCGCCGTGACGACCGTTGGGATCGCCGGGAGGACCGCTTCGATCGGCGTCAGGACCGCCGCGAGTACCGGGAGTTCCGCAACCGCTTCAACGGCGACCAGTGGCGTCGCAACTGGAACCGCAGCCACGGCGGCGACTGGTGGCGCAACGACCGCCGGTTCCGCGGCTACACGGGCCTGCGCATCGGCTTCTATTTCGCGCCGGGCTACGGCTACTACAGCGTGCCCCGCAACTATTGGGGCCAGCGCTACCATGTCGGTGACTACCTGCCGTCGATCTTCTGGCGCTATCAGCTGGACGACTGGCGCACCTATGGCCTCGGCTATCCGCCGTCTGGCACGCGCTGGGTGCTGGTCGATAACCACATCTATCTGATCGACCAGTACGACGGCTACATCATCGACGTCATCTTCGACGCCTGGCGCTGGTAGGCCGCACAAATACCCGGCAACGCCGTCCGACCCCGGGGTCGGACGGCGTTTTCCGTTGTCAGCAAGGTTGCGGCCATCGCCGCGCCGGGCCAGAACCGGCATCATGAGCGATGCGGCGATCAGCGACTCAACCAGCGGCGAGGAGGTCCCTTCCTCGCGCGCGCCCCAACTGGCGCTGTCCACGGCCCTGATGGGCTCGCCGACGCGGTTCTTCAACCGGGAGCTCTCCTGGCTGGCCTTCAACGGCCGGGTGCTTGAGGAGGCGGCCAATCCGGCCCATCCGCTGCTGGAGCGGCTGCGCTTCCTGTCGATCTCGGCCAACAACCTCGACGAATTCTACATGACCCGCGTCGCCGGCCTCAAAGGCCAGGTGCGTGAGCGCGTGCGCGTCCTGTCCGCCGACGGCCTGACCCCGGCCGAGCAGCTCAACAAGGTCAATCACGCGGCCAGTGCCCTGATGGCCGAGCAGCAGCGCCGCTGGCGCAAACTGCGCACGGAGCTGAAAGGTGTCGGCATCGAGGTCGTCGACGCCGCCCGGATCACCAAGACCGAGCGCGAACGGCTGGAGCCGGAGTTCCTGAACCAGCTGTTCGCCGTGCTGACGCCGATGGCGATCGATCCGGCCCACCCCTTCCCCTTCCTGCCCAACCTCGGCTTCTCCCTGGCGCTGAAGCTGAAGCGGCGGTCGGATAGCCGCACCCTCTACGCCCTGGTGCCCGTCCCCACCCAGGTGAAACGGTTCTGGCCGCTGGCGACAGACGGCCGCTCGACCCCGGGGCGCAAACGCTATCTGACGCTGGAGAGCCTGCTCATGCTCTTCATCGACCACCTCTTTCCCGGTTGCGAGGTGCTGGAACGCGGCGTCTTCCGCCTGATCCGCGACTCGGACATCGAGATCGAGGAAGAGGCCGAGGATCTGGTCATGGAGTTCGAGGAGGCGTTGAAACAGCGTCGTCTCGGCTCGGTCGTGCGGATCAAGATCGAGGCCTCGATGCCCGAAGATCTGCGCAAATTCATCACCAATGAGCTGGACGCCGCGCCCCAGGACATCGTGCTGGTCGACGGCATGCTGGGTCTGGCCCAGGTCGCCGACCTGATCCCTTCGGGCCATCCCGACCTGAAGTTCAAGGGCTATGAGCCGCGCTATCCCGAGCGGGTGCGCGACAACGGCGGCGACATCTTTGCGGCGGTCCGCGAGAAGGACATGCTGATCCACCACCCGTTCGAGAGCTTCGATGTGGTGGTCCAGTTCCTGCGTCAGGCGGCCCGCGACCCCAATGTCATCGCCATCAAACAGACGCTGTACCGGACGTCCAAGGACAGTCCGATCGTCGCGGCCCTGATCGAGGCGGCCGAGAACGGCAAGAACGTCACCGCTCTGGTCGAGATCAAGGCGCGGTTCGACGAGGAAGCCAACCTGCGTTGGGCCCGGGCCATGGAGCGGGCCGGTGTCCATGTCGTCTTCGGCTTTGTCGAATGGAAGACCCACGCCAAGCTCAGCGTCGTCGTGCGCCGCGAGGGGAATGCGCTGAGGACCTACTGCCATTTCGGCACCGGCAACTACCATCCCGTGACCGCGCGGGTTTACACGGACCTGAGCCTGTTCAGCTGCGAGCCCATGCTGGCCCGCGACGCCTCACGGGTGTTCAACTACATCACCGGCTATGCCCAGCCCGACGAACTCGAAGCGCTGGTGGTCTCCCCGCTGAACATGAAGACCACGCTGATCGACCTGATCGGCAAGGAGATGGCAGCGGCCGCGAGGGGCAAGCCGGCGGCCATCTGGGCCAAGATGAACTCCCTGGTCGATCCCCAGGTCATCGACGCCCTTTATCGCGCCAGTCAGTCAGGCGTCCGGATCGAGCTGGTCATTCGCGGCATCTGCTGTCTGCGCCCCGGCGTGCCGGGTCTTTCGGAGAACATCCGGGTCAAGTCCATCGTCGGCCGCTTCCTCGAGCACAGCCGGATCGTCGCCTTCGCCAATGGACGCGATCTGCCGCACGACAAGGCGACGCTCTACATCTCGTCCGCCGACTGGATGAACCGGAACCTGGACCGCCGGGTCGAGCTGATGACCCCGGTGCTGAACGCCACCGTGCATGACCAGGTGCTCGACCAGATCATGGTGGCCAACCTCAAGGACGATGCCCAGAGCTGGGCCCTGGCGGCTGACGGAACCTACCATCGGGTCGCCGCCGTCGATCCAGAACGGCCCTTCTCCGCGCACAACTATTTCATGACCAACCCCAGCCTTTCAGGCCGGGGCCGCAAGGTGAAGACCCTGCCCGGGCAACTCAGCTACGAGCCCTCCCGAAAGAAGCGCTGATGCCCGAAGCCCTGCTATCGGCGATCGGCGCGCCTCGCGACGTCGCCGCCATCGACATCGGCTCGAACTCGGTGCGTCTGGTGCTCTACCGGCTGGAAGGCCGCGCCATCTGGACCGTGTTCAACGAGAAGGTGCTGGCAGGACTCGGGCGCGACCTGGCTGAAACCGGACGCCTGTCAGTGGAGGGTGCGGCCCAAGCCCTGACGGCCCTCAAGCGGTTCGCGGCCGTGATCGAGGGCGTTCAGCCCGCCCACACCTTCGTCGCCGCCACCGCTGCCGTGCGCGACGCCGCCGATGGCCAGACCTTTTGCGACCACGTCGCCGCCGCCACCGGGCTGAAGATCCGCGTCCTGTCCGGCGAGGAAGAGGCGCGCTATGCCGCTCTCGGGGTCCTCGCGGGCATTCCCTGCGCCGACGGGATGGTCGGTGATCTGGGTGGATCCAGTCTCGAACTTGTGCGGCTCGCCGACGGTCAGCCGGCCCGTGGCGTCACCCTCCCGCTCGGCCCTTTTGCCCTGGCGGATGCGAGCGGCTTCGATCCGGACCGGCTGCGCGAGACCATCGCCGGCCGGTTGCAGCCCGTCGGTGACGCGCGGGCCGACACCCTTTATGCCGTCGGCGGTGCCTGGCGGACCCTCGCGCAGGTGCATATGGAGATCGCAGGCTATCCGCTGCGTGTTGTGCACCAGTACGAGATAGACGCAGCCGACCTGAAGGATACGGCCCGGCTCATTGCCCGGTCGTCGAAGGCCTCGCTCGAGAAATGGCCGGGTCTGTCACGCAAGCGCGCCGATACCCTTCCCTACGCGGCCCTGGTTCTCGAAGGGTTGATCGAGCGACTGGGGTTGAAACGGATCGTCCTGTCGGCCTGGGGCGTGCGGGAGGGCCTCCTGTACGAAGCGCTGGAGTCCGAGGTCGCCGCGATCGACCCGCTGCTTGCGGGGTGTTCGGCGCTCGGTGCCCGTCAGGGCATTTCGCCGGCTCTGCCGGGCACGCTTCTCGGCTGGATCGCGCCGCTGCTGGCGGCCCTGCCGCCGGTGTTCGGTCGCGCCCGCGACGGTCTGTTGGCCGATGCCGCCTGCCGCCTTGCGGACCTCGGGGCCCGGCTGCACCCCGATCACCGGGTCGAACTGGCGTTCAATCAGGTCCTGCGCGCGCCGATTCCGGGCCAGAACCATGCCGAACGCGCCTATCTGGCCGCTGCGGTCAACGCCCGCTACGGCGGCGGCGGCGCGACACCGGAGCCCAGGACCGTGTCCCGCCTCCTGAACGAGGAACAGCGGCAGGGGGCCCGGATACTCGGTCTCGCCATCAGGCTGGCGTGCGACCTCTCCGGCCGTTCGCCCCAGCTGCTGGTCAATGCCCGTGCCCGGGTCAGCGCCGGAGCCCTGATCCTGAGCGCCGGCGACGGCTATGCGGATGTCCTGCTGGGCGAGCAGACACGACGCCGCGGCAAGGCCCTGGCCGAGGCCATGGGTCTGAAGCTGGACATCCGCTCGGGCGATTGAGCGGCGGTCAGTCGCCGCCCCACCAGCGGAGCCGGACGGTCTGCGCCGGAGCGTCGCCCACCGTCAGCCGGCCCGTCAGAACAACGCCCTCATCACCGAGATTGCGGCGCGCAGTCGCCAGGGCACCCGGATCCAGCACGCCGTCGAACCGGACCCGGCCCAGCTCCGCCGACCGCCCCTGGAAACTGATCGCGGTATCAGACACCGAATAGGCCGTCGGCAGGACCCGGGCTGAGAGGCCGCGCGCCTCGCCGGTCTCCGTCTGGATCATGGGGCTGGTCGCGTCTTCGAACTGCAGCATGACCGGGCCGAACGTCCCGCTCCGGCCGCCGGCTTCCCAGCCCCGGAACTCCGCGGCCTGACCGACGAAGACGTGGTCGAGCGACCATTTTCCGACCCGCACCTCGCCCGCCGGCCTGTAGTAGCCGGAGAGGTCAGTGGTCATGCTGTGGGTGAACGCGGCAGCGGCAGGTGGCGCTTCAGCCGGACCTTGAGACCGGTCACAGGACGCCAGCAGCAAAAGGCCCAGCGAAAGGCCGATCAAACGTCTCATGGCCATCCTCATCGAAGCCGGGGCTTCGACCGCATCACGCCGCGGTCCGGCTGTCCACTGTCAGGGCAGGTTGGCGACGACGTGCAGCCATCCCGACATCTGGCCGAAGTCGACCAGCTCGAACACCGGTATCGCCACCAGGAACATCAGTCCGTCCCGGATCGTCGTCAGAAACAGGTCCGGCCGGATGGTCAGCAGCTCCTCATCGCGCCAGAGCGAGGGTCGCGGCCAGAAACGCGGTGTGCGGGCCTTGTAGGCGGCATAGACGGCCCCGAACTCCTGCTCGAGAAAAGCCTCCTCACGCCGGACCGTCATGTAGAAGACCGCCATGGCGGCAAGGACGAAGCCTAGGCCGATGGTGACGCTGCCACTCTGCGCCCCGATCCCGAAGGCCCCGATAAAGCTGAAGACATAGAGCGGGTTGCGGGTGATGGAATAGGGCCCGCGGTCGACGATCTCGGCCTTCTTGCGGCCCCCGATATACAGCGAGCACCAGGCCCGGCCGACGATCGAGAAAACCATGGCGACAAGGCCGACCGACTCAACGTGCTCGTGCCAGTCACCATCGATGCCGCCGATGGACTGGGTGACCGACGCCAGACCCACGAGCCCCACAAGGGCCAGAAGGACGGCGAGCTTGCGGATTCTCTGGACCGTCGCAAGGTCCAGGTTCGGTCGGTCTGTGGCCGTCATGAAGTCGCCTCCCCTCGGCGGACCAGACGACCGAAACGTGACAAATTCAAGCAGGATTTGTGCGACCGACAGTCACGCCGGTGACGGGATCAGACTCTAGCGATCCAGGCTGCGGTCCAGGGCCCTGAAAGCCGCGATCGAAAGCTCGGTCGAACTGATGAAGACCGAGGGCGTGATCTTCTCGAAATCATCCGACGGCCGATGATAGTCGGGATGGTAGTTCACACCCAGATAAAGGAACGGCACCTGGGCCCTGTAGAAGGCTGCGTGGTCCGAGGCCTCGACCCAGTTGTTTTCACCGGTGTCCTGCGGCGTGTCCTTGCCGAAGGCCAGGGCGACCGCACCATTGGCCGGAATCCCTTCCAGGATCGGCCGGAAGTTCGGGTGCTGGTAGGTGCCCGTAACCCACAGCTTGCCGTCGGTCTCGGCCCGCGCCGTCATGTCGAAATTGAGGTTCATGGTGATCGCTTCGAGCGGCATCGGCGGGGCCTCGACAAAATGCCGGGCCCCCAGCAGCCCGCGCTCCTCGCCGTCCAGGGCCACGATCAGCACGCTGTGCTCCGGGGCCTGACGCTTCAGATCGGCCGCCAGGGCCAGCATGGTGGCGACGCCCGAGGCGTTGTCATCGGCCCCGTTGAACACCTGACCCTCAGCATTGACGCCGACATGGTCATAGTGGGCGGTCACGACGATGTAGCGGTCGGCCACGCGGGTGCCGGGGATCAGGCCGATGATATTGACGCCATTGAAGGTCCGGGGGCCTGAGCGGGTCCGCCCCTGCATTTCCCAGGCCTGCAGCCGGCCCATCGGCGGGGCGCCGACGCCCAGCCCTTCCAGCCGGCCGACGATATAGTTGCGCGCCATCTCCCCGCCCGGCGCGCCGGTGTCGCGGCCCTGCATGCTGTCGGCGGAGAGGATTCGCACATCCTCCAGCAACTGGACATGCATCGCCGAAGGCGCCGGCGCGGCCGTTGCGGCCGGTGGCGTCGCGTCTGACCCGAACAGGCTCCCGCAGGCCGAAAGCAGCAGGGCCCCGCCGAGGGCGGTCGACAGGGCGAGAAGACGGGCGTGACGCATGGGAACTCCTGGGAATCGCCGGACGCTAGCGGAGCGCCGGCGCGGTGTCAGCAGGACTCGCTGTCATGCGGGATTCTGTGACCGCCTTCCGACAGCAGGCCTCGAAACCCGGCCGGGCGATGCTAGAACAGCTGCCAGATTCCCTCCGGCGAGCCCCTCATGTCCGACAGCCCCGTCGACCAGCTGACCGAGTCCGCCGCGCGCGAGGAGCTCGACCGTCTGACCGCCGACCTGGCCCGCCACGACGCCCTCTACCATGGCGACGATTCTCCCGAGATCTCCGACGCTGACTACGACGCTCTCAAGCGGCGGGCCCTTGAGATCGAGGACCTGTTCCCCGACCTGACCAGCCCGGCCTCGCCGTCGCAGGTGGTCGGAGCCGCCGCCTCCAGCCAGTTCGCCCCGGTGCGCCACGGCGTGCCCATGCTGTCGCTCGACAACGCCTTTTCAGCGGAAGAGGTGACCGACTTCGTCGCCCGCATCCGCCGCTTCCTGAAACTGCCGGTCGATGAAGCCGTCGCCTTTGTCGGCGAGCCCAAGATCGACGGCCTCTCCGCCAGCCTGCGCTATGAGAACGGCGTCCTCGTCACCGGCGCGACACGCGGCGATGGCCGCACCGGCGAGGACGTCACCGCCAACCTCCGCACCATCGCCGACATTCCGCAGACCCTGTCAGGCAGCGGCTGGCCGGAACTGATCGAGGTCCGCGGCGAGGTCTATGCCCCCAACGACGCCTTTGACGCCTTCAACGCCGCGGCCGAGGCCGACGGCCAGCGCACCTATGCCAATCCGCGCAATTTCGCCGCCGGCTCCTTGCGTCAAAAGGACCCGGCGATCACGGCCAAACGGCCCCTGCGGTTCTTCGCCTATGCCTGGGGCGAGACCTCGATCGCCTTCGCCGATACGCAGGCAGACGCCCTCACGGCACTGAAAGACTGGGGCTTTCAGGTCAACGTCCGGTCCCGTCGCGTCGAGGACGCCGCCGGCCTGCAAGACCTCTACGCCGAACTGGAGCGCGACCGCGCCAGCCTCGGCTATGACATCGACGGCGTGGTGTACAAGGTCGACCGGCTGGACTGGCAGGCCCGCCTCGGCTTCGTCGCCCGCACCCCGCGCTGGGCCATCGCCCACAAATTCCCGGCCCAGCAGGCGACGACGGTGCTGGAAGGCATCGACATCCAGGTGGGCCGCACCGGCTCGCACACGCCGGTCGCCCGCCTGCATCCGGTCACCGTCGGCGGCGTGGTCGTACGCAATGCCACCCTGCACAATGCCGATGAGATCGCCCGCCTCGACGTCCGCCCCGGCGACACCGTCACCCTGCAAAGGGCCGGAGACGTCATCCCCCAGATCCTCGGCGTGGTCGACGCCGACCGCCCGGACCGGGGCGAGCCGTGGGACTTCCCCCACCTCTGCGCCTGCCCGCTGAAGACGGCGCTGGTGAAGGAGACCAATGCCTCCGGCATCGAGAGCGTCGTGCGCCGCTGCACCGGCGAGCTGGCCTGCCCCTTCCAGCGGATCGAACACCTCAAACATTTCTGCAGCCGCCGCGCCTTCGACATCGAGGGTCTGGGCGAGAAACAGCTGACCGCCTTCCACGAGCGCGGCTGGATCAGCCAGCCCGCCGACATCTTCCGCCTCGCCCGCGATGCGGAAAAGCTGGACGCCCTGCGCGCCGAGGACGGCTATGGCGAGACCAGCGTCGGCAATCTGGTGGCGGGGATCGACGCCCGCCGCACCATCAGCCTCGACCGCTTCATCTATGGCCTCGGCGTGCGCGACATCGGTGAACAGACCTCCATCGTCCTGGCCCGCGCCTTCGAGACCTGGCCTGCCTTCGAGGCCGCCTGTCTCGCAGCGGCCGGCGGGATCCCGAGCGAGGACTGGGTTCGGCTGAACGAGGCTCCTGCCGTGTCGCCGCGCGTGGTCGCCACCCTCGCCGAGGCTTCACCGCCTGCTGAGGATCCGTGGCCCGAGGCTCCGATCGACCAGAGGATCGCCCTCGCCTTCCCCGGCCTCGCCGCGCCCGCCCGCCGTGGTCTGGCCGCTCTCGCCGACGACTGGGCCGGACTGGTCCGACTGGCGGCGGTAGCGCGCAACGAGGGCCCCTCCGAAGGCCTCGGCCAGATCGCCGGCGTGTCCGGCGTCGGCCCGGTTGCCGCCCGGGCGCTGGTCCTGTTCTTCCGCGAGACCCACAACCGCGCCATGGTCGACGCCCTCGTCGCCGAGATGGCACGCATCGAGGACGCGGAACGCCCGAAGACGGATACCCCGGTCGCCGGCAGGACCGTGGTCTTCACCGGTGCCCTCGAACGCTTCACCCGAGACGAGGCCAAGGCCCGGGCCGAAGCGCTCGGGGCCAAGGTCTCGGGCTCGGTGTCGAAGAAGACCGACTATCTGGTCGCCGGCCCCGGTGCCGGCTCCAAGATGGCTGATGCGGTGAAGCATGGCGTCACGGTGCTGACCGAGGACGAGTGGCTGGCCCTGATCGGCGGTTAGCGGTTCAGCGCCGCCCGCGTTCCTTCGGCATAACGGTGGCCAGAGGCGGCACCCTTCGGGAACACTGCCTCGATCCGCGCCAGATCGTCGGCGGTCAGCACCAGATCAGCGGCCGCGGCATTCTCTTCCAGCGTCCGGATACGGCGCGTTCCGGGGATCGGCACCAGCGTCTCACCCTGCGCCAGCACCCAGGCCAGGGCCAGTTGCGCCGCGGTCACGCCCTTGTCCGCCGCAATGGCCGCGACGGCATGGACCAGGTCGATGTTCTTCCGGAAATTCTC
>JBEIJS010000008.1:0-32039 GCA_040380105.1 Caulobacteraceae bacterium | reverse complement strand
GTGGCTAGTGGCTAGTGGCGAGTGGCTAGTGATTGCAGCGTCATCGCCAGCGGAAGGGCGGCGCAGCCCGCGCTCCCGCACCGGCGCCGGCCAGCCACTAGCCACTGGCCACTCACCCCTCACTTCCCCCCAAACACCGCCGCCCGCTTCTCCAGCGCCGCCGTCACGCCTTCCAGATGGTCATCCGTCAGGTGCGCCAGCGCCTGCATCGAGGCGGTCATCTCCAGGATCTGGTCGAAGGTCGCGTCGCGGCCCTGACGCAGCAGGGCCTTGGTCATGCGCAGGGCCCGGGGCGCGCGGGAGGCGACGTCCTCCGCGATCTCCATCGCCTCATCCATGAGCCGCTCCGGCGCGACCACCCGGCTGACCAGCCCCCACTCCATCGCCGTCTTCGCATCCAGCACACGCGCGGTGAACAGCATTTCGGCAGCCCGCGCATAGCCGATGTTGCGCGGCATCAGCCAGGCCCCGCCGTCGCCCGGCAGAATGCCCAGCTTCAGGAAGGGCACGCCGAAACTGGCCGTGTCCGAGGCGATGCGAATGTCCGCCAGTCCCGCGATGTCACAGCCCAGCCCCATGGCCGGGCCGTTCACTGCCGCGATCAGCGGCACCTCCAGCCCGTACAGCGACCGTACGATCCGGTGCACCACCCGCCGATAGCCCTCCCGGATCTCGGCGCCTGATCCCGCGAACAGGTCGCGCCGGTCCTTCATCGCCTTGAGATCGCCGCCGGCGGAGAAGGCCCGCCCGGCGCCGGTCAGCACCACGCAACGCACGCCCTGGTCCGCATTCACCGCCTCACAGGCCGCAGCGAAGGCCTCGCCGTCCTCGAGATCGGGCAGGGCATTGAGCCGGTCGGGCCGGTCCAGGGTCCAGAGTTCGATATGGTCGCGGCGGTCTCGGCGGATCAGGGTCATGCGCCCGATGTGCCGCAGGCCGCGCCTCGCCGCAATGTCAGCTGTCCCGACACCGGAGCCGGATTCCGGACCGGTTTCGATCTAGTCGCGCTTGCGAAGCCTGATGGGCACGAAATTCGACGGGTGGCTGACCACGCGGTCGCCGGCCCCGTGGCCATTCTTCGTATTCACCAGCATCCCGCCCAGCAAGGCAAAGGACATCATGGCATGCTGCAGGTTGCGGTCTCGATCTTTCATCGGGCGTCTCCTTTCGCGTTGGCGATGAAAAGAGACACGTCGTGCTTTTCGGGAGTCTCACCGTCATAGTCGTTTCGCGTCAGGGTCAAGCTAACGCCGCAACGTCGGAATTGCAACTTCTTTTAATCCGTTACCGGAGCATATTTCGCATCGATGTCATCAAGTGAAGCCGGGACCCCCCAGGATCCGCCCCGCAGCATCGCCACCCCGTGCATCAAGGTCTGCATCGTCGACGGTGCGACAAGCCTCTGCCTGGGCTGCAGGCGCACCCTGTCCGAGATCGGCGGCTGGAGCGGTTTCACCGATGCAGAACGCGCCGCGATCACGGCGCTGCTGCCCGCGCGTGCGGCGCGCGCGAAGTGATGAGCCGCGAGAGGTTCGTGGCTGCAGCGTCCCTGCCGGCGGAAGGGCGGCGCTGCCCGCGCCAACATACCGTTGGCGGCCAACCGCTAACCACTAACCACTAACCACTGGCCACTCATCACTCGCCACCCCCTTAACCCCCCGCAAACCATCCCCATTCACCGCATCCCAACCGCCGTGTGCGACAGGGCAAGGGGCCGCAGAAGCGGCGTGTTCACGACGGACGGCGCATGCGTTTCGATGTTTCCTCGGCGGGAATCATGGCCCTGGCCGTGGCCTCTGCCCTCACCACCACCTGGTGGCTGAACCATGCCGGAGCGCGCGGGCAGGCTTTTGCCGCCACGCCCGCAGCCGCCTATGCCCCGGCCTCCGGGGCGACGGCCCGGGTGCTGAAGGCGGCTGACGGCCACTACTGGGCCGACGCCCTGATTGACGGCAAGGCCGTCCGGGTCATGGTCGATACCGGCGCCAGCGTCGTGGTCCTGACCCCGGCCGACGCCACCCGTCTCGGCCTGCAGCTTGGGGCCGACGACTTTTCCGGCTCGCTCATCACCGCCTCCGGCCCCGTCCGTGCCGCGCGTGTCGCCCTCGAAACGGTCGCCGTCGCCGGCACCCGCGTGGACCGGGTCGAAGCCCTGGTCGTCGAACGCGGCCTGCCGCACAGCCTGCTCGGCATGAGCTATCTCGGCCGCCTGTCATCCTTCAGCGCGACGCCGTCGGAAATCACGCTGCGACCGTGAAGAAGTGGCGAGTGGCGAGTAGCGAGTCCACTCGAATCCAGTTTTCGGTTGCCGCCAGTCCAACCCACCTATCACTCGCCACTCGCCACTCGCCACTCGCCACTCGCCACTCGCCACTCAGACCGCCTTCGCCACCACCGCTGCCGCCGTCACCAACAGCCACAGCGCGAACGCCCGTCTCAGCACCGCCCGGTCGAGCGAGTGCGCCAGCTTCGCGCCCCAGGGGGCCACCGCCGTGGTCAGCACCGCCATCAGCAAGGCCCCGGGCACATTGACATAGCCCAGTGACAGCGGTGGCCGTCCGCCGGCGTCCCAGCCGAACACCACAAATCCCAGCGTCGCTGCCGTCCCTATGGCCAGGCCGAAGCCCGAGGCGGTGGCCACCGCCTGATGGATCGGCCGTCCGCACAGGCTCATCATCATGCCGCCGAAACTGCCGCCACCGATCCCCATCATGGCTGACAGCCCGCCGATCACCGTGCCCGTCACGCGCCGTCCCCAGCCCGTCGGCAGGTCCCGCCTGAGCGTCACGCCCTCGGGCAATAGCCCCATCTGTGCCGCCACCACCAGCAGACAAAGGCCATAGACACTGGCCAGGCCCTGCATCGAGGTGAACCCGGCCACCCCCGCCCCGACCAGCGCCCCCGCCGCCACCCAGGGCGTCCAGGACGTCAGCACGCCCTCATCGACCGCCCCGTGCGCCCGATGCGCACGCAGGGATCGCCAGGAGGTTGCGACGATGGTCAGCAGCGACGTCCCGATCGCCGTATGCAGGTTTCCCTCGCCCCCGACGCCGAGCACCTCGAAGGCATAGAAGACCGCCGGCACGATCACCGTCCCGCCTCCAACCCCGAACAACCCGGCCACCAGCCCACCCACCAGTCCGGCCGCCGTCAGGGCCACAAGCAGCAGGAGCAGGTCGGGGAGGGAGAGTGCGGTCATGGGCGCGGCCTGTCCGTCATCAGGGAGCCGGACCGGGGAGCCCGCTTCCAGTGAAAATCGCCGTGTCCCGGCCAGGGGCCTGGCCCGGGACCCGTCCTGTCCCAAACTGGGGCAGGCTTCCGTCCCGTTTTGAAGTCAAGGAAACGTAAAGATAAATTCATTCTGAACAAAACCTTGAGGGACAGGCTTTACGACTTGTTAAGTTCCGAAAATCGGCGGGAAAATTCCCGTTTCGGGCCAGTTTTCGGCCGAAATCCGGCCTGTCCTGGTTAGCGAAACATGAAGATGCCGGGGCCGGGCCGCTGGTATAGCCCTTGCTCCTCCTCTCTTGCCGAACACCCGGCAATGAAAGGAACTCTCAGATGAAGACCACCGCTTCCATCCTGGCGATTGCCCTGTGCCTCGCCGCTTCGGCTGGTGCCGCCCAGGCCCAGAGCCTGGACAACAACCAGCGCAACAACGCCACCATCCGCGCCCAGCTCAACGCCACGATCCAGAACGTCAGCGATGACGTGTCCGTGACCTCGGCCGCGATCGCCAACTCCTTCACGGCCGATGGGGGCACCGGCTCCAGCCTCGCGACCCTGAACAACTACCAGAATTTCTGGGGCGACGCCCGGTCGGACCTCTCGGCCTCAATCTCCAACGTCGTGGACGATGTCTCGGTAACCTCGGCTGCCATCGCCAACTCGGCCAGCATCGAAGCTGACTGGGTCGGCGTCATCAACAACACCCAGCTGGCGGGCTACGATCCCACCTCGACCTTGAACGCGACGCTGGTGAATGTCGGCGATGTGGCCATGACCTCGGCGGCCCTGAGCAACTCGGCCAGCATCGACACCGACTTCGGCCGTCTGGCTTCGTTCCAGGCCAACAACGCCGGCGTCTATGCCAACATGAACGCCACGGTCCGCGACGTCCGCGGCTCGGTCACGGCAACGGCTGCCGCCATCGGCAACAGCCTCTCCGTCACGGGCTTCTAAAACCACTGACTTCCCGGTGTCGTCGCGCTGCAACGCGGCGACACCAACGTCAATCGAAAGCTTCGCATCATGAACCGCTCCCGGTCAATCCTGAAAAGTGCCGTCCTCGCCCTCGCCGGCAGTGCCGTCCTGGCCACACCGGTCCTCGCCCAGAGCGCACCCGCGCGCGGCGGCTCGCTGGCCACATATGAGGCCGGCTATGCCAACGGTCGTCAGATGGAGGGTCGGACCTATGCACCCTCATCCCGCGACCGGAACGGTAACCGATTGATCGTCAATGGAATCATCCAGTCTGAATCGAGCAGCTATTTCGAATCGGATGGGAACAGAGGTGATCAGGCCGCCAGCGGCGCTGACTATTTCTCGACCGGTGCCGCCAGCTATTCCAGCACAGCGATCGGCAATCTTCTGACGGTGTCCGTCGCAGGGTCCTGGAACACTGTGATCGTCAACTCGACCCAGACGAACACCGGCGCCGTCACCGCCAACGGGACCACGCCCCCGCGCTGACCACCTCTTCCTCCCCTTACCGGAGACCTGACATGACCCACCGCCCGGCCCGTCTTCTGATCATGGCCCTGACCGCCGCCAGCCTGCTGGCTCCGGGACTGGCCGCCGCCGGTACGCCGGACAATTCGGTTCGCGGCGGTCGGGTTCATGCCTCCGGCAATGCCACACCCTATACGGTCGCCCTGACCTGTCTCGCCGAGCGCAACCAGACCCTCGGCCTGAGGACACCCCGGATGGCCGTCGGTCGCATCGGCGACCTGACCGGACGGGTTGATTTCGATACCGGGGCCCGCGTGTCCCAGGGGGCCTCCCTGTTCGCCATCACCGCCCTGGCCCGGGCCGGCACCCCGGTCGTCGAGCGGCTGGACAACACCGTCTCCCAGATCGAGCTGGACTACGCCCAGAAGCACCTGCTGTCCGATACGCCCGAGCTGGCCGGGCAGTCAGCCGAGAATTTCCGTCCGATCTTCGCCGGTCAGGTCGCCGGATCGGAGTATTTCATCGTCGGCGGGATCACCGAGCTGAACTACAATATCCAGTCGTCGGGCCTCAATGCCCAGTTCGGCGAGGCCGAGCTGACCGGCCTGAGGGGCCGCGTCGGCGCTTCCAGCTATGTCATGAACGTCGCCGTCGACCTGCGCCTCGTCGACAGCCGCTCACAGATCGTCGTCGATACGGTTTCCTTCCAGAAGCAGCTGCTCGGCCGCGAGATGAACCTCGGCGTGAGCGGCGGCTCCGACACTGTCGGTGGTGTCGTGTCCGGCGGCACCCAGGCAGTCGAACCCCTCCAGGCAGCGGTCCGCACCCTCGTCGAACGGGGCGTTTTCGAACTACTGGCTGGCATGCAGACTCCCGAGGCCTATACTGGCTGCCTTGAGAGGGCAGAGATCGAGTCGTGAGCCGCCGCACCCTGATCGCCGTCCTGCTGACGACCTCGATTGTTTCGGGGTGCGGGTCGACAGGATTTGATCCCGCCACCGGCCTCTATGCCGAGCCGGTCGGGGGTGCTCCGGCGACTGCCAATGCCACGCCCCTGACGCCGGCCCTGACCTGCCTCGCGGATACCGCCGCCGGCCTGCGCCGCGCCGCGCCCCGCCTGGCCGTCGGCGAAATCGCCGATCTCACCGGCAAGCTGGATCTCGAGACGGGCCGCCGGGTGACCCAGGGTGCCTCCCTGTTCGCAGTCACGGCCCTGGGCCGGGCCGGGGTTCCGCTGGTCGAGCGGGCGGACCGCACGGTCGCCGAGGTCGAACGCACCTATGCCGAGGCCCAGGTCCTCTCCGATGCCCCGACCGGAGCCGGCGAAGCACCGGGACCGGTGCGCCCGGTCAATGCGGGCCAGATCGCCGGATCGCGCTTCTACCTCGTCGGCGGCATCACCGAGCTCAACTACAATATCGAGTCATCGGGCGGGCAGCTGGGCTTGGGGGCCCTCGACCCCGAGGACCCCAAGACCATCCTCGGCGGCTCCCGCTTCGTGATGAATGTGGCGATTGACCTGCGGTTGGTGGATTCCATCTCCCAGGAGGTGGTCGCCATCGCCGCCTATCAAAAACAGATCGTCGGCCGCGAGATTCGCGCCGGTGTGTTCGACATCTTCGGCGGTGTGGCCGTCGACCTCTCGGGCGGACAGAGCGCGCTGGAGCCCATGCAACTCGGCGTCCGCGCCCTGATCGAGCGCGGCGTCTACGATGTCGCCGCCGAGCTCTACGGACTGACCGGATCAGCCTGCCTGCCGCCCGTCCAGACCGCGGACACGGCCGGGGGCTATCGCCGGCTGCGCAGCCTTCTACCCCCCGGTACGGTCAGCCCCGAACCGGCGTTCGCCGCAATTCCCGCGCGGCACCCGGCCGGGAGCCCGGCCCCGGTCCCGCCGGTTCAGTCCGGTGACCCGCTGGCGAACCCGCTGAACCTGCCCCCGCCGGCATCCGCCGGGGACCCGGCCGTCCCGAGGGACGCCGTCCCCGCCGAGGGCACGCCGACCCGACCCCGCATCGATCCGCGCAACTGGCGGGTAAGCCGCGGCGGCTGATCTCTGGCCCCCGCAACCTTTCACCATCGAATCCCGTTCTTTCCGGCAACAGGGCCAAGCCCCGCCCGGAAAGACACACCATGTCCGTCACCTCCAAGACCCTGACGGCGCTCGCAGCCAGTGCCCTGCTTGTGTCCTTTGCCGGCACCGCCCGGGCCCAGACGCCGTATTCCAGCGACAGCAGCCCGGCCCGCGACATCCCCGCCTCGTGCCGCAATGTCGAACGGCTGGCCGACGGTTATGTCTCGGCCGAATGCGAGGCCGGGGGCGGCTGGCGCTGGAGTGCCCTGCGCCCGACCGATTGCCGCACATCGATCTCGAACCGCGACGGCGTCCTGACCTGCACCGGGGCGCGGGCCACGGTCGGAGCCCTCTATCCGGACAATGGCGGTTACGGCGGTCAGGTGCCGACGCTGCAGCCCGACGGTATCATCGGTGCCCTGTTCGGGGCTGTGTTCGGCAATGCCTACAGCAATGACCGGCAGATCGAGGAAGACTACAGCAACGGCCGCCGCCCCCTCGGCGAGCGCCGCGTGGCGCTGGAGGCGCGGATCGACGCCGGCATCCGCGACGGCTCGCTCAATCGCACCGAGGCCGACCGCCTGCTGTCCGAATACAATGCCCTGGTCCGGCTGGAGACCCGTTATGCCGCCGACGGCCGGCTGACGACCCAGGAGCGGACCGACCTGCGCACCCGCTACAATGCCCTGTCGCAGCGCGTCGGCGATGCACGCAACGACGGCGGCTATGACGACGGCCATGGCTGGCGTTCGCTGGCCGACCAGCGTGTCGCTTTCAACAACCGTGTCGACGCCGCCCTGCGCGACCGCCGCATCAGCCGCACCGCCGCGAACCGGCTGCGCACTGATTTCGACGCCCTGGTCCGGATCGAGACCGGCTATGAGCGGGACGGCCTCAGTGACCGCGAGCAGCAGGACCTGGAGACCCGCTATGCCGATCTGAACCGCCGCATCGGCGACGTCGTCGACGACGGCGGCGGCGGCTATGGAAACGACCCGCGTGCCAACCAGATCGAGGCCCGCATCACCGCCGGCGAGCGCAACGGCTCCATCAGCCGCGCCGAGGCGAGCCGCTTCCGCGAGGAACTCCGCGACCTGGGCCGCCGCTGGACCGACCTCGAGACACGCGTGTCGACGAGCCGCTGATGGCGTGACTGTTGGCTGTTGGCTGTTGGCTGTTGGCTGTTGGCTAGTGGCTGGCCGGCCTCGGCGCGACGGCACCGTCCGCGCCGCCCTTCCGCAGCCAGTCGTGCGAACGACACTGGCCACTGGCCACTGGCCACCAGCCGCCCCCTCACTCCGCCAGCCAGAACAGTTCCTCGACCGTCGTCCCCAGAGCCCGCGCCAGGCTGAGGGCGAGTATGGTCGAGGGCACGAAGACGCCGTTCTCGACGGTGTTCACGGTCTTGCGTGACACCCCGGCCCGCTCGGCCAGCTCGGCCTGGGTCAGGCCGGCGGCCGTCCGCATTTCCTTCAGGCGCGAGGCCAGACGCGGATCACCCATCGTCGCGCCCGGCCTCACGGTCCAGCCAGGCGAAGCGCAGGCCCGCCGTCGCGCCCGCCGCCGCCAGGGCGAACGGGATGGCGACAATGCCGGTCTCGGGACGCCAAAGCGCCAGACCGAGCGCGATCGTGGTTCCCGACATCAGCACGAAGAAGGCCCAGACCATCGCCCGGGCGCGCAGCACCTGGGTCAGCTCATCTTCGAGGTAGCGGCGGTTCTTCCGCGAATTGCCGTCCCAGCCCATGGTCACCGAGGCCGCCAGCCAGGCGTAGAGCACCGGCAGCAGGACGCTCATATAGTTGGCGAAGCTCTGCTCGCCGGCGAGGATCAGCGGGATCGCCCGGGTCGACTGGTAGAGAAAGATCAGGGTGATGATCGGGAACAGCCACAGCTGCAGGGCCCGCTGCTGCTGCATCCGCTCGCGCTGGCCCGTCTCCTCTTCCCCGCGCGTGGCCGGGCTGCCCGGCCGCACCTTCCAGGCGATCATCAGCCCGATCACAAACACGCCGATGCCGATGCCCGTCACAAGCCCCGTATTGGCGTCGGAAAGGGTCTCGCCCAGGCTCGTCGCGCCCGGATTGAGCCCCACCACCGCCAGGCCGAGTCCAAGGCCTGACAGGACCAGTGCGGCCATGAATTTCCAGCCGCTCCCCCGCACCGGCCGGCCCCCGCGGCGATCTCCTGTGTTCGACATCTACATTCTCCTGTGTTTGTCACCCTGAGGTTACATATCACCTATGGGTTACACGGAGTCAAGCCGGTCATATCAGCGGGGCACCTGCGTTGTGGCGTCCGCGCCCCCGGCCCCCTAGATTGACGTTCATGGCCCGTTCCCCTTCCCAGTCCGGCAAGCCCGTCCACGTCCCCAACCCTTCGGGTGTGGCGGAGGCGGCGGTGCCCTTCGTCTTCGATCCGGCGGCGGCGACGAACCGCATACCGATGTTCGCCCCCGTCACCGGCCCGCGCCTGACGCCGGAGGAGGCCCCCGGTGCGCCTGCCGACTGGATCCCGCACCGCCCCGACCGGCCGCCCCATTCCGGACAAGGGGACCGCAAACACATCCCCTTCCGGCTGGAGACGAAATACACCCCCGCCGGCGACCAGCCCGCCGCCATCGCCGAGCTCGTGGCCACCGCCGACACCGGCGAGCGGGACCAGGTCCTGCTCGGCGTCACCGGCTCGGGCAAGACCTTCACCATGGCCAAGGTCATCGAGGCGACCCAGCGCCCGGCCCTGATCCTCGCCCCCAACAAGACCCTCGCCGCCCAGCTCTACAGCGAGTTCAAATCCTTCTTCCCGGACAATGCGGTCGAGTATTTCGTCAGCTACTACGACTACTATCAACCGGAAGCTTATGTACCGAAATCAGATACTTACATCGAAAAAGACTCGTCCATAAACGAGCAGATCGACCGCATGCGCCACTCGGCGACGCGGGCGATCCTGGAGCGGAACGACGTCATCGTCGTGGCCTCGGTCAGCTGCATCTACGGCATCGGCTCGGTCGAGACCTATACCGCCATGACCTTCACCCTGAAGGTCGGCGACCAGATCGATGAGGCCAAGCTCCGCGCCGACCTGATCGCGCTCCAGTACAAGCGCAACGACCTGAATTTCGACCGCGGCATGTTCCGCAAGCGCGGCGATGTGCTGGAGATCTTCCCCGTCCACATGGAGGACCGCGCCTGGCGGGTGCAACTGTTCGGCGACGAGCTGGAATCCCTCCAGGGGTTCGACCCCCTGACCGGGAAAAAGACCGCCGACCTAACCGAGATCACCGTCTATGCCGCCAGCCACTATGTCACCCCGCGCCCCTCGCTGAACCAGGCGATCACCGGCATCAAGGCCGAGCTGAAGGAGACGCTCGACTGGATGGTCGAGAACGGCAAGCTGCTGGAGGCCCAGCGGCTCGAACAACGCGTCCGTTTCGATCTGGAGATGATGGAGGCCACCGGCTCCTGCGCCGGCATCGAGAACTACAGCCGCTGGCTGACCGGCCGCAGCCCCGGCGAGCCGCCGCCCACCTTCTTCGAATACATCCCCGACAACGCCCTGCTGTTCGTCGACGAGAGCCACGTCACCGTCGGCCAGATCAGCGGCATGTACCGCGGCGACTACCGCCGCAAATCCACCCTGGCCGAGTACGGCTTCCGCCTGCCGTCCTGCATCGACAACCGCCCGCTGAAGTTCGACGAATGGGACGCCATGCGGCCCCAGACCGTCTTCGTCACCGCCACCCCCGGCCCCTGGGAGATGGAGCGCACCGGCGGCGTCTTCACCGAACAGGTCATCCGCCCCACCGGCCTGATCGACCCGCCCGTAGAGATCCGCCCCGTCTCCACCCCGACCCGCACCCAGGTCGACGACGTCATCGATGAGGTCAAATCCGTCGCCCGCGCCGGCTACCGCTCCCTGGTCACCGTCCTGACCAAGAAGATGGCCGAGGACCTGACCGAATACATGCACGAACAGGGCGTCCGCGTCCGCTACATGCACTCCGACGTCGACACGCTCGAGCGGATCGAGATCCTGCGCGACCTGCGCATGGGCGCCTTCGACGTCCTGATCGGCATCAACCTTTTGCGCGAGGGTCTCGACATCCCCGAATGCGGCCTGGTCGCCATCCTCGACGCCGACAAGGAGGGCTTCCTGCGCTCGGAGACCTCCCTCATCCAGACGATTGGCCGGGCAGCGCGCAACGTCGACGGAAGAGTCATCCTCTACGCCGACCGCATGACCGGCTCGATGGAACGCGCCATCGCCGAGACGAACCGTAGGCGGGAGAAGCAGGAGGCCTACAACCTCGAACACGGCATCACCCCGGAATCGGTCAAGCGCGACATCCGCGAGATCATGGCCAGCCCTTACGAGAGCCGCGCCCTCGACAAGCTGACCGCCCCGGGCCTGAAGGAGGAGGCCAAACCCTTCACCGGCTCCAACTTCCAGGCCGCCCTCAAGGACATCGAAAGCCGCATGCGCAACGCCGCCGCCAACCTCGAATTCGAGGAGGCGGCGCGGCTCCGCGACGAGATCAAGCGGATGAAGCTGATGGACCTGGAGTTCGCCAATGAGGTCCTGACCGGGGAGGGCGAGCAGGTCGACAAGTCCGCCCCGAAACGCTGGCGGGCCGAGGCGGCGGCGGAGAAGGCGGAGGCGTTCCGGAAGGGGCGGTAGGGGTGGAGGAGGCACGGCGGTGGCGGCGCTGAAGCGCGATCAGGCGCGGGACCCGCGATGAAGGTCCTGCCGAAGCCCCGCTATGTCACCGTGGCGGGTGAGACCTGGAGGAGTCCCAACGGACCCTTCTCCCTCACCTCATGGGGAGGGTGGCCGAGCCGGAGGCGAGGACGGGTGGGGAACCGCCGCACGGTCGAGCTCTTCCCTGACGCACCCCACCCTGTCCCCTCATGGGGAGGGTGGCCGAGCCGGAGGCGAGGACGGGTGGGGAACCGCCGCACGGTCAATGTCTTCCCTGACGCACCCCACCCTGTCGTCGCTTTGCGCCGACATCCCTCCCCATGAGGGGGAGGGAGAGCTATGGAGCCCCATGCCCACCCGCGCCGCCGCCCTCATCGTGCTGATCCTCGCCGCCCTGGTGCTGGGGTTTGCGCCGATCCTGGTGCGGCTGACGGATGCCGGGCCGGCGGCCTCGGGCTTCTGGCGCTTCGCCTTCGCCCTGCCCTGGCTGCTGCTGATGACGGCCAGAACGGGCGGCGAGGGCATCGGCCGGCCGTCGAACTGGATGGTGCTGGCGGGCGGCATGCTCGTGCTCGATCTCAGCTTCTGGCACTACAGCATCGCCCTGACCTCGGTGGCCAATGCCACCACCCTGACCAACCTCACGCCGGTGGTGGTGACCCTGGTCGGCTGGTGGCTGTTCCGCGAGCGGCCAAAGGCCCTGTTCCTGGTGGCGCTGGCCGCCGCCATCGCCGGGGCGGTGACCATGTCGCTGGGCGCGAACGGCGGCCAGGGGTCGAACCCCCCGCTGGGCGACGTCTTCGCCGGCATTACCGCCCTCTGGTACGCGGGCTATTTCATCGCCGTGAAGGGGGCGCGCGGGGCGCATTCGGCCGGGCGGGTGATGCTGTGGTCGACCGCCATCGCCGCCCCGGGCCTGCTGCTGGTGGCCCTGGTGCTGGGCGAGGATGTGCTGCCCGGCTCATGGGCCGGCTGGGCCGCCTGCGTAGGCCTGGGGGTGGTGCATGTCGTGGGGCAGGGCGGGGTGGCCTGGTCGCTGGGCCGGCTGCCGACGGCCCTGACCGCCGTGACCGTCCTGATCCAGCCGATCGCCGCCGCCGTCCTCGGCTGGCTCCTCTTCGCCGAGACCCTGACCCTGGTGCAGGCCATCGGCGGCGGGGTGGTGCTGGGGGCGATCGTGCTGGCGCAGCTTTCCTCGGGCCGCCCCCGGGTCCGACCTTCGGTCGGCCCGAGGACAGGCTCTGGGTCGGGAGGTCCCGAAGGGCCGACGACCGCGGCCAAAACGAAAACGGACGCGGAGGCCGAAGCCGCCGCGCCCGTCTCATGATGGTTTTGTCGGTGGTCTCAGACCAGCTTCAGATCCACCGCCGAGGTCTTGCCGCGCTGGGATTCCAGCTCGTAGGACACCTTGGCGTTCTCATCGAGCCCTTGCAGGCCCGCCTTCTGGACCGCGGTGATGTGGACGAAAACGTCCTGACCGCCGCCATCGGGCTGGATGAAGCCGAAACCCTTCGTCGGGTTGAACCACTTGACCGTGCCGGTCGCCATATTGCGTCTCCTGAACGCGCTTTCCAGGCAGATGCCCCTCGAGGGACACCCGTCAGCCCATCTGGACGAGCTCATTCGGTGAAGGAGCGAGCACGGGTGTGGAGGCCGCGCGAAATCCGGACTGCGCTGACTTTCTCTCGCGCAATTCCGGGTCGGTCAACCGCAAACCGATTCCCCCCTTGCGCGAAACGAGGTCCGGAAATCAGGCGCACAGGGGTCGGGGCGCGCCGTCCAGATGCAGATGGTTGGCGTGGGCCGCATTGTAACCGGGCCCCAGAACGGTCGAGAAGACCCGGCAGGCCCCCTCGCGGACCCGCGTCAGGAAGCGCCGTCCCTCGGCTCCGCGCGGCCCGTCACCGGGCCAGTCCTCCAGCACCGACACCCGCCGGCCGTCCTCCAGCGTCACCCCGCCGATATCCAGAGCATTGGCCCGCGCATGCTCGCTGGGCCGGGCCCCGGGACTGGTCTGGCCATAGATGCGCCGGCAGCTGTAGCTGCCCACATCGTTCAGGCTGGCGACCCGGCTGCCGAATGCCGCCTCGGCTGCCGGCTGCAGCACCTGGCGCTCCCAGATGACGTACCGCACCGCCAGCGGGCACTGCAGGACCGGGTTTCCGGGCAGGGGCGTGACGGCCCCGCCTGTGATCCGCACCGCCCCGCGCACGACGCAGAAGCCGCCGTCGTCGCGGTCCGGGGCCCGCTCCACCTCGACCCCGGCCTCGCGCAGCACCTGCATACAGGCCCCGGTCACGGCGGTTATCTCTTCCGGGGCGGCGGTCGGGGGCAGGACGAAATCGGCCACCTTGGCCGCCGTCGCCGTGCCGATCGGCCGGTTCAGGTCCAGCGGCTTCCAGGGCAGGTCCTGGGCCGGGGCGAACAGGTTCAGCAGGGCAAAGGCCGCGCAGACGCCGAGCGCCCCCTCCCACAGCAGGTTCCAGAAATCGGCAAAATCACGTTGCATAGGCGGCCTGCCTTACGCCGCGTCGGCGGCGGGCGGAAGATGCCGTCCGCCCCACGCGACTGCGGCCGGGAAACAGGCGTTCATCTTGTGGCTGCTGCCGCTCCGGCCCAGACTGATCCGCCTGACGTCTGGAGAACGCCTGTGAGCAAGCCGGAACCCTATGAGGCCGCACTGGAACGCCTTCAGATCCTGCTGGTCGAAACCCAGCACTGGACCATCGAACAGGGCCGCAAGACCCTGATCATCTTCGAGGGCCGCGACTCCGCCGGCAAGGACGGCGCGATCAAGCGCATCACCGAATACATGTCGCCGCGCCAGACCCGGGTCGTCGCCCTGCCCAAGCCGACCGAGCGCGAGACCAGCCAGTGGTATTTCCAACGCTATGTCCCGCACCTGCCGGCCGACAGCGAGACCGTGCTGTTCAACCGCTCCTGGTACAACCGCGCCGGGGTCGAGCCGGTGATGGGCTTCTGCACGCCGGAACAGCACGTGCTGTTCCTGTCGGACGCCCCAAGGTTCGAGCGCATCCTCGTCGACGACGGGATCACCCTGATCAAACTCTGGCTGGACATCTCCAAGGCCGAGCAGGCGCGCCGACTGGCCGAGCGGGTCAAGGATCCGCTGAAACGTTTCAAGGTCTCGCCTCTGGATGCCGAGGCCCAGGCCCGGTGGACGGACTACAGCGCCGCCCGCGACCGCATGCTGGACGAGACCGACCATGAACACGCGCCCTGGACCGTGGTGGCCACCGACGACAAGAAGTCGGCCCGCCTCAACATCATCCGCCACATCCTGCGGTCCATCGGCGGCCCCGGTGCGGCGGCCGAGGCACCGGACAATGACGTGGTCTTCCGCGTCCCCGAGGCGAAGGGGAGGTTGGCACCCTGATCAAAAGCCCAGTTCGGCCCGCAGGGTCCCGGCGTCGAGGCCGCCGGCCCTGAGCTCCGCCAGCGTCACCGACCGGTCGCGCTTGGCATAACGCCTGCCATCCGGCCCGACCAGCAGGCGGTGGTGGCGATAGGCCGGTGTGGGCCAGCCCATCAGTGTCTGGATCAGCACCTGCACATGGGTTGCTTCGAACAGGTCCTCGCCGCGGACGACGTGGGTCACGCCCTGCAGGGCGTCATCGTGCGTCACGGCCACATGATAGGCCGCCCCGACGTCCTTGCGGGCCAGAATCACGTCGCCGGCCGTCTCCGGTCGAACCTTGATCAGGCCGCGCTCGCCGTTCGGCCCCAGGCCCTCCTCGGCGAAGGCCAGCGCGCGCCAGGCGGCTTCACCCAACGCCTCCCGGGCGCGATCCAGCGACAGCCGCCAGGCGAAGGCACGGCCCTGTGCCAGCAGCGTCGCCTCCTCGTCTGCCGGATGCGGGCCGGGCCGCGCCGCCTCGACCGGGCCGTGCGGCGCATCGCCGATAGCGTCGAGGATATCCTTGCGCGTCCGGAAACAGCGATAGAGCAGACCTCGCCGGTTCAGGTCGTCGATCACGGTCGCATAGTCAGTCAGGTGTTCGGACTGGCGGCGAACCGGCCCGTCCCAGACCAGCCCCAGCCATGCCAGATCCTCGACAATGGCGTCCTCAAAGGCCGGCTTGCAGCGGGTCGGGTCGATATCCTCGATCCGGAGCAGAGAACGTCCCCCGACCTCGCGGGCGGCGCGCCAGGCGGTCAGGGCGGCAAAGGCGTGGCCGCGGTGCAGCCGGCCGGTCGGTGAGGGCGCGAAACGGGTGACGAAGACCACGACCGCCCTCAGACCCGCTGCAAGGCCCCGGCGGCCTCTGCTGCGGCGACGCCGGCGCGCACATCATCCTCTGACAGGGACTGGAAATGGGCGACCATGTCCTCCAGGGCGAACTGCCGCTCCGAAATGGCCCAGTCATAGATCTCCCGCACCGTGTTCGAACAGTCGGGGAAGGACCGCCCCGTCGTCCGGATCAGGGTGATCGGCTTGCGCTCCGGCAAGGTGAAGGAGGGTGGCCGGGGGGTCATCCGGGTCTGGGATCTGGCGACCTCCTCTGCAAACGCAGGAGAGGCGGCGATCCGGGCGAGGATCTGACCGTATTCGGCAAGGTGGGCGGCCAGGGCCGCGCCGCCGCCTTCCGTCGCCGGCGGCGCGAAGGCGCGATAGGCTGGATCCTTCATCGCCTCCAGGTTCAGCAGGGCCAGAAGGGTGCGACCATGCAGGGGCGTGATCGCGAAGGTGACGTGCAACGACGGACCGTCGGTCGCCAGGGCGTCATGGTACCAGCCGCGCGGAAGATACAGCACGTCGCCGGGCTGCATCGTCACCTGCTGCATCAGGGCCCCGCGGGTCTGTTCAAACCAGCGCCGCGTGGCGTCGTCGTCGGGGAAGTTCTCGACCGGATTGTCGGCGCGGCTTTCATACAGATTCCAGACCTTGGTTCCGCCGGTCTGGATGACGATGACGTCGTGGTTGTCGAAATGCGTACCGAAGGCCTGAACGCCCCGGAAAGAGCAGTAGATGTTGGCACCGATGCTGGCAGCGAAGGTCCGCGACAGCGTTTCCCCGATCCGCATCAGCGGTTCGTGGATGGAGAGGACGTCATTGGCGATCAGGCTGGCACCGGCGGACAGGAACACCTCGACCTTCTGCGGCCAGGGCCGAAGGACCTCGCCCTGCGGCGTCGCGACCGGGTGGCAGTACTGGTCGGGGGGGACCGCCACATAGTTGCGCATCAACCGCAGATGAGCCGATGTCCAGAGCGAGCCCTGACCCAGCAGCCGGTTGAAGTCGGGCCAGGTGAGAATGGCGGCCTTGGCGCCGTCGCCTGAAGCCGGGATGTGCAGCGGCTTTCGGCCGACGTACTCGCCAAGGAAATGCTCGGGCGAGATCGGATGCAGAAGGTCGTCGAGGCTGTGCATGACCGAACAACTATGATGCCCGCCGGCCGCTGTCGATGCGGCTTTGGCTTCAGAGCGCCTTGAACACACCGAGCCCGATGGCGGACTCAAAGGCGTCTCTCAGTGCAGGTTCGGAGATGAAGTCGAATTGGGCGATGACGTCTTCCAGCGCGAACTGCGTCTGACCCGTGGCCCATTCGATCGCGACCCTTGCGGGACCTTCCACCTTTGGCGACCTCAGGCCGGTCGGTCGATACAGGGTCAGGCTCGCCCGCGCCGGCAGCCCATAGGCCGTCCCGCGCGGCACGAGGCGCTCCTGGGCCATCAGGACCTCGTCGCGGAAGGCGGGCAGGGCTGACAGCTCGGCCAGGCGGCGGCCAAGGTCCGCCAGTTGCCGGGCCAGCCGCACGCCGCCATCGGTTCCCGGGGCGAGCCATTGACGGAAGGCGGGGTCCTGCATGGCTGCGGACTCGAGCAGGCCGAAAAGCACCCGCCCGTAGAGCGGACTCACCGAAAAGGTCACATGCAGCGACGCACCCTCGGTGGCGAGGGCGTCATGATACCAGCCGCGCGGCAGGTAGAGCACATCGCCCGGCTGCATTCTGACCTCGGTCATCAGCGGGCCGCGCGTCTGGGCGAACCAGCGCCGGGCTTCGGCGTCGTCGACCGGAAAGCTCACCGGTGCCTCGGCCCGGTTCTCATACAGCCGCCAGGTCTTCTCGCCTTCGACCTGGACGGCGAAGACATGATGCAGGTCGAAATGGGTGTCGAAGGCCTGCACCCCGCCGAAGGAGCAATAGACATTGGCGCCGACCAGTCCGGCGAAATCACGGCCCAGCCGATGCGACAGCGCGCGTAGCTCCGGCGTCAGCTCCTGGACGTCTCCGGCGATGACGCTGGCACCCATGGCCAGCAGGTTCTGGACCTTCGCGGGCGACGGCCGCAGGGCCACGCCGGACTGCGACCTCGCCTCGACACAATACTGTTCCGGCGGGATGGGCTGGCCGTTGAAGACCATTTTGAGGCTTTGCGCGGTCCAGATCGAGCTCTGGTCCAGCAGGGCGTTGAACCGGGCCCAGTCCAGAATCGCGCGCTTGGGGGCTCCCGCCTCTGCGGGAATGTGCAGCGGCTTTCGGTCATTGTAGTCCGCATCGAACCGGTCGCGCGTGATCGGATGCAGAAGTTCGTCCAGAGTGGTCATGCCGAAATTCTAGAACGGGCATCCGCCCCTGTCGATGAGCCCCCATGCCTGTGACGTTGAATCCCGCCCGGATCGCAGCCGCCCGGGAGGCTCTGGTCACCGTGGATCCCGCGCTGGCCCGGGCGCATGCGGCCACCCCGGCTTTCGAATGGCGGTTGCGGACCGGCGGTTATGAAGGCCTGTTTCACATGATCGTTGACCAGCAGGTCTCGGTCGCGGCCGCCGCCGCGATCTGGAGGCGGGTGGTCGAGGGTCTGGATGGGGACATCACGCCCCGGGCCGTTCTGGCGTGCGACCCGCAGCGGCTGCGCACCTTCGGCCTGTCCGGCCAGAAGGCGAGATACGCTCATGAGATTGCCCTCGCCCAGGTCGAGGGCCGGATCGATTTCGACCATCTGGAAGGGCTGTCGGATGCGGATGCGATCGCGCGGCTGGTCGCCATCAAGGGCGTCGGCAGATGGACTGCCGAGACCTTTCTGATGTTCTGCGAGGGCCGTCAGGACATCTTCCCCGGCGGCGACATCGCCCTGCAGGAAGCCATCCGCTGGGCCGACGGCGCAACCCTGCGGCCGACGGAGAAACAGGCCTGGGCCCGGGCTGAAATCTGGACCCCCCATCGCAGCGTGGCGGCGCATCTGCTCTGGGGATGGTATGGAGCCGTCAAGCGCGGTGAGGCCGTGCTGGAGGAGCATCCCGCGTGAGCCCCATCGTCGATCCTGCCCTGACCGATCCGCAGACCGTCCTTGGCGCGCTCGACTTCGCCGGCGTGGCCGTCTTTGCGGCCACCGGGGCTCTGGCCGCGGCGCAGCAGCGGCATGATCTGGTCACCTTCGCCTTCTTCGGCGCGATCACCGGCGTCGGCGGCGGCACATTGCGCGACCTGCTGATCGGCGCACCGGTCTTCTGGGTGCAGGACTGGCGCTACATCGCCGTCTGCCTGCTGGCCTCGCTGGCGGTCTGGATGGTCGGTGCCCGGCCCTGGCGGTTCCGCGCCCTGCTCTGGCTCGATGCCATCGGCCTGGCCGCCTATGGCGTCATGGGCGCGGCCAAGGCCGAGGCCTTCCAGGTCGCACCGCTGATCTGCATTGTCATGGGGGCCCTCACCGCCTGTTTCGGTGGCGTGGTGCGCGACCTGCTGGCGGGCCAGCCTTCGATCCTGCTGCGGCGCGAGATCACTGTCTCCGCCGCCCTTCTGGCCGCGACGGTATTCGTCGCTGCACGCGCCCTCGGCCTCGACGCCTGGCCGGCCGCCCTGATTGCCGCCCCCTGCGGCTTCGCCCTGCGCGCCGGAGCCCTGGTCTGGGGCTGGAGCCTGCCGGCCTTTCCCGGGACCCCCACACGAAGCTGAGCTTCGCGGAACTGTCGTCCCCCGGTCATCGTCAAGCCGTCGAATCACGGCTAGGCTTTTCCCATAACCAGGGAAGGAGACGTGTCTTCAGTCCGGTCGCGTCGATGATCCTCTCCTGCACGGCGAGGGCCTGATGCAGGTCCAGAGCCGCCCTCCGTCCGGCTGGCCCGCGCTGGTGCTGAACGCCGACTTTCGTCCGCTCTCCTACTATCCGCTCTCGATCTGGCCCTGGGAGGAAGCGATCAAGGCGGTCTATCAGGACCGCGTTGATGTCGTATCGACCTATGACAAGGTCGTCCGCAGCCCTTCGATGGAAATGGTCCTGCCCAGCGTCATCGCGTTGAAGAACTATGTCGATCAGGACCGCCAGCCCGCCTTCACCCGCTTCAACGTCTTCCTTCGCGACGGCTTTACCTGCCAGTATTGCAGCGCCTCCGCCGAACTGACCTTCGACCATGTGATCCCGCGCTCGCGCGGCGGCCGGACGACCTGGGAAAACATCGTCGCCGCCTGTTCGCCGTGCAATCTCAGAAAGGGTGGACGCACCCCCGAGCAGGCCGGCATGCCCGTCCGCCGCGCGCCCCATCGCCCCAGTGCATGGCAGCTGCAGCAGTTCGGCCGGCGCTTCCCGCCGAACTATCTGCACCGGAGCTGGCTCGACTATCTCTATTGGGACATCGAGCTGGAGCCCTGAGAGCTGACGTCGGGCCTGTGGGCCGGCACGTGCGGGTGCCGCGGTCCCGATGCGATGTCGGGGCGCTGCCGGTTTGCGATCGTCAGACTTCCTTGACCGGAATCCCGACATCTCCGAGCCGGACCGGGTCGACCTCGCGCCGTGACGTCAGCCACTGGCGTCCGATCATGAACTCGGGTGCGGCATTGACCGCCTCGACGGCCTGGACCCGGCCCCGGGACAGGTGGAAGACCGCGAAGGACCGGTTGGCCGGATCACCGCGAACGACGATCTGGTCGACGTCGAAGGGCATGCCGGCGATCTGGAGCTTGAGGTCGTACTGGTCGGACCAGAACCAGGGCACATCCGGTTTGGGGTCCGGCTTGCCGCAGATGGACGCCGTCGCCTGACGCGCCTGCTCCAGGGCATTGGGCACGCTTTCCAGTCGGACGGAGAGACCATAAAGGGCCAGTGGCCGCCGGGTCATGTCGCCGATCGCATGGATGTCCGGGTCCGAGGTCCGGGCCTGATGATCGACGACCACGCCGTTATCGCAGGCCAGCCCGGCCTCCCGGGCCAGGTCATCGTTCGGTATGGCCCCGATACCGACCAGGACCGCATCGCACGCCAGGGGCCCGGCTCCTGCCAGCCGGATCCCCGAGACCTGACCGTCCAGCCCCTCGAAACCCTCGACTGTCACGCCGAAATGGAAGCGGACCCCCTGTTCCTCGTGAACCTGCTGGAAGAAGCCCGACAGGACAGGTCCGGCGACGCGCGCCAGCAGCCGGTCCTCACGTTCCAGCACATCGACCTCGGCTCCCAGTTTTCGCGCCGAGGCCGCGACCTCGAGCCCGACATAGCCGCCGCCGATCACGGCCAGCCGGAAGCCGGGCCTGAGCCTGGCCTTGATGGCCTCGGCGTCCTCAATGGTCCGGAGTTCCAGAAAGCCGTCCAGATCACTGCCGGGCAGGACCAGCCGGCGCGCCCGCGCGCCCGTGGCGATGATCAGCTTGTCATAGGCCAGCACCTCACCGGTCGACAGGGTCACGGTCCTTGCCGCGCGATCGAGGCCGATCACCCGCGTCGAGGTCCGCAGGTCGATGTTCGCCTCGGCGTACCAGGCCGAAGGCCGCAGCAGCAGGCCGTCACCATCGACCTCGCCCTTCAGCCAGCCCTTGGAGAGAGGGGGGCGCTGGTAGGGCGGGTGAGGTTCCTCGCCGATCAGAATGATGGGGTCGGCATAGCCGTTCTGACGCAGCAGGGCCGCCGCCGTTCCCCCGCCGTGTCCTGCGCCAACGATGATCGTGGTCATTTCGTTTTTGTCCGTTGGTCGCCAGTCAGTGCGCACCTTATCCGAAAGCTGGCCCCGGTTTACAGGTGGATCGCATAACCGGGTCGTCTGACAGTGTGCTCATGGATCGCCTCGCCCGGGCCGGGATGGTGGGGGATTGCAACGGACCTGTCAGCGCGCACCGGCCTCACCTTCATCGTCTGGCGGAGCCGCTGGTACGGAACGGCGACGACTCCCTGCCGTTGACGTGAGGCCTGTCCTGCTTCAGTCGAGCCCTCATGAAAATCCGCGTCAGCGCCGAACTGGTCTATCGCTTCGATCCGCCGACCGACGCCATCTACAAGATCCAGGTCGCCCACTGGCCGGGCCAGACCATTCTCGAGGAAAGCCTGACCACCACGCCGGCCGTGGACTTCATCCAGGACGAGGATGTGGAGTTCGGGGCCCGGACCCTGCGGGCCCACCTCTCCGGCGAGGTGGCTCTGACCTATCGGGCGGTGGTCGACAACGGTGTGCTCAAGGGCCTGCCGCCGGTGACCGTCCAGCACGACTGGGGCGATCTGCCGGCCGAGGTCCTGACCTACCTCAACCCCAGCCGCTATTGCCCGTCGGACCAGTTCGGGCGGTTCGCGGAGCGCACCTTCGGTGGCACGGTCGGCGGCGACCGCGTGCTGAAGATCCTCGACTGGATCAAGGCCGAGATCGACTATGAGCCGGGCGCTTCGGACAGCGAGACCACGGCGGCGCGGACCTTCATCGACCGGGCCGGCGTGTGCCGTGACTTCACCCATATGGGCATCACCCTGTGCCGCGCCTCGGGCATCCCGGCCCGTGCCGTCAGCGCCTTCGCCCACCAGCTGAACCCGCCGGACTTCCACGCCATCTTCGAGGTCTGGCTGTCGAACGGCTGGTGGCTGGTCGATCCCACGGGCCTGGCCCCGGTCGAGGGACTGGTCCGCATCGCCTGCGGCCGCGACGCCGCCGACATCGCCTTCCTGACCACCCAGGGGTCCTGCCGGCTGGTGCGCCAGTCGGTCGGGGCCGAGGCGGTCTGAGTCAGCGGCCGCCCGCCGCCTTCCATTCCTCAAGGAAGATGTCCCGGCGCAGGACCTTGTTGTCCGGGTCGATCAGCACATGCGCACTGGCCGGAACCGCGATCCGGCCGCGCCCGCCGCTCATGGCCACGGTCTGGCGGCGGCCATTGATCTCCACCTCGACCGGCATGGGAAAGACGCCGCCGTCGCCCGTCACCCATTCCAGCGACAGCCGGCCGTCCTCGCGGGTCTGGCGCAGGTCGGGCAGGGCAGCCTGATAGAGGTAGCCGCGGAAGAACCAGGTCAGGTCCTGTCCGGACTCCTCGCTGGCGAGGGCGAGGAATTCGTCGGTGGTGCCGTAGCGGGTCGTGAAATTCCCGGGCCGGGGGTCGGCGGTGCCATAGACCAGCCGCGTCATCGACCGGAAGAAGGCCTCGTCCCCGATCAGCATCCGCAGCGAATGGGCGATCAGCGAGCCCTTGTTGTAGAGGTCCAGCCCCGGGCCGGCGTCGCTCTTGTAGACATCGTCCTCGGCCCGGTCGGTACCCGTGACCACCGGGAAGCGGTTGATCAGGTCGCGGCGCTGCTCCTGCAGCTCGGCCTGCATATAGCGTTCGCCGTGCAGCCAGCGCAGGTAGAGCGGCTGCATATAGCTGCCCAGCCCCTCATGCAGCCACATGTCGTCGGCGTTGCGGTTGGTCATCTGGTTGCCGAACCACTCATGGGCCAGTTCATGGTGCAGCAGCCAGTCATAGCCCTTGCCGTCGAGGCGATAGGCGTTGCCGTAGGCGTTGATGGTCTGGTGCTCCATGCCCAGATGCGGCGTCTCGACCACCCCCATCTTCTCGTCGCCGAAGGGGTAGGGACCCACGGTGGCTTCATAGAAGTCCATCATCGGCGCGAACTGGGCGAACAGGGCCGCGACCTTGGCCGGGTCGTCGGACCGCAGGTGCCAGTAGGACATCGGAATCACATTGCCGAACCGGCTCTGATAGTCGGCCCTCACCTCGTCATACGGCCCGATATTCAGGGCGATGGCATAGGTGTTGGGATTGGCCGCGCTCCAGTTCCAGGTGGTCCAGCCGTCGCCGTGATCGACCGTGCCCATGAACCGCCCGTTCGACGGCGCGGCCAGGTCCGACGGCACGGTGATATGCATCTCCACCCGCTTCGGCTCGGCCAGCGGATGGTCGATACAGGGCCAGAAGATGTCACAGCCCTCGGGCTGGACGGCGGTGGCGATCCACGGCGATCCGTCCGCCGTCGTGGCCCAGACAAAGCCCCCGTCCCACGGAGCCCGCGGTGCCACGCGCGGGGCCCCGGCATAGGCGATCCGCACCGACACCGTCCCGCCGACCGCCAGCGGCTCGGCCAGCGGAATGGTCATCCGCCCCTCGGGATTGCTCCAGCCGCCCTCGCCGGCCGGTATCTCACGCCCGTCGACCTGCACCGAGGAGACGGCCAGCAGGGTATCCAGCTCGACCACCACGGCCGCCAGCGGCGCGGTGGCGGTGAAGTCGAGCACCGCGACGGCCTCGATGGTCTTCGTCTCCGGCATGACCCTGATCGACAGGTCCGCCTTGTCGAACACCATGGCCAGCTGTTCCGGCGTGCGCGGCTGGTCGGTGCCGAGGGTGAAGGCGGTCGATTCGCGGACCGGCGCCTGGACCACAGTCGGTTCGAGGGTAGTTCTGTCGATCTCGACCACAACGAAGTCGGTCTGAATGGCCGTGCAGGCACCGAGCGTCAGCAGGGAGGCGCCCATCAGGGCGGCGCGGCAGGCTTTGATGGACACGGCGGGCTCCCCGGGACGAGGTCGCCAGCCTAATGACGGGTGCGGATCGCGCAAACAAAAAGGCCGGTGTTTCCACCGGCCCTTTCAAATCTCAAGGCTGTCGCCCGATCAGGCGGCGGCGGCCTGTTCGGCGATCTTGGCCTTGACCTGGCGCTTGATGCGCTGGGCGGCCAGCGACAGCTGCTCGTCCTTGGCCTTGACGATGAACGGATCCAGGCCGCCCTTGAAGTCGAGGGTGCGCAGGGCGGCGTTCGAGATCCGCAGGCTGAAGGTCTGGCCCAGGGCTTCCGAAGCGACCTTGACCGTCTTCAGCGACGGCAGGAAGCGGCGCTTGGTCTTGATGTTCGAGTGGCTCACGCTGTGGCCGACCATCGGGCCGATACCGGTGAGTTCGCAGCGACGCGACATGGGACTATCCTTCGGGTGCGTTCCGCGGAACGGTGGACGCATGAAACAGGTTCGCGCGAGGAGCCTCCCTGCGCGAGAGGGGGGCGTATAGAGGAGGTGGACGCGTTTCGTCAAGGCTCGACGGCCGTTCAGCCACCGTTCAATTCCCGACATATATTGTCTCTAGCATGTTCATTCGACTTTCCGGGGACGTCATGACCACCACCCGCCTGATCGCTGTCGCTGTGCTCGCCGGAGCCGCCCTGCTGGCTCCGTCCGCCTCGACCATGCCGGCCTCGCCCCAGCAGGCGGCCGCCGACACCGTCCTGCCGGGCTACTGGCAATACACCACCAGTGCGCTCGGCATGCGGGACACCGAAACCAAATGCGTCCGGCCCAGCGAAATCAATCGCTTCTTCGGCGGACTGTCGACCCGGCGCTGGCAGTGCACCTATCCGGTTCGCGAGGTCGGCAACGGCAATGCCCGGTTCGAGGGCACCTGCCAGGACCGCAAGGGCCGTCGCGTCAATGTCCGGCTGCGGGGCCCCTATGCCCCCGAGAGCTTCCGCTTTAACGGCGGGGCCCAGCTCGCACGCGGAACGCCCTATATCCCGGCCAGCATCACCGCCCGCCGGATCGCGGCCCAGTGCCCGGCCAATGCCGAGTATTTCTGAGGCTCAGACCTCGACGACCCGGGCCACGACATAGGTGTGTTGCTCGCCCGAGGGCAGCGACAGGCTGACATATTCGCCGGCCACAAACCGCTCCTCGCCGAAGCGGAAGCCGACGGCGTCTCCGGCGTCGCCCTCGTCCATGTCCAGCACCCACCGCCCGCCCGGACCGTGGCGGAGATGCCCCTGGCTGACGGTCTGCTTGCCCGAAAAGCGCCTCACATGGCCCCGCCCCGGCTCCGCCCGCTGGGCGTCCCCGTCCAGCCGGCCCTCAGCATCCAGCGGGGCGACGATGTCATAGCCCTCGTCGGGCGCACCGGCGGGATGGCCGGGCTCGCGGGCGAGCTCGAGCCGGATATGGTGGAACTGGGTCATCACGTTCTCCCGTTGAACAGGCGGTGGGTCCGACAGGTGCCGGAACAGGCGCGCGCCCGCTTTGTTATGGAGCAACGTCCGGAACGCATTTGCGGTCCAGGCAGGTGCCGGTCATCCTTTCGATGACACTCGCCCGGAGGGACAGGACATGACAGGTCGACTGATTGCCCTTGTGGCGGCCCTGACGCTCGGTGGCTGCGCCGGCGAGGCCGTCCGCCAGAACGGGTCCGAACCGATCATCATGGGCTCCGCGGAACGCGGTGCGATCCTGGTGCGCCAGAAATGCGCGGGCTGCCATGCGGTCGAGCGGACCGGCGACAGTCCGATGGCCGCGGCACCGCCGTTCCGCACCATGGGCGTGGAGTACCCCGTCAGCGACCTTCAGGAGGCCTTCGCCGAAGGCGTCGTAACCGCCCACCCGGCCATGCCGGCGTTCGAGCTCCAGTCGACCGACATCGCCGACCTGATCGCCTGGCTGGAAAGCGTCTCAGGGACCGGGCCGGGAGGCTGAATTGCAGAAGGCCCGGGATCGCGCCCGGGCCTTCCGATCTGTTCAGCGATGTCGCCGGATCAGGCGGCTTCGGCCTCTTCGGCGGCTTCTTCAGCCGCTTCGGCGGCGGCGATCACCGCCTTCTTGGCGCTCAGCGACTTGGACAGCAGCTGGACGGCGGCGTCCTTGTCGATCCGGTTGGCGGCGGCGACTTCGCGGGCCATGCGGTCCAGGGCCGATTCATAGAGCTGACGCTCCGAATAGGACTGTTCCGGCTGGCTGTCGGCGCGGTGCAGGTCACGGACCACCTCGGCGATGGAGATCAGGTCGCCCGAGTTGATCTTGGCTTCATATTCCTGGGCGCGACGCGACCACATGGTGCGCTTGATGCGGGCGCGGCCCTTCAGGGTCGTCAGCGCCTTGGTCACTACGTCGTCGGCGGCCAGCGAGCGCAGGCCGGCCGTCTTGGCCTTTTTGGTGGGGACGCGCAGGGTCATCTTCTCGTGGTCGAAGGTGACCACATAGACTTCCAGCGACATGCCGGCGACTTCCTGGACCTCAACGGCCGCGACCTTGCCGACGCCGTGCGCCGGATAGACGACCGCGTCGCCAACCTTGAATTCCAGTCCGGTCTTGTTCGTCATGTCATTCCTTTCCCGGCGCAGGGAGGGCGGGACGCAGACACCGAAGACACCTGTGCGCCCCGACGACGGCTTCCCGTCAGGGGTGCGGCAGTTTCAGGCTTCAACGGCGGAAACGGATCACCAAACCTCTGGCCGACCCCGCCTTCGTGGGCGGAGTTCTGTCGCAAACGCGGGCGGCGCGAGAAAATCGCTGACCGCCCGACCCAATGACAGGAACCTATCACAAAATTGCGGAATTTCAAAACGTCCGCAACGTCATCGTGCGCAGCGCGGGAAAGCCGGACCGTATGGGCACCGGGAGGCGGTCGGTGTCGCGTCGCCCGGCTCAGGAACCCTTGCCGGGCTTTTCAGAGAAGTATTTCTCGAACTTGCCGGTCTCGCGTTCGAACTTCTCGGCGTCGGCGGGCGGCGTGCCCTTGACCGTGATGTTCGGCCAGACCTTGGCATATTCCGAATTGACGCTCAGCCATTTGCCGTCCGGCTCGTCCTCGGTGTCGGGCTTGATGGCGTCGACCGGGCATTCCGGCTCGCAGACACCGCAGTCGATGCATTCGTCGGGCGCGATGACGAGGAAATTCTCGCCCTCATAGAAGCAGTCGACCGGGCAGACCTCGACGCAGTCCATGAACTTACATTTCACGCAGGCGTCGGTGACGATGTAGGTCATGAGGCGTCCGGGGCGCTGTCGGCTGGCGGGAGGAACGGGCAGGGCAAATGGCCCCGCCGGGGGACGCTGTCAACCGAGGGGGTGCCGCAGTCCGTAGAGCGCCCGCGCCTCTTCCGCCGGGCCGCGCCTTTCGCCAAACCCCTCGACGGTCAGTTCAACCAGCCGTCCGCCCATGGCGAACACCAGCGTGTCGCCGATGTGGACGGTGCGGCTGGGCTTGTCGAGCCGGGTCTGGACCCCGTTGTGGGTCAGCCGCACCGCACCCCGTTCGACCATGGCTGCCGCCAGGGTCCGGGTCTTCGCGAACCGCGCCCGCCACAGCCAGACGTCGATACGGCAGGCCGTCTCGCTCATCCGGGCGCGCGGGTCCGGCGGGGGCGTTTGCGTTTCGCCCGGGTCGGCGCAGGCTTGGCGGTCAGGGCCGACAGGGCGGCGAACGGCGAGTCCGTCACCGCCTTCGGCCGGTCATCCCGGTCCGGCTTCTGCGCGCGGGACGCCTTGAGCGCCGCCGTCAGGGTCTTCGCCTCATCCAGCGAGACGCCCAGAGCCGCCAGATCGGCCTCGTTCAGCACCCCCTTGCCGGCCGCCTGCCGTTCGGCGAGCGCCTCCAGCATCTCCACCCGGCCGCGACCTTGCCGATGGCGCGCAGGCCGAACGCCGACAACAGGCGCGGCGAGGGCGGCGTCGCGGGCAGGGCGGTCAGGGCCGTCGTGCCCGGTCGGAACGGTTCGCCGGCGACGAAGGCCTGCATCAGCGCCCGCGCCCGCGGCTTCAGCACCCCGGGCAGCCAGACCGACTGGGTCCCCATCCGCACGGCAAAGGTCCGCAGGGTGCGCCGCTCGACCTGGCTCAGGGCGGCCAGATCACGCTCGACCGCGCGCCGGTCGATCACCCCGCCCGCCTCGATCAGGCGGAAGGCGATGCCGCGCGGCAGGCCCTTCAACGCCCCGCTCTCGACCGCGCCCTTCAGCCGGGCCAGCGGCTTGAGCGCCCGCCCGGCCTCGGCGGCCAGCCAGGCCTCCAGTCGTCGCTGCGCCCGCTCGCGCGCCGCCGCCGGACCCAACTCACCCAGCAGCCGGACCCGGGGTGCGAACCAGTCGCCGCCCGTCACCTGTCCCGCCGCCACGCCGCGCCACAGCACGGCCCCGTCGGGCGTCACGCCGAAGGCCGCATCCTCATCCCCTGCCAGCCGGCCCAGCCGCCGGGCGATCTCGGGCGTCACCGCCTGCCGTGCCGCGTGCCGCAGGGCCCGGTCCTCCAGGGCGCTGGAGCCCTTGTCGAGCCGGAACTCCACCCCGGTCAGCCGCCCGACCGCATGGCCCTCGACAATCACCGCGCCGCCCGCCTCGACCTCGGCGACCGCATCCTCGGTCACGTTCAGGGCCCGCATCAGGGCGGTCGTGCGCCGGTCCACGAACCGCGCCGTCAGCCGCTCGTGCAGCACGTCCGACAGCCGCTCCTCGAGCGCCTTCGCCTTGTCCCGCCACCCCTGGGCCTGATCCAGCCAGTCGGGGCGGTTGGCGATATAGCTCAGCGTCCGCACCCCGCTCAGCCGCGCAGACAGTTGGTCGATCTGGCCGTCGTCGCGGTCCAGCTCGGCGAAACGCGGCGCAAACCAGTCGGCCGTCAGCCGCCCGCGCCTGCCGGTCAGGGCCTGGAAGATCTCCTTCGACAGCCGCCCGTGCTCATCCAGCGTCGTCTTCTGGAAGTCGGGCAGCTGGCAGGCCTCCCACAGCCGCATAATGGCCCCGCGCGAGCGCCCGACGCGGGCTACATCCTCGTCCTTGATCAGTCGCCGCAGCAGGGTCTCGTCCAGCGCCGGCTGGGTCAGGTTCAGGCCGCGCACGCCGGGGCTGACCGTCAGCGAGCGCAGCAGATCGGGCAGGGTGTCGAAATCCAGTCGCGCATTGCGCCACTCGGCCCCCTCGACCGGATCGAACCGGTGCTCGACCACCTGTTCGATCAGATCCTGATCCAGCTCCGTCGCCTCGCCCGTGACCCCGAAGGTGCCGTCGCGCAGGTGTCGCCCGGCCCGGCCGGCGATCTGGCCGATCTCATGCGCATGCAGCCAGCGCGTCCGCCGCCCGTCGAACTTCCTCAGGCCCGCGAAGGCGACATGGTCGACCTCCATGTTCAGCCCCATGCCGATGGCGTCGGTGGCGACCAGAAAATCGACCTCGCCGGACTGGAACAGCTCGACCTGGGCATTGCGGGTGCGCGGGCTCAGCGACCCCATGACCACGGCCGCCCCGCCGCGCTGGCGCCGGATCAGCTCGGCGATGGCATAGACCTGGTCCGTCGAGAAGGCGACGATGGCGCTGCGGGCGGGCAGGCGGGTCAGCTTCTTCGACCCGGCATAGCTCAGGGTCGACAGCCGCTCGCGCGAGACGATCTCGACATCGGCCACCAGCGACCGGATCAGCGGTGCCATGGTCCCGGCCCCGAGGAACATGGTCTCGAACCGGCCGCGCGCATGCAGCAGCCGCTGGGTGAAGACATGGCCGCGCTCGGGATCGGAGACCAGCTGGATTTCGTCCACCGCCAGGAACTCCACCGACCGCTCCAGCGGCATGGCCTCGACGGTGCAGACGAAATAGTGGGCCCGCGGCGGGACGATCTTCTCCTCGCCGGTCACCAGGGCCACGGCGGCGGCCCCGCGCCGCTTGACGATCCGGTCATAGATCTCGCGCGCCAGCAGCCGCAGCGGCAGGCCGATCATGCCCGAGGCGTGGCCCAGCATCCGCTCGACCGCCAGATGGGTCTTGCCGGTATTGGTGGGGCCCAGAACCGCGACGACGCGCGAGGGGGCCTGTCCGGTGCCGCGGTCACTCATGATGGGAACAAGGTGGCGATTCGCCGGCGTTTCCTCAAGCGAACTGGTGACGCGCCATCAGGTCCCGGACAGCAGCGCCTCCAGCTGGTCCAGCCGTTCCTTGCCGAAGAACATTTCCTCGCCGACGAAGAAGGTCGGGACGCCGAAAACGCCGCGCGCCACCGCGGCCTCGGTATTGGCCGCCAGCCGCGCCTTGACGTCATGGGTCTGGGCCCGGGCCAGCAGGTCCGCCCCGTCCAGTCCGGCCTCATCCAGCACCGACTGCAGGACCGCCGGATCGCCCATCGCCAGACGGCGCTCCCAGAAGCCGCCCAGAACAGCCTCGACATAGCGGTCGAAATCCGGCCCGGGTTCGACGGCGCAGAGGCCGCGCATCGCGGTCAGGCTGTTGACCGGGAAGTTCGGATTCATCCGGAAGGCGGTGAGGTTGTGCCGGGCGACGAAGCGCCGGATCTCCAGCATCTCATAGTCCATCTTCCCCTTGACGCCGCCGAAGGCCACGAACGGAGCCTGATTGCCCGTGGCCTTGAAGATGCCGCCCAACAGGCAGGGGATCAGGTTGACGGAGGCACCGGTCCGTTCCGCGACCCCCTTCAGCCCATGGTGCGCGAAATAGCCGTTGGGGCTGGCGAAATCGAAAATGAAGTCGATCGTCCGGGTCATCACCAGTTTTCCTTCCATGGGCGCAGGTCCAGCTCGAACGTCCAGGCGCTGCGTTGCTGGTTGTGCAGCCAGACATAGTTCCGGGCAATCTCGTCGGGTTTCAGGATCGCATCCTCGTCCAGCAGGGTCTGGATGTCCGGCGCGATGGCACGGGCTATGGCCGGGCCGACGCCGTCCCCGGCGATCAGGCAGGACGGCTTCAGCGGCATGAGGCTCCCCCAGGGTTCGGGAGACCGTTTCATATCAAAACTAGGTCGTCAACGCGGAGGGTGTCAGCACCGGCCGGTCACAGAACCGGCTCATGAGCGCCCGGCTTAATGGATCTGGCCGCCCTGGCGGAACAGGGGCGAAACGAATCAGGACCGAATCACCGACAGCGCCTGATTCGGGATTTGTTCACCCCAACATATTGTATCTTAAAGCGGATTAACCACAATCAGAATCCCTGTTGTTCCGGCCCTTTCCGGACCGGATCAGAAAATCCGGACGCGCGAGACGCACAGACGCTTCCCCGCCGCGTCGCCAGCCGCTAGTTCAGCCTGCGTGGCCCCGTAGCTCAGCCGGATAGAGCAAGGCTTTCCTAAAGCAGAGGTCGGGGGTTCGAGTCCCTCCGGGGTCGCCACTCACCGCTTGCGATTGATGATCATCACGGTGGCCATCACCAGTATGACCGCCGGCACGAGGATCAGCAGCCAGGACAGAATGCGTTCGATGGCCATGGCCGCGCCCCTCCCCGGGACGGGCGCAAGGGGCGCGTCATCGGCGGGTAAGTCAAACGGTGCCTGTCAGCGCCATTTCGAGCCCTCGCCGTGCTTGCCGTTGCTCTCGAACACCGGCGGCGCGGCCTTGTGGATGAACTGCTCCGACACCAGCCAGCCCTTCAGCGGGCGCAGCACGACCAGACAGCCGATCACCAGCAGGGGCAGGGTCACGACCATATGCACCCAGATCGGCGGGTGCACCGTGAACTCGAACCACATGAACAGGGCCATGCCGACGATCCCGACCGCCGTCATGCCGAAGAAGGCCGGGCCGTCCGCCGGTTCGGCGAAACTGTAGTCCAGGCCACAGGCGGGGCAGGCATCGCGGATGGTCAGGAACCCCGTCAGCAGCGGGCCCTCGCCGCAGCGCGGACAGCGGCAACGCAGGCCGGT
>JBEIJS010000007.1:0-32252 GCA_040380105.1 Caulobacteraceae bacterium | reverse complement strand
GCAAGGCGGGCGAAAGCGGAACCCGGAGCGGGTGGTGCCGCGGGGTGCCGGGCAATCCCTTGCGCGCCCAACTCGCGATCAGCCGTTTACGCCCGCTTCACCCTGTCGCCAAACCGGCTGTTCACGCGGCTGCGGCATACTGTCTATCAAGCACGGGAGAAGCCGATGGCACGCGCACAGTTCCAGAAGGGACAAAAGGTCTGGGTCGAATGCGTCGGCGCATGGGCCCAGATCGAGAAGGTCCAGCCCGTCTGGGCCAAGGGGTTCGAGGAGCCGGTCCGCGTGACCTATGACATCGGTCTGGGACGGGAGTTCCTCGGCCATGAACTGCTTCTGCCCACGGATGACCCGGCCGCGAACAGCGGTGATTCTTGGCGGCTGATGCGGGCGAGGAACAAGTGGCAGACGCCGGATGAGTGTTCGCACCATCCCTTCCCCGGCACCTACCCCGTGATCGTCACTGACAAGGCCGACTGGGGCGGTTGGCGGGTACCGGGTGCTGAATACGACCGCGATCCGGACCAGATCGAGTTCCAGGCCCGGTTGATCGCTGCGGCGCCGAGGCTGATGGCCCTGGCCGAACGACTGGCAGCCTCGGTCGACGAAGCGCCGGAAGACGCCCCCCCGGAGATGCAGAAACTGGCCGGCGAAGCCCGCGCCGTGCTGCGGTCCGTTACCGACATCATGGCCGCCCCGACCGAAGCGGCGGGCTTTGTCGAGCGGGCCTCACGCGCCGCCTGACCCGGCCGCGCGACAAAAGAAGACTGATTTCCAACCAAGCCTCGACAGGAATCCGCGACGCAGCCTAGATTCGTCACCGAACGACGGATTCTTGGGGGAGATCGCCTTGCGGGGTGAAGAGCGCCGCATAACCAGTGATGGGAGGCGAAGCGTGGACCGGCTTCGGGCGCCGCCGCCATGGCTGCGCATCGCCACCCTGACTCTGGCGCTGGCCATCGCGGCTCATGTCCTGCTCGTGGCGCGCAGCCTTGATCGCGGAAGCGCGCCGCCCGTCAGCGGGTTCGGCTCCGGTGAACTGTGGGTTCTCGGTCCTCCCATCGCCATCGGTCTGTTCACACTCGGCCTGGTCCTGTTCATGCAGCGCCGGCAGCAGGGAATCAGCCGGGAATGGGCCGCCTCCGAACGGCGCTTCCGCGGCGCTGTCGAGGCTGCACGCTGCGGTGTCTGGGAGTGGGACACCGAGACCGGCCTGGTCAGGATTTCGGACTATATGGCCGAACTGATGGGGCTGGATCGCAGCGGATCGGTTCCGGCCGAGGAAATCCTCGCCTGCATTCATCCCCGTTATCACGATGCGGTGCACCACGCCCTTCGGCAGGCCCAGACCTTCGGGGCGTTCGATGTCACCTTCCCGGTTCCGGTTGCCCAGGGCAGGACGCGCTGGATTGATGCTCGCGGTCAGGCCCGGGGGGTCCGGGGCGAGCAGGGCTTTACCAATGTGCTCGGCGTGGCGCTGGATACCACCGAGGCGCGCCGGGCCAAGGCACAGGCCCAGGCGGCGGAAAGCCGGCTGCGGGATGGAATCGAGAGTGTGTCGGACGCCTTTGTTCTGTTCGACAAACAGGGCCGGCTGATCCTGTCGAACGAGGCATTCAAGGACGCCTTCGGCTTTGAGGCGGGCATGCTGCGCAGGGGCGTGTCCAGACATGAGCTGAACCAGATCGCGGCCCTGGCGATCAAGTCGGATCAGCCCGCCACGGGCGAGCGGGCCGGCACGCGTGAGATCGAACTGCACGACGGACGCTGGCTGCAGCTGGTCGACCGGTCCACCTCCGACGGCGGCTCAGTGGTTACGGCGGCAGACATTACCGCGATCAAGCAGAAGGAGGCGGAGCGCCAGCGCGCCACCGAACGGCTGCAGGTCACCATAACCGAGCTGGAGGACCGCGAGGAGAAGCTGTCCCTGCTGGCCCGGAAATATGAGGTGGCCATGACCCGCGCGGAGGCGGCCAACCAGGCCAAGTCCGAATTCCTCGCCAATATGAGCCACGAGCTGCGCACGCCGCTGAACGCCATCAACGGCTTTTCCGAGATCATGGCCGGCGAGATGTTCGGCCCGCTGGGCGATCCGAAATACAAGGGCTATGCCGCCGACATCCTCAAGTCGGGACAGCATCTGCTGTCACTGATCAATGACGTGCTCGACATGGCGAAGATCGAGGCCGGCAAGCTGACGCTGCACTATGACACGGTGTCCCTGAAGGAGCTGGTCGATGACGCTGCCCGCCTGATGCGCGGCAAGATCGAGGAGGCAGGCCTGACCCTGGTGGTCGAGGCGCCGGACCTCCCGGACATCGATGCCGACTATCGCGGACTGAAGCAGGTGGTGCTGAACCTGATTTCGAATGCGGTGAAATTCACACCCGACGGCGGTCATATCGGCGTCGCCATCTCGCGCCAGAACGCCGATCGCCTGAGGGTGACGGTCACCGACACGGGTATCGGCATCGCCGCCGAAGACCTGGACCGGCTGGCTCGACCGTTTGAACAGGTTGAGGGACAGCATTCGAAGACAACCCAGGGCACCGGCCTGGGGCTGGCCCTGACCAAGTCCCTGATCGAACTGCACGGCGGGGCGATGAGCATCGAGAGCGAGCCCGGCCACGGCACGACTGGGAGATTCGATCTGCCGATCCGGCGCCCGGTGCAATCGGGGAAAACCCAACTGCCCGAGGTTCAGGCCCGCGCCGCCTGAGATCAGGCTACGGGTATCGCCGCGGCGGCGGTCGGTCGCGTGTCGCGGCTTCCACGGTCCCGGCCTGCCGCGCGGGCCCGACGGGTCAGGATTTCCGACAGCACCCGCCGGTCATCCGGTGCCAGCGTGCCCAGCAGGGCCACGGCGTCGGCTTCCAGCCGGGCACGGCCGCGCAGCTCCGCATTACGGGATTCTTCCAGAAGCTCCGCCGCACGGACAGGGTCGAAGCTTGCGGACCGGCCCATGTCGATGACCTGACGCCGCTTCAGCCGGGCTTCCTCGAAATCGGGGCGGGCCGCGAGGGCCGAAGCACGCATGGTATCGCGCACGCGCTCCCGGACAGCCGGATCAAGCCGGTCGATCAGCCGCATCGGCGACCCGATCCGGGTCGGACGTTGCTGGGCCTCAACCTGCTTCTCGACCTCGGCGCGGGTCACGAACACGGTTGCCCCCGCCGCGACGGCGAACAGGTTCAGCGCAACCGATACGGCGAGCGCGATCTTCAGGGTCCCGGCGTTCATCCCAGCACCTCGGCATCATCCACAGCGGGCAGGAAGGCCTGAAAGAGGACGGCTTCGGCCTGGGCGTCGGCCGTCAACCAGGTGGTCATCATGACACCCGCCACGATACCGGCGCAGGTCGCCGCGGCCCAGCCGGCACCGAGCGCCAGCGCCAGCCGGTCCAGCCAGCGCCGACCTTCATGACGCGCCCTCATCAACCCCGTGCCGGCGGCCGAGGCCAGGACCCTGTCACGCAGGACCGTGGACGGGTGGGCCACGCGGGAGGCATGCAACAGGGCATCCGCCGCATCCGCTTCAGCCAGCGCATGAGCCACAGCCTCCGGCCGGGCGGCAGCAAGGGCCTGTGCGGCCGCCCGCTCAGCCTCGGGCCAACGCCGCGCGTCGGCACCATAGGCCGCGACCAGGGCGAGGAACCGTTCCGACGTCATCACACTCATGCTCCCTCAGCACCCGGCCGGATATCGGCCAGGGCCAGTCTCAACGCCCGTCGCCCCCGTGACAGCAGGCTTTCCAGCGCTTCCACGCTGACCGCCATCAGGGCCGCAGCCTCGATATTGGTCAGCTCCTGATAGTGACAGAGGACGATCGCCTCCCTCTGACGATCCGGCAGTCGGGTCAGGGCCGCATCGACCCGCGCCCCCACATCCGCCGCCAGCAAACCGCGATCCGGCGCGGGACCGGTGTCGGGCTGGTCCGGCGGTGTCGCCGTGGTCACTTCCCGCCTGCGGCGAAGCCGGTCGTAGCAGAGGTTCAGCCCGACCCGGTGCAGCCAGGTGTCGAACCTGGCCTGACCCGGCGTCCATCCCGGGGCCTGTTTCCAGGCTCGCAGCATGACCTCCTGGGCCACATCCTCCGCCTCGGCCGCATCGCCCAGCATCCGGTGGGCGAGTGCCAGCATGCGCGGAAGCTTGCGCGCCACCATGGCCTGGATGGCCGCCGGGTCGCCCTGACCCACGCGGCGCACCAGGTCCTCGTCGGGGTCGGCGATCAGCGCCAATCCGGCCCTCTTCCATCCTTGCCGAAAGGGTCGCCCGGTACATGACCGCCGTCCCCGACATTTTCCTTACTCCGAAGCGGGTGCCGGAGGCGATGCCTGCCGTTGAGCCTGATGAGCGGCGCGGCGTTCCACCATACGCTCACGGCGATTCTGGCGCATGCCCTGACGAGCGGCGCGACCCTCTTCGGCCGTGACGAAACCGTCCTGATCGGCGTCGAGGCGGGTGAGGCCTGTTCGGCGCGGGCCTGGACTTCAGTGATCACCACCGGCCCGCGAGCCTCCATCCGGCCCATGCCCCGCTGGCCACGGGCGGGTCCGCGATGGGCACCCATGGGACGCGGGCCGCGCTCCGCTCGCACTTCACGAGCGGCCGAGCGGGCCGCGTCGAACTCGGCGCGGCTGACGGAACCGTCGTCATTGGCGTCCAGACGGTCGAAGCGGGCATCGGCCCGACCGGCCCTGCTGGCCTGCATTGCGGCGCGGCGCTCATCGGCCGTGACCGAGCCGTCACGATTGGTGTCTGCGGTCGTCAAGCGCTGCACGCGCTGGCCGACGAACTCGGCCTGGCTCAGCCGGCGATCGCCGTCCGCGTCCGCGCGCATGCCGCGAGCCGGAGGCTGCTGGGCGAAGGCGGCACCAGCCGCGGCGGCAAGCATCAGGGCCGCGAGGCCACCGGCCAAAAGGGTCTTTTTCATCTTGATAATCTCCATGCCGCCAAGGGCGGTGTCAGTCCCCAGTCCGGAGAGTCTAACGAAGATCGCGTCAGTCTCCGTCGCGAGGCGGCGGCAGGACGGTTTCAAGGGCCGCGCGGGCGGCGGTTCGCACCTCGGCCAGCCGGGCCTTCAGCGTATCAAAATCCGCGAAGTCGGCCGCCTCCGCGAGACGGCGCTGGAACCCCCTCGGGCTCCTGCTCAGGATCCGGCCTGTCGTCGAATGCGGCGCTGAAGACCTGGGCCAGCGCCTGCTGCAGTCGCCAGGCCTCGGCGAGGGCAGGTTCCGCCTCAAGCGCCTCGAGGGTGGAGACGGTCAGCCGGCCTCCCCCGGCGGCGGCCTTCAGCTGGTGCACCTGGGCGACGAACTCGGCATCGACCTGACCGCCGGGGGCGAGCTTGAGGTCCCATGCCCCCTGCCCCGGCCGCTCGCGGGCCATCAGATCACGCATCCGGCGGGCGTCGGCAGCGATATCGACGCCCGGCCGGGGCCGGCGCAGGATGGCCTCCAGTGCGGCGGTTGTGCGGGCGCCGAAGGCCGGATCATTGGTCCAGACCACGCGCGCCCGGGTCAGGGCCATGAACTCCCAGGTGTCGGCCTCGGTCGCATAATAGTCCTCGACCGCCGGAAGTCGCAGCGACACCGGTCCCTTGGCCGCCCCGGGCCGCAGGCGCATGTCGACCTCATAGAGCCCCCCTTCGGCCGTATAGGCCGAAAGGGCCGCGATCAGCCGCTGGGTGAAGCGGGAATAGAAGACGCCCGGCGCCCAGCCCTTGCCGTCGGACACCGCCTCGGGCGGCGCGTCATAGACCGTCATCAGGTCGAGGTCCGAGCTTGCGGTCATCTCGCGCGAGCCTGCCTTGCCGAGGGCGACCACAGCGACAACGCCGTCATGCAGGGTGCCGCCCTGGCGCGCCGCCTCGGTCATGGCGGCCGGGGCGAGGGCCTCGATCACGGCATCGGCCAGGGCCGTGTGGGCGCGACCGGCCTGCTCGGGCCCGATGCGACCCGTCAGGATCTGGACACCGATGCGGAACATCTGGTCCCGATGCAGGCGACGCACGGCATTCATGGCCCCTTCAAAATCAGGAGCCGCCGCGGCCTCGTCCGTCATCTGATCGAACAGGCCGGTGTTGACGCCCAGCTGGGTGTGGAACCGGGCGTCCAGCATACTGTCCAGCGCCGCCGGATAGCGGCCGAGGGTCCTCGCCAGCCGGGGGGCGAAGGCCATGACCCCGACCACGAGATCGAACAGCTTCGGCTGGGCCAGGAACAGGGCCTGGACCTGCACCCCACTGTTCAGACCGGCGAAGAAGACGGCGAACCGGCGGAAGGCGGCATCGGCTGCGCCGGTGTCGGCCAGGGCCGTCAGGAGACGGGGTGCGAGCCGCGTGAACAGCTCCCGGCCACGGGCCGACCGGGTCGCGGGAATGCGCCCGTGGTGCCAGCTGCGGATCGTATCGGCGATCGTCCCCGGCTCCGTGAAGCCCATGCGTTCCAGCGTCGCCAGGGTCTCGGGGTCGTTCTCGATACCGGTGAAGACCAGAGATCCATAGGGCGAGGACAGGGCCTCTTCGCCCTCGAACAGTTCGCCATAGGTGCGGTTCACCCCGACCAGCAGGGTTTCGACCCCGTGGTCGAAAGTGGCCAGATCGCCTTCGCCCGCCAGGGCCGCCACCGCCGCGCGTCGGGCGGGTTCTGCCGGCAGGATATGGGTCTGTTCGTCTTCGAGCATCTGCACCCGGTGCTCGAGACCGCGCAGGGCGGCATAGGCCGCCGTCAGGTCGGCGCAGACCTCGGGGCTGACATGGCCCGCATCGCGCAGGGCGGCGAGGGCATCGACCGTGCGCGGACTGCGCAGGCCGGGGTCGCGGCCGCCGAGGATCAGCTGCTGGGTCTGGGCGAAGAATTCGATCTCGCGGATGCCGCCCCGGCCCAGTTTCAGATTGGCCCCGGCGGCGTCCATGCCTTCGCCGGTCTTGTGGACGTGGATCTGGCGCTTGATCGACTGGATGTCGAGGATGGCCGGATAGTCGAGACTGCGCCGCCAGATGAAGGGCCTCAGCGCGGTGACGAACCCGGCACCGGCGGGGAGGTCGCCGATCACCGGCCGGGCCTTGATGAAGGCGGCGCGCTCCCAGTTCTGACCGACGCTTTCATAGTAGGCCAGGGCCATGGGGGCGGCGACCACGGGCGGGGTGGAGGACGGATCCGGCCGCAGCCGCAGGTCGAAGCGGAAGACATAGCCGTCACCGGTCCGTTCCTGCATCAGGGAGGCCAGGGCATGGGCGGCGCGATCGCAGAATTTCTGCGGCTCCACGCCCTCGGCCAGGGCGCTTTCGAGCGCCTCGGGCTCGAAGAACAGGCTGATGTCGATGTCCGAGGAATAGTTGAGCTCAAAGGCCCCGTGCTTGCCCATGGCCAGGCCGAACAGACCGGGGATGGGGCCGCGCGGATCGTCGGCGGCGGAGATCAGCTTGCCCCGCTCGCGCTGGTCGTGGGCCACGGCGCGCAGGGCGGACCGGGTCGAGGCGTCGGCGAAACGGCTGAGCGCGTCTGTGACGGCGTCGAGGTCCCAGACGCCGCCGAGATCGCACAGGGCGGTCAGCAGATGCAGCTCGGCCTTGAGCCGGCGCAGGGGGGCACGGGCCTCGTCGGCACCCCCGGTCAGGCCGTCGGTCGCCGACAGGATGGCCGCCAGCCGGTCGTCCGGCGAGGCCTCAAGGGTCTGTCGAAGACGCTCGGGCCAGCGCCGCGCCACCCCGGCCAGATAGGGCGAGGCGGCGAAGGCGGGGGCAAGGGCGGGCCAGGCGGCCTGCAGCCCGTCGGACCAGCCGTCCTCAGCCGCGGCCTCGGACAGGCGTTCATGGGTGCGGGCAGCGGCGACCGCATCGATGACCGGCCCACAGGAAGCCAGCCGGGGACCGAGCGCGCCGCTCATTCCGCCGCCGGCAGGACCAGCGCCACCCGCAGGCCGGGGCCGAAGCCGCCATATTCGCCGGGGCCTTCATCCAGCAGGATGCGGCCCCCGTGGGCCTCCATCACCGCCCCGACCAGCGCCAGGCCGAGGCCCGAGCCGGCCTCGCTGCGGCTGTTGTCGAGGCGCACAAAGCGTTCGATGACCCGCTCACGATCCCCTTCGGGCACGCCGGGGCCGGTGTCGGTGACGGAGTATTCGATCTCGCCCGACGAGCGCCGCCGGGCGCGCAGCATCACGGCACCGCCGGTCGGGGTGTATTTGATGGCGTTGTCGATGATGTTGGCCAAGGCCTGGGCGAGGAAGGGCTGGTTGCCCGAGATCATCAGCCCGCGCTCGATCTCGGCGGAGAACTCCAGCCCCTTTTCCTCTGACGCGGGCTCATAGAGCTCGGCCATGTCGGCAGCCAGGTCGGCGGCGTCGAACAGCCTGGGGTCGGGGGTGCGGCCTGCCGCCGCCTGCAGACGGGCGATGGCCAGGACGGTGTTGAAGGTCTTGAGCAGATTGTCGGCCTCGTCGAGGGCCAGCTGGACCGCATCGACCCCGTCGATCCGGCCGGCCTCTGCGTCCATCAGCGCCACCTCCAGCTTGGCCCGCATCCGGGTCAGGGGCGAGCGCAGGTCGTGGGCGATGGCGTCGCCGGCGTGTCGGATCGAGGACATCGACCCCTCCAGCCGGTCCAGCATGGTGTTGAGCCCGGCCCCCAGTTCGTCCAGCTCGTCGCCGGAGTTGCGGACTTCCGCCCGGGCCTTGAGGTTGCCCTCCTGCACCGCGGTGACGACCTTGCCGAGCCGGCCCATGGCGTGTTCGAGGTTGCGACTGACCAGCACCCCGCCCGCCAGACCGAGCAGCAGGACGATGCCCATGGCCGTCCACAGGGCCCGGGTCAGGCGCGCCAGATAGGCCTCGGTGTCGCCGAGCGACTGGCCGACGAACAGCATGCCGTCGTCCGCCAGCTGGACCTGAACACCGCGGACCTGCGGCCGGGTGACCCGGCCTTCGGCGTCCGTGTCCGTGAACGGGAAGCTGATCCACTCCTGGGCGCCCTCCATCTCCGCGATCGGGAAGTCCGTCAGACTGCCGGTGACCTGGCTGCCGTCAGGGTTCTTGAGCAGATAGAGGAAGGCGTTGTCACGCAGGGTGCGGTCGATCAGGGCGCGGTTCAGGGCGTCGAAGCCGCGCTCCGTGTAGATGCCGGTCAGCACCTGCATCTCGCCGCGCACCTCGCGCTCGGCCCTGGTCCGGGCTTCGGAGGCCGAGGCGAAATAGACCCAGGCCAGGATGGCGCTGGCCGCCGCCGCGAACAGGGCGAGGAACAGCAGCGTCAGCCGGAAGGGCGTGCGGCGGAGAAGAGAGGGAAGTTTCACTGGCTGGCGCTACGGCTCCAGCCGATACCCGGCCCCGCGTACCGTCTGCAGCATGGCGTGGTCGAAGCCCTTGTCGATCTTGGCGCGCAGGCGGCTGATATGGACGTCGATGACATTGGTCTGGGGGTCGAAATGATATTCCCAGACCTTCTCCAGCAGCATGGTGCGGGTCACCGACTGGCCGGCGTGGCGCATCAGGAATTCCAGCAGCTGGAACTCGCGCGGCTGCAGGTCGATCTCCTTGCCGGTGCGGTGCACGGTGCGGGCGATCAGGTTCATCTCGAGGTCGCCGACCTTGAGCATGGTGGCGACGCTGCCGGTCTCGCGGCGGCGCGACAGGGCCTCGACCCGGGCGATCAGTTCGGAGAAGGCATAGGGCTTGACCAGATAGTCGTCGGCCCCCGCCTTCAGGCCCGTGACGCGATCCTCGACCTCGCCGAGGGCGGACAGGAACAGGACGGGGGTCTGGTCGCCGTCCTTGCGCAGGGTCTCGACCATGCCGATGCCGTCGAGGCGGGGCATCATCCGGTCGACGACATAGACGTCATAGCCGCCCTTCTGCGCCTCCAGCAGGCCGAAGGCCCCGTCGACGGCGTGGGTCGGCTCGTGCCCGGCCTCGGTCAGTCCCCGGACCATGGCGGTCGCGGCCTCGGCGTCGTCCTCGACCACCAGAATGCGCATGGAATCAGCCCCTCGAATGCAAATCGCCACCGATGCTAGCGCATCGGCGGCGATGGGGGCAGTTACGGCTTTGTCAGATTGGCAGGCTCATTCGGTGTCGAATTTCAGCACGAGCGTACCCCGCTGCCCACCGGCCGTGACGAACAGGAGGATGCTCGGGCGGCTCGCCGCCTTGATCTCCCGAACCGCCGCGGCAAGGTCGGCTGCACTGCCAATCGTCCGGTTTCCGGCGCGACTGATGACAAAGCCGGCCTGCAGACCGGCTTCGGCCGCCGGCGTTCCCCGCGCGACGCCCGTTACGATCACGCCGGTCACAGTCTCGGGTATGCCATACTGCGACCGCTGGGCCGGGGTGATCGAGCTCACCGTCGCGCCCTCCACGACCTGTCCCTGGGGCGTTGCCGGGGGATTCCGCGGCCCTTCACCGCCGCCCTGATCCTGATCAGCCAGAAGATCTGTCTCGGACGGACGCACACCGGAGCGCACGTTGATCGTACGCCTGCGGCCGTCGCGGATGACCTCGAGGCGGATGGTTTCCCCGGGCCGGGCAGAGCCGACGGCGCGGGTCGCCTCGGTGCCGTTGGCGACGGCGCGACCGTTCACGCCAACCAGAAGATCGCCTTCCTGGACGCCCGCCTGCGCGGCGGGCGCGTCCGGCGTCACGGACTCGACATAGGCCCCCTTGAAGTCACGGGCCTGGCCGAGGGCCTCCCACCGATCTGCATCAAAGGTTCGGAGGCCCAGACCAACGAAGCCTCGCTGGACCGCGTTGCCCCGCATGAGCTGATCGGTGACCGGTTTGGCGACAGAAGCGGGAATAGCGAAACCAATCCCGACCGATCCACCCGTGGGCGAGATGATGGCTGAGTTCACACCGATCACACGACCATAGATATCGAACGTCGGACCACCGGAGTTGCCCCGGTTGATCGCGGCATCGATCTGGAGGAAGTCGACGAAGCTGGAGGTCGGATCGGCGAGGTTCTGACGGCTCTGGGCCGACACGATGCCTGCCGTGGCCGTCCCGCCGAGCCCGAACGGATTGCCCACGGCAATGACCCAGTCGCCCACGCGCGGCTGGGCGGTCTCCTCGAAGGTCACGAAGGGGAAGTCCGTGCCCTCGACCTTGATGACCGCGAGATCGGTGGCCTCATCGCGACCGATGACGCGTGCCTCCAGCTCACGACCGTCGGCCAGCTTGACTATGATTTCGGTCGCGTCGGCGATGACGTGATTGTTGGTGACGATGAAGCCGTTGGCGGCGATGAAGAAGCCGGAGCCGGCTCCCATGGCGGTCGTGCCGTCTTCGTCCTCGCCTTCCTCGCCCCCTTCCCTGCCGTTGGGGTTCGGAATGGCGAAGGGTGTCCCGGGGATCTGCAGCATGCTCGGCTGACGCACTCGCGTCTTCACATCAATCTGCACCACCGCCGGAGCGACCTGGGCGAAAATGTCGGCGAAGCTGAGGGGCGCGCCCTGGGGCGGGGCGAAGGCGAGGCCGGAGGCGCCGGCGGTGGGTGCGAGGCGACCCGTGAAGCCGGCCACCGGGCCTGCGTTGGCCGAGGGCCAGTCGATGACGCCGCCTGCGGTCGCCGCGGCGGCGAAGGTCAGGCCAGCGATGGCCCCCAGCATGAATTCCTTGCGCTTCATCATAGGCGTGTCTTGCGATCCTCTGGTCGGGCGGTGACCGCCCGGTCGGTCTTGTCATACAGAGCCGCAGCCTGTTTCACCAACGCCGCAGCGCGATGAGGGGCCTGCAGTCCCTGCGAGCCTGATTCACGCTCCCGTCGGAACCGCGAAGCGATTCCTCCTCAAGCGATCAGGCTCGTGGCTATTGGTCAGACGGCTTTGCGTCAGTATCGGGGCGAACCGCCTGTCCGGCGAGTATTCGCGCCAGATCGGCCTCTTCGGCGGCCGTCAGCGCCGGAGTCTCGACCGGGCGACGGCGCGCCATGACCAGCAGACCCGCCCCCACCGCCAGCACGATGGCGAGCGGACCGAACCACAACAGCCAGGTGCCGCCCCGCAGCGGCGGGGTGAACAGGACGAAGTCGCCGTAGCGGCGCACCAGATCATCGCGGACCTGTTGGTCGCTGCGCCCGGCTGCGATCTCTTCGCGCACCAGACTGCGCATGTCGGCCGCGATCCCGGCGGGGCTGTCGGCGATGGCCTCATGCTGGCAGACGACGCAGCGGATGTCGTTGAACAGGGCCTGGGCGCGGGCCTCCTGGGCCGCATCCGCCAGCGGCCGGTCCGGCGTCGGCGGGGGCTCCTGCGCCGCAATCGGTGCGGCGATCATGACCAGCGCGGCCGCGATCAGCAGGGCGCGCCTCATGCCGCGGCCTTACGGTTCACGCCCAGCCTCAGCCGCCGGTCCAGCAGCGACAGCAGGCCACCCAGGGCCATGATCGCCGGGCCGAGGAAGATCAGCCGCGCCCAGGGGTTCCACCAGACGCGGACGTTCCAGGCCGGTTCGTCGGCCGCGGTTCGGCCGCGCTCGCCCAGCACCACATAGACGTCGTCCAGCCCCCGGAAATCGAGCCCGACCTCGGTGGTGGTCTGGCCCCCGGTCGGGAAAAAGCGACGCTCGGCAATGACGCTCCTCGGCGCGCTGCCGTCGCGCAGGGTCACGGTCAGTTTTCCCTGTTCCGCCAGATAGTTCGGCCCCTCGACCACGCCGACGGAGTCCAGCGTCACCGCCCATTTGCCGGCCTCTATGGTCTGGCCGGGGACAAGGGCCCGGGCCGCCTCGACCCGGTAACCGGTCTCGACCACCGCGCCCAGGACGAAGACGCCCAGTCCGGCGTGGGCCAGGGTCGTGCCCCAGGCTCCGAGCGGCAGGGCCCGGGCGCGGCGCAGGGTCTCCGCCAGGGGCGCACGGAACAGGCGCAGCCGTTCGGCCACCTCGGCGAGGGCGCCGAGGATCAGCCAGCCACCGAGGCCGATTCCGGCGGCGGACAGGGCCTTCTTCGGTTCGAAGACCATCCAGCCGGCCAGGGCAATCAGGATGGAGACCCCCGCCGCCAGCGCCAGCCGCTGGCCGACGCCCTTCAGATCCCCACGCTTCCAGGACAACAGCGGCCCGGCGGGCAGGATCAGCAGGGCTGCGATCATCAACGGGTTGAAGGTCAGGGCGAAATAGGGCGGCCCGACCGAGATGGTCGCACCGTTGGCGGCCTCGAGGATCAACGGATAGAGGGTGCCGAGCAGGACGGTGGCACTGGCCGCGGTCAGGAAGACATTGTTCAGCACCAGCGCACCCTCGCGGCTGACCGGGGCGAACATGCCGCCCCCCTTCAGCTGGGGCGCGCGCCAGGCGAACAGGGCGAAGGCCACGCCGGAGGTGGCACCGAGAATGGCCAGCAGCATCAGGCCGCGCTCGGGATCGACGGCAAAGGCATGGACACTGGTCAGGACGCCGGAGCGGACGAGGAAGGCCCCCAGCATGGAGAAGGTGAAGGTCAACAGGGCGAGAAAGGTCGTCCAGCCGGCGAGGGCTCCGCGCCGCTCGGTGACCACGGCCGAGTGCAGCAGGGCCGCTCCGGCCAGCCAGGGCAGGAAGCTGGCATTCTCGACCGGGTCCCAGAACCACCAGCCGCCCCAGCCGAGCTCATAATAGGCCCAGAAGGCACCGAGGGTGATGCCGACCGTCAGAAAGGCCCAGCTGGCCAGGGCCCAGGGCCGCACCCAGCGCCCCCAGGCGGGCCAGAAGCTGGAATTGGCCCGACCCTCGATCAGGGCCGCAACCGCCAGCGAGAAACAGACCGAAAACCCGACATAGCCTGCGTAGAGAAAGGGCGGGTGGAAGGCGAGCGCGGGGTCCTGCAGCAGGGGGTTCAGCGAACCGCCCTGAAAGGGAGCCGGATCCAGCCGCTCGAACGGATTGGATGTGAAGACGGCGAAGGCCAGGAACAGGACGCCGAGCAGACCCTGGGTCGCCACGGCCGAAGCCTTGAGACCGAACGGCAGGCCCCGGGCGCGGGCCAGGACTGCGCCGAAGCCGGTCAGCACCAGACACCACAGGACCAGCGAGCTCTCGTGGCTGCCCCAGGCGGCAGAGACCTTGTAGAGCATCGGCTTGTCGGTGTGGCTGTTGGCCGCGACATTGGCGACCGAGAAGTCCGAGACCGCGAAGGCCAGGATCAGGGCGGCGAAAGCCAGGGCGACGACGCCCGCGCAGGCCAGGGCCGCGCCCTCGGCGGCACCGGCCAGCACCGGGCTGCGGCGCAGACGACCGGCCGCAGCCATACCGGTCTGCAGCACAGAGAGCACCAGGGCGAGGATCAGGGCAAAGGCGCCCAGTTCAACAATCACAGCTCTGCTGCTCCTGCGGCGGGCGTTTCACCCCCGGGCCGCCATTCACCCTTGGCCTTCAGGCGGTCAGCGACCTCGCGCGGCATATAGTTCTCATCGTGTTTGGCCAGTACCTGGGTGGCGCGGAAGCTGCGGTCGGGCAGGAAGGCCCCCTGGGTCACCACCCCCTGCCCCTCACGAAACAGGTCGGGCAGATCGCCCTGATAGACGATGCGGGTGGTGGCGGCATTGTCCGTAATCGCAAAGGCCACCTCACCGTCGGCGCCGCGGACCACGCTGCCGGCCTCGACCAGCCCCCCCAGACGAACGACCCGTCCGGCCGGTGCCGTCTCGGCCGTGGCCTCGGACGGGGAGAAGAAGAAGGTGACGCTGTCCCGCATGGCGTAGAGCGACAGGCCGACGGCGGCGGCCAGCACCGGAGCGACGACAGCCACCACCCACAGGCGGCGGCGTGCCTTGGGCGATTTGGGCAGCCAGTTCATTCCGGCTCTCCCGGCATTCGACGTTGCAGATCCAGCCGGCGCGGATCGGCCGGGTCGAGCGCTGCGATCAACGGCATCCACATGGCCCGGACCCTGTCCACCTCATTGCGGGCCAGCGCCGCCTCGCCGAGGAAATAGCGCGCGCCCAGCTGTCCCGGGTCCCGACGCAGGGCCTGGGCGAAGGCGGCTTCCGCGTCGCCGCCGACCACACCGTCGTTGGCCCGGGTCAGACTCTCGCCGAGCCGCGCCCAGCTTTGGGCGTCGTCAGGTTTCAGCGCCAGGGCCCGGCGGAAGGCCGAGGCCGCGCCGATAGGGTCGCCAGCCTGAAAGCGCGCCGCTCCGAGCATGGCCAGGGCCTCATGATCGTTCGGCCGATCTCTCACCACCCGGGCCGCTACGGCCGCGACCTGCGGAGGCTGAAGCGTATCCAGCTCGGTGGTCCACTGGTCGACACGTCGCTCATAGGCCTGGTCCGGCAGGCCGGGCGTGCCGACCAGGACATAGAGGACCAGGGCGGCAGCGGCGGTGCATGCCAGTCCGCCGAGCACCATGAACCGGTCCCGGGTTCCAGCCCGGACGGGCGCGGTTGCACGGTCGGAAACGAGGATCCGTCGACCGGACTCGGCCCGGGCCGCCGTCCATGCGGCTTCGTCAAGCAGTCCACGAGCCTTCAGGCGATCCAGTTCAGCCAGTTCGGCCTCGGCGGAAACGGTCTCCTCGCCGTCGGCACCGCGCCGCGCACCGGCGAGCGTGCACAGACCGGCCAGGGCCGTCATCAGCGCCGCCATGATCCAGAATGCCGTCATCCCGGCCGTGTAGCCGATCACGCGGCCTGCGACGAGGCCCCGGCTCCCTTTACTGGCACCCTTGCGACCGCGGCCCGACGCCGCACCGTATGAGCGGCCTCTTCGGCGTCGATGCGATCGAGGCAAAGCGCGGCGAGTTCGATGAGTTCGAACGCGTGGGTCTCGCCCTCGACCGCGCCTTCAAGGATCATCCGAAGCGTCTGGTCGGCGTAGTCCAACAGCCGGTCGCCAAGGGCGGAAACCAGTGTCTTGCGGTCTGCCTCGCAGCCGAAGGTCGAGGCCGGTCCGCGCGCAGATCCGACCAGGCTCAGCAGGCTCAGGGCGGCTTCGACAGCAAGGCCGTCGACCCGTGTCGACAAACGGGGAACCAGGCGGGTCTTGAGCCGGCCGATCTTCACCTGCTCCATCGGCAAGGCAAGGGTCACCGCCTTGTCCGCCGCCCGGAGCAGGCTGGACATGCGTCCGGCAATGGTGCCCCGCGCGTCCCGCACCGACTTGCCCCAGGCACTGCCCGGGTCAAGCGACAGGGTCACATCCAGTTCACCGAGCACACCCGCGCACCAGTTGAAATCGGCGATCACCGCATCGACCTGAGCCAGATCGGCACCGGGTTTGAACGCCTTTATCCTGCGCGCACGGAGATCGACGCCGGCGATCAGTCGATCAACGAGGCCGGACATCTCCGACTCGCCGAGGAGGCCGTCTTGACCGGCTGCCAGTGAGGCCAGGGCAACGATCCGAAGGATCAGGAAGGCATCCGGCAGTTGGGCGAACAGCATCTCCAGCACGCGTGGAGCGCCGTCAATGCGCGCGTCGGCGCAGTCCTTGAACAGCAGGCGCAGCGCTGCGATCTGGTCGCCGTCGGGGCGCTTGACCCAGATTTCAAGAGACGGCAGGCCGCGCCGCGCGAGATGGGCCAGATCGAGGCAGGCCGTCAGGTCGTCGAGACCTTTCTGACGGACGGCCTCATCGCCCCCGGGCGGCCAGATCAGGTCAGGCTGGTCACGGACGGCGCTGGCCGCGGCCCGGCAGAGACGATCCGCCACCATCGTGGCCGCGGGCTCATCCCCTTCCAGATGTTGCAGAAGGTCAGGCTCGCGCGCGCTTGCGGCGCACCATAGACGCGGCAGGATATGTGGCGGAAAGGTCATGGCGACGATGCCGTCTGCGCGCGGGCGGAACATCGGCACCAGCGGCTTCAGGACCCGTTCGCAGCGCTCGCGGTCACGAAACTCCTCGCCTATCAGGGCGCGCATTTCCGCTGCCTGGCTGCCAGCCGCGGACGCCACTGACGCGGAAACGGCCCTGAGCGCAACGTCGGGACACCGGGCCAGAAGGGCAGACAGTGCGGTACGATGGGCACTGGAGAGCCCGGCCATGACAGATCCCCGACCGGCCTTGCGCCGGCGGGTCGGAGTTTAGGCGGGCGGGATTAACAATCGCTTTTCCGACGGATGAAGTCAGGCCTCTGCTGCGGGCAACTCCAGCAGCACTTTCAGACCGCCGAGATCACTGTCGGCCAGGGTGATTTTGCCGCCATAGGCGCGCGTCAGCTCGACCACGATGGAAAGGCCAAGGCCGGAGCCCGGCGTGGTTTCGTCCAGGCGGGCACCCCGCTCCAGAGCCGCGTCGCGCAGGTCAGCGGGCAGGCCGGGCCCATCATCCTCGACCACGACCAGCATCTGGCCGAGGCCCGTCGGACCCGCGTTGATGCGAACGCGCCGTCTTGCCCATTTGCAGGCGTTTTCCATCAGATTGCCAAGGATCTCCTGCAGATCCTGACGTTCGCCCCGGAAACTGAGCTCGTCCGGTGCGCGCCAGTCGATCTCGACGGACTTTTCCTCGAACACCCGCTCCAGCATCACGGCCATCTCGTCCAGCACCCCGGCGATGGGCGTGCGTTCGCCCAGAAGCTGGGCCCGGGCGGCGGCGCGGGCGCGGCGCAGGTGGTGATCGACCTGGGCCTTCATCACCTCGGTCTGTTTGCGGACCATGTCGGGCAGGATGCCTGTCTGCGTCCCGGCTTCGGCCAGCATAACCGAGAGCGGTGTCTTCAGCGCATGGGCCAGGTTGCCGACGTGGGTGCGCTGGCGCTCGACCGTTTCCTGATTGTGGTCGAGCAGCCGGTTGACCTGTTCGGCCAACGGCTGGATTTCCATCGGATAGCTGTGGACGATCCGCGCGGCCTTGCCCTTGCGGACGTCGGCGATCTCGTTCCGCAGGCTGAACAGTGGACGCAGGCCGATCTGCACCTGCAGGAAGACGGCGATGACCAGGCCGAGTCCGAGGATCAGCAGGGATGTCCAGGTGAAGGTCGCGAACTGGCGGGTGTCATTCTCGATATTGGTCCGGTCGATCGCCGCCATGAACACGAGCGGCTCGCGACGGCCGGGCAGCGATTTCAGGCTGGCGGCGACGCGCAGCGGCTGTCGCAGCGGCGGTCTGAGGAAGCCGGGATCGTTGAAGCTGATCGTGGAGCCGGTCGCGGCCCTGAGCCGGTCCGGCAGCCCTCGCGGGACGGCCAGCTGTTCGCCGGCCAGGGAGGGTGAGCCGGCGATGACCCGAACCCCGCCCTCGCCGTCCAGCTCGGCCACGGCCCAGTATTTCCCGGACAAGGCCCGGTCCGTCCGGGCGTCCCTGATCTCCGCCACGACGATGCCGTCAGGCCCGGCATTGGTTGCGATCACCACCTCGTCGAGGGTGTCCCCCAGCTCATTGCCGAGCCGGCGCAGCGCCGATTCCTGGTATTGGCTGGTCAGGGCCCAGCCGGTCAGCACAAGCGCCAGAATGATCCATGCCGAGGCCAGCCAGATCAGACGGCGGGTCAGGCTGCGGTCCGGCCTCCCGAACCAGCGGGCCCAGGACCGGTGTTCGACCGGAGCCGATACGTCCCCCGCCTCTTCGGTCACGCCCCGTCGGACTCCCCGGCCAGCGGCGTCAGGCGATAGCCCAGTCCGCGCACGGTCTCGATACGGTCAGCGCCGATCTTCTTGCGCAGGCGGCCGACGAAGACCTCGATCGTGTTGGAATCGCGGTCGAAATCCTGATCGTAAAGATGCTCGACCAGTTCGGTGCGACTGATCACCCGGCCCTGGTGCATCATCACATAGTGCAGCAGCCGGTATTCGAGCGAGGTCAGCCGCAGGGGCTCGCCATTGACCGTGGCACGGGCCGCCCTCGGGTCAAGGCGCAGGCCGCCACAGGACAGGGTCGCCGAGGCGATGCCCGCGGACCGTCGCAGCAGCGCCCGCAGACGGGCCAGCAGTTCCTCGGTGTGGAAGGGCTTGGTCAGATAGTCGTCGGCCCCGGCATCAAAGCCCGACACCTTGTCAGACCAGGCCCCGCGCGCGGTCAGGATAAGCACGGGTGTGGTCTTGCCGTCGCGCCGCCAGCGCTCCAGCACCGAAACGCCGTCGATCCTCGGCAGGCCGAGATCCAGCACCACCACGTCATAGGGTTCCGTGTCGCCGAGGAAATGGGCCTCCTCGCCGTCCGCGGCGTGGTCCACGGCATAGCCGGCATCGCCCAGGGCCAGTTTCAGCTGGCGCGACAGGTCAACATCGTCCTCGACAAGCAAGACTCGCATTCAGCGTTCTCCCACAACCCGGCCGGTGCGGGCGTCCACGATGATGTCGGCGACGCGGCCACCGGGATATTCCCAGCGAACGACGATTGTGTCACCGCGATTGCTGGCCCCCAGAAAACGGCCCGGGCGGCCCGAGGACGCGCGCTGGACCGCCTCCCCGACGCTGACCCGGGGCTGGTCATCCTGCTGTTGACGATCCGCACGGTCGCCGCGAGGGCCACGATCCTGCGCGGCCGCCTGCGACAGTGGCGCGGCGGCGATCAGGACTGCGAGCAGCAGGGTGGACGGATGGATCATGAAAAGCGGTCTAGGGCCCTGGCTCTGAACGACGGCTGAACGGCGAGTGTAGACATATTTCACGTCTTGCGCCGCCCCTCCTTGCTCACGCGGCGAGGATTTGTCGTCCCGGCAGTGCGGGGAGGATGTGGCGGCGAATTCATGCCGATGAATGGAAGCTGACACGAGCCGTTCAGGTCGGGCTCAGCCAGGGGATGGTCTTCTCACCTCAACGCCGGCCACCCCGGTCCGCGTGGAACGCTCAAGGAGAAGTCCGATGATGAAGAAGTTTCTCATCCCCGTCCTCGCCCTGGCTGCGGCGTCCGTCGCGGTGCCGGCCGCCGCTCAGATTGACGATGGCGTCTATGCCGGGGCCGGCGGCCATGGTCATCGCGATCGCTATGACGATCGGCGCGACTACCGCGACTGGGTGTCGATCCAGCGCCGTTTCGACCGTCTGGACCGCCGCATCGACCAGGGCGTCCGCAACGCCGCCCTGACCCGGCGCGAGGCCGCCGGCCTGCGCGACGAGTTCCACGCTCTCATCCGGCTGGAACGCCGCTACAGCCGCGACGGCCTGTCCCGCCGCGAGCGCGCCGACCTGGACTACAGCTTCGACCGGCTGGAGCGGCGCATCCGCTGGGAACGTCGCGACGATGACCGTCGCGGTCGCGGCGGCGGTCGCGGCTGGTAAGCCGGCCTCCGGCCCGATCCGGAGGTGAGGAGGGCGCGGACCTGAACGGGTCCGCGCCCTTTCCCTGTCCGGTCCTCAGACGCGCAGCCGGCTCTCGACAGTGGTCACCGCCCGACCCCGAAGCAGGACCCGGTCCCCCCGCACCCCGGTCTCGATCTCCCCGCCACGCGTGGGAAACACCTGGCGGAACCGCACCGTCTCCCGCCCCAGCCGCCCGGCCCAGAACGGTCCGAGCAGGCAGTGGGCCGACCCGGTCGCCGGGTCCTCGTCGACGCCGCAGCCGGGGGCGAAGAAGCGGTCCACCACATCGACGTCGTCGCCGGCCTCCGCCGCCGCGCAGACGATCACATGGCCCGCCTCGCCCGCCTCGCCCCGGATCTTCTTCAGCGCCCGCATATCCGGCGTCACGGCCGCCACCGCCGCCGCGTCCCCGAGCACGACCAGCAGATAGCGTCCGGCATGGACCTCGACCGGCACGGCGCCCAGGGCCTCGGTCAGGCCCGCCGGCACATCGCAGGCCCGGGGCGGATCGGCGGGGAAGTCCATTTCATAGAGGTCGCCCACCCGCCGCACATAGAGCGGCCCGGAGCGGGTATCGAAGGCCAGATCGGCGACGCCCGCCCCCATCTCGACCCACAGGGCATGGGCCGAGGCCAGGGTGGCGTGGCCGCACAGGTCGACCTCCATTCCGGGCGTAAACCAGCGCAGGCCGAATCGGGCCGGATCGCCGGTGCGCCGCAGGAAGGCCGTCTCGGCCTGGTTGTTCTCCCTGGCCAGGGCCTGCATCCAATCGTCGGACGGCCATTGATCGAAGGGCTCGACCACGCAGGCGGGGTTGCCCTTGAAAGGAGCGGAAGCGAAGGCGTCGACGGTCCATTGGCGCATCAGGCGGGCTCCGGTTCGATCACGGTCAGCTCCGGCCACCGCGCGCGGGCGCTGGCCACAACCTTGTCCCAGCCCTTCGCCCGCGGCCGGTCCGGGTTGGGGCGAAGGGTCAGGGAGAAAACATCCTCCAGCCCGAACGGGGCGGCGATGCTGATCGTGTCATCGGCCTCCAGCCGCACCCCGACCGCAAAGGCCGGTGCCACAAAGCGCTCGAGCGCCTCGTCCGTGCCGGTCAGGGCCTCATAGGGTTCGCCGAACCGGTCCAGGAACCAGAGGTGAACGCGGGCCTGGTTGCGCACCTCGACCTCAGACCGGAACGGTTCGTCGAAGGCCGCGGCGACCCGTTTGATGACAACATCCTCGGCGTCCCAGCTGGTGTCGGGGTCGAAATAGCCGAGGTCAAAGTCCTTGCGACCATAGCCGGCCGGACGGCCGGTCTCGGCGTTCCAGACGCTCTGATAGACCGCCCCGGAAAAGACCCGCCAATCAGTCAGACCGAGGCCGCGCACCGTGGTCAGGACGTGCATCAGGCCGGGGTCGGCGCGGACGATGTCGGCGAGACGTGGGTTCAGGTCACTCATGTGCGCCCCCGCACCGGCCAGCCGTGGTCCAGCGGCCCGTGGCCACTGCCCAGTCCCGGGGCCCGGCGGATCGCCTCGGCGACATAGGCCCAGGCCTCGGCCACGGCGGCCTCCAGAGGCAAGCCCCTCGCCAGCCCCGCCGCGCAGGCGCTGGCCAGGGTGCAGCCGGTACCGTGGGTGTTGCGGGTGTCGAACCGCTCGCCTTCCAGCAGGGTCTCGCCGGTCGGGGTCAGAAGCAGGTCGATGACCGTCGCCCCCGGCACATGGCCACCCTTCATCAGCACCGCGCGGGCGCCCATGGCCAGCAGGGTCTCGCCGGCGCGGCGCTGGCCGTCGAGGTCTGCGACGACGATCCCGGTCAGGGCCTCGGCCTCGGGCGCATTGGGGGTCAGCAGGGCCGCGCGGGGAACCATCAGCGACCGCACGGCGGCCACGGCATCATCCGCCAGCAAGGCCGCGCCGCCCTTGGCGATCATGACCGGATCGATCACCGCCGGGGCCCCGGATGTGTCGAGGATGGCCGCCACCCGTTCGACCACAGCGATGGAGCCCAGCATGCCGGTCTTGATCGCATCGGCGCCGATGTCGTCGAGAACGGCGCGCGCCTGGGCCTCGATCAGGTCCAGCGGCAGGGGATGCACACCGTGGACGCCGAGGGTGTTCTGGACGGTGATCGCCGTGATGGCCGTGGCGGCATATCCGCCGAGCAGGGTCACGGCCTTGATGTCGGCCTGGATGCCGGCGCCGCCGCCGGAGTCCGAGCCGGCGATGATCAGGACACGGCCGGGCGATACTCCCGTCATCAATGCGCGCCTGAAAAGAGCTTCAACCCGACGATCCCGGCCACGATCAGGACGATGCAGACGATCCGCAGGGCCGTCGCCGGCTCACCGAAGACAAGGATGCCGACCGTGGCGGCGCCGACGGCACCGATGCCGGTCCAGATGGCGTAGGCGGTTCCGATCGGCAGCTTCTGGGTCGCAACCCAGAGGAAATAGAAGCTCGCGGCCATGACGATCGCTACGCCCACCGAGATCAGCGGGCGTTGGGTGCCGACGTATTTGAAGCCGGAGGCCCAGACGACCTCCAGCACACCCGCGATCAGAAGGGCAAGCCAGGGATTGATCCAGGATCCACTCATGGGGTTGAGATGGAACAGGCCGGGTCTCCGGGCAAGCGGTTTAGTCGGGGAACAGCGCGGCCTGCAGCCGCAGCGCCTGGACGGTTTCGCGAACGTCATGGACGCGGATCATGCGGGCCCCCTGACCGGCGGCGGCCAGGGCCAGGGCGACTGACCCGCCGAGGCGGTCGCCCGGATCGGTGGCGGTCGGGTCAATCCCGGCGATCATGCGCTTGCGGCTGGCCCCGAAGAGCACCGGAAAGCCGAGCTCGACCAGCCGGTCCAGATTTGCCGTCAGGGCCAGGTTGTGGGCCAGGGCCTTGCCGAAGCCGATGCCGGGATCGAGCCAGATCCGCTCGCGCACCACCCCTGCCGCCATGGCCGCACCGGCCCGGGCCGCCAGCTCGGCGCAGACCTCGGCGGCGACGTCGTCATAGCGGGGATCGGCCTGCATGGATTGGGGTTCACCGCGCATATGCATGAGCACCACATCGCAGCCGAGCTCGGCGGCAGTCGTGAGACTGTCAGGCGCGAAGCCGAGGGCCGTCACATCATTCCACATCGTCGCCCCGGCGGCGACGGCGGCGCGGGCCACGGCGGGCTTCATGGTGTCGATGCTGATCGGCCCGGCCCAGTGGGCGGCGCGCAGGCCCTCGATGACCGGAATGGTGCGGGCGATCTCCTCGGCCTCTGCGACCGGTTCGGCCCCGGGCCGGGTGCTTTCGCCACCGATGTCGAGGACGGCCGCGCCCTGTTCGACCAGCAGCAGACCATGGGCGACGGCGGCCGCGACCGAGGCCAGCCGTCCTCCGTCCGAGAAGCTGTCCGGCGTGACATTGACGATGCCCATGACGGTGGGGGACATGAGTTCAATCACGGCTGCGACGGCGGGGCGCCGATGATCGATTCGGCAAGGGTGCGCATGACGACGAAGCCGTCCTGGTTGACGGTCACCCCGGCCACAGCGACTCCCGTGGCTGGCGCATAGAGGGCAATGGTGCCCCAGAATCCGCTGTGCCAGTAAAAGGCCCGTCCGTTCACCTCACTGACGAAGATGCCCAGACGATAGTGATCGGCGCGGCGGTGATCGCCCTGCCAGAGCATCGCCTCCAGGGTTTCGTGTCGGTCGAAGATCCGACCCTCGAACAGGGCGGCGAAAAACACCGCCAGGTCTCGCGTCGACATGACCAGTCCGCCGCCGCCGTAGAGGTCCATCGAGGCATGCCAGTCCGCAGTGTTGATGCTTCCGAGGCTTTGGGGCGGGCGGATGAGGCCGGGCGGCGCCGGTTCCAAGATTTCCCACCATGTCGACTTCAAGCCCAGCCGATCGAGCCGCAGTTCCTCACGGACCGCAACGCCGAGCGTCCGACCCGTGATCCGCTCGACGATGTCGCCCAGCAGAATGTAGCCGGTATCGGAATAGCGAAAGGCTACACCGGGATCGCCTTGTGGATCGGCATAGGCCATCGACAGCCTCACCAGTTCCTCGCGCGTCCAGTGGTGGCCGGGGTCGGCCATTACTGCTTCGACGAAACGTTGGTCGCCGCCATGATCATAGAGACCGCTGCTGTGGCTGAGCAGATGACGCACGGTGATGGCTGCGGTGTCATAGCCGTCGGCGGTCAGCAAGGCATTGAGCGACGAGCTCAATAGGGGTCCGATCGGGGCGTCGAGATCAATCCGACCCGTCTCCCAGAGCCTCAGCACCGTGGCCGCGGTGAAGGTCTTGGTATTGCTTGCGATGCGGAGCGGCGTATCGACCGTAATCGGCCCGCCGGTGTCCGGATAGGCAATGCCCGCCGCTGCACCCCAAGGCTCAGGCGTACCCTCGCCCGCAACATAGATCGCCGCTGGACGGGACAGGCCTTCGACCGCCAGCTGAAGCCCCGCCGGGCTCGAGACCTGGGCAAGCCCCGGACTCACCCCGATCCCGGCGAGCGTGAGCGCCATAACAACCGTCCCGAAATTCATCGATCTCTCCACGCTTCGTGGGAGGAGCTTAGGGCGTGAACCGTGCCGGGGGCCAGCCCCGGCCCATCAGTCCTTGCCGCCGATCAAACTGCCGATGGCGTCCAGATAGGCACCGAACGCCTTGCGGCCGGCGGGCGTGATCGACACCCGGGTCAGGGGTTTGTTGTCCTTGAAGCTCTTGTCGATGTCGACGAAGCCCGCCTCTTCCAGCTTCTTCAGATGAACCGAGAGATTGCCCTGGGTCGCCTCAAGCACCGTCTTGAGCTCGGTGAAGTCGGCGCTGTCGGCATCGGACAGATAGACCATGATCCCCAGCCGCATGCGGCCGTGGATGACCTCGTCGATCCGTCCCAGATCGGCCAGACCCATGGCGTGCTCAGCCCCCCTTCGGGGCGGCGCGGGCGTCGCGGAACAGGATCCATCCGGGCAGGGCGAACAGGGCGAACAGGGCGACGGTGCAGACGCCGAGATAGAGCATGGGCTCGCGCACCAGAACGCCGAGCGCCACCGCCGTAACCCAGCCGCCGAGGGCCGTGGCCAGCATCCAGCCCTTCCGCTTCAGCGTCCAGGCCATGTACCAGGCCGCGGCCTGCAGGGCGAAGACGATGGCCGCGTAATAGAGCCAGATGGCGAAATCCTGGTCCCGGTATGCGCCCACACCGAAGACTATGATCACGGCGCAGTTGGCCATGCCGGTGGCGCTGAAGGCGGCGTTCAGGCTGCGCGTCGCCATGGGGCCGCGATTGGAGCCACCGGTCTTGCGGTCCCTGAGAATCGCCCAGGTCAGGATCGACAGGAAGGTCACGCTGATCCCGACGACGAAGGCGAGGTTGGCGAGGTCGGGCCAGTCGATCAGGCCGGTCGCCTGACCGACATGGAACAGGCACTGCAGACCGTACAGGAGACCTCCGGCCAGATAGCAGACGGCCAGGGTCATGGGCGGGCGTCCGCCGCCCTCGACGATCGAGCGCATGAAGGCGAGGTCGTCCTCGGGGGAGTTCGGGCGGGGCTTGGCAGGCATTCAGCGACTCTCCTCAAGCCGGCTCGGATCCGGGGTGGACGAGCAGGTCGATATTGGCAAGAAGCCATATCTCACAGACTTGTTTGTTTTGCAAACTTGTTCATTAAAAAGAACCCGCCGCGAGCCAGGCCCGCGGCGGGTTCGGACTTTTCAGCCGGTCAGTGGACGGTCTGGACCTCGGCCGGAGCCGCGTCCGCCACCGGGGTAATCGGCACGGAAACCGATGGGCCGACATTGGGGAAATTACTCTCGTCGCGGTTCGGGGCCAGGCCCTTCTCCAGCAGATCCCTGATCTCCTGGCCGGAGAGGGTCTCATACTCCAGCAGGGCCTGGGCCAGGGTCTCGAGATCGGCGGCCTTGTCGGTCAGGATCTGGCGGGCCTCGTCCCAGCCCTCGGTGACCAAACGCTTGACCTCGGCATCGATGATCCGGGCCGTGTCCTCCGAGACGTTCTGGCTGCGCGCGACCGAGTGGCCGAGGAAGACCTCCTGCTCGTTCTCGCCATAGGCCACAGTCCCGAGGACGTCCGAAAAGCCCCACTGGGTCACCATGCGGCGCGCCAGCTTGGACGCCTGCTGGATGTCGGACGAAGCACCCGAGGTGATGTTCTCCTTGCCGAAGATCAGCTCCTCGGCCACGCGGCCGCCCGCCATGATGGCGATACGATCGACCATCTGCTGGTATTTCATCGAATAGCGGTCGCCTTCCGGCAGCTGCATCACCATGCCCAGCGCCTGGCCGCGCGGGACGATGGTCGCCTTGTGCACGGGATCGGCCATCTTGACGTTCATGGCCACGATGGCGTGGCCGCCCTCGTGATAGGCCGTCAGGCGGCGCTCTTCCTCATTCATGGCCATGGATTTGCGCTCGGCGCCCATCATGACCTTGTCCTTGGCGTCCTCAAAGTCGCGGTGGGTGACCATGCGACGGTCCTTGCGGGCCGCCATCAGGGCCGCCTCATTGACCAGATTGGCCAGGTCCGCGCCGGAGAAGCCGGGGGTGCCGCGCGCGATGGTCTTGGTGTTGACGTCGGCGGCCAGGGGCACGTCCTTCATGTGCACGCGCAGGATCTTCTCGCGACCGTTCACATCGGGATTGGGCACCACGACCTGACGGTCGAAGCGGCCGGGACGCAGCAGCGCAGGGTCCAGCACATCAGGGCGGTTGGTGGCGGCGATCAGGATGATGCCTTCATTGGCCTCGAACCCGTCCATCTCGACCAGAAGCTGGTTCAGGGTCTGCTCGCGCTCATCGTTGCCGCCGCCCAGGCCCGCACCGCGGTGCCGACCGACGGCGTCGATCTCGTCGATGAAGATGATGCAGGGGGCATTCTTCTTGGCCTGTTCGAACATGTCGCGCACGCGGCTGGCACCGACGCCGACGAACATCTCGACGAAGTCAGAGCCCGAGATGGAGAAGAAGGGCACGCCCGCCTCGCCCGCGACGGCGCGAGCCAGAAGGGTCTTGCCGGTCCCGGGAGGGCCGACCAGCAGGGCACCCTTGGGAATCTTGCCGCCCAGACGCTGGAATTTGCCCGGATCCTTGAGGAAGTCGACGACCTCCTGAAGCTCTTCCTTGGCCTCGTCTACACCGGCGACGTCCTCGAACATCTTGCGACCCTTGTGCTCGGTCAGCAGCTTGGCCTTGGACTTGCCGAAGCCCATGGCCCCGCGCGCGCCACCCTGCATCTGGCGCATGATCAGGATCCACAGGCCGATGATCAGGATGAAGGGCAGCAGGCCGATCAGGGCGCTGACCCACAGCGACTGGCGGGTGGTCTTGACGTCGACCGAAGCACCGGATGCCTGGATGGTGTCGACGAGCGCCGAATTGGGTACGGGCGTAATGACATTGACCACCTTGCCGTCGCGCAGGGTCGCCTTCACCATTTCGCCGCGCACCTCGACCTTGACGATGTTCCGGTCATCACGGGCCTTGAGCAGGTCGGAATAGCTCATCGCCACCGGACGCTCCGCCGCCGACTCCTTGGCTCCGGGCGGCGCGGTGAGGCCACCCGGGCGGCTGGCGGCGACATAGAAGGCCATGGCACCGAGGATAATGACGCCCCAGATGGCCAGATTGCGCAGGTTCATTCTCGTATCATTCCCTCGGTGCGCCGCAGCGCCCGGTCGTCAGTGATGAACTTGGGGAAATAGGTGGTTCCGCGGCAATGCGCCATGGATGGTGCCACCAAGGTCCCGTTCGTGCGTCATTCGGTCCAGCGCCAGCGCCAGTCTCTCCTCGACCAGCGACGTCGCCCTGCCCGCCGTCCCTGCAAGAACCGGCGCAGTCGCATCGTTCCGGATCAGCACAGGCAGGGAACCGCGTGCCGAAGGCGGCAAGGCCTTCAGTACGGCCCGGTCGGCGTCCGAAAGGCTCGCCATGCGCCCGGCGGCAGGGGCGATGGACCATCCGGACGACCCAACCGTGATCGCCCAGCGGCCGTCCCAGATGGTCTCGACACCCGGGTCAAGCGGCAGAGGCTGGCGAGGCCTGCGAACGAACTCGCCAGCCTCGCGGGTCACGAAAACCTTTGCCCCGCGCGCCTCGATCCGTGCTCCGCAGAGGCTGGCGGTGAAGTCCTCAGCGGCGCGCAGCCGGTCGAGAATGGCGGAGAGCCGGTCTCCACGCGGCAGCCGGTCGCCGCCGCCGACACAGACGAGGACGGCGGCGAGGGTGTGAATGTCGGTAGATCGTTCAACATCAAGTGATCCCTCTCCCCATGGGAGAGGGATTGAGCGCACGACGGCGCAGCCGTCGTTCTTGCCCGAAAGGGTGAGGGGCGACTGTCCGGGGGCGGCTTCGCCGCTCATCCAGTCGACCCTCATCCGGCCCTCCGGGCCACCTTCTCCCATCGGGAGAAGGGTTAGAGCCTGCCGCGCCCGGCTTCTGGCAAACCTCGGGTCTTCATTCCCCGGATCATCGAGCCAGGTGGCCCCCTGCCCTGCCAGCCATTGTCGTACGTCTTCCCGCCCGGCGTCCAGCATCGGACGCAGCAGCATCAGGCCTCGCCCCTCAGGCCAGGCCGGAGACGGCGACCATTCGCGCAGCCGGCCGAGGGTCGATCCCTGGTCCCGCATCAGCTCGCCCTCGGTGATGTCGGTAGCGGTATGGCCGAACAGCACGACCCGGGCGCCCGCCTCCCGTGCCGCCTCTGCGATCAGGCGATGGCGGGCGGTACGGGCGGCGGCCGGCAGGCCGGTCGCGGGCTTCGGGCCGATCCAATGCAGTCCGCGCCAGTCGGCCCCGGCCGCAAGGGCGGCGCGTTCAGTGACGGCCGTCCAGTCGTGGCTTTCGGGGTTCAGACCATGGTCGACGGTCAGGGCCAGCAGGCGGCGGCCCTTCGCCCGCGCCCAGTCGGCAGCAAGGTGCAGCAAGGCCATCGAGTCGCCGCCTCCGGACAGTGCCAGGGCGAGCGGCTGGTCGGTGTGAGTCCGGAGCCGCGCGGACAGGATGGCCCGCGCAGACCCGATCCAGTCGGCGGGGTCTGGGGTCAGCCCCCTCTCCGGGCCGGCGGCGCGGCGGGCGCAGCGGCCGGGCAGCCGATACGGGTGCGGGTCTCGGTGGCCCGGGTTCGCAATGCGGGGCTGGACGTCTCGGCGTAGCGACGGGTGAACTCGGTCAGTGCTGTGCAGGCCTGGGTCTTGCGGTCCGTCGCATTCAGGGCGTTGGCCAGCTCGAGGGTCGTCGAGGGGGCCCAGGGGGCCGTCGGCCAGCCTTGCAGGGCCGTGGCATAGGCTGACACGGCACCAGCCGGATCGCCGGCCGCCACGCGCAGGTCGCCCAGACGGCTGGAGGCCTCCCGCGCCTGCGGCGTATCCGGCCAGGCGAGGATGACGGTCTGGAGGGCCCGCTCGCCCCGCTGGGGGTCGGTGGCCGCGAGGCGGGCAGCAGCGGTCAGGTCGCGCACCGCGTCACCGGTCGGCGAGGTGGTGGGAATGGGTGAATTGAGCTCGGCCTCGCGCGCCGCCGCGGCCTCGATGACGCGCAGACGGCCCTCGGCGTCGCGCACACGATTGGCCAGGGCGGTGTTGTCGCGCCCGGCCTCATCCAGCTGGAAGGTCAGCCGCTCGATGTCGCCGTTTAAGCGCTGGACGGTCGCCTCCATGTCGGCCAGCCGGCGGTCCATCAGACCCACGCGACCCTGAAGGGCGATGACCTCGGGATCCGGCTCGATAATCACAGGATCGCCGGCGGCGTTGCGCTGGGTCACGGCGCGTTCGAGCCGGCGGACATTGCGGTCCAGCTGTTCAAGCCGCCGCTTGTCCCATTGCACCGGCTCAAGCGGCGTGGTTTGGGCCACGACCGTGGTCGTGCCCGCAATCAGGACGATGCCCAGGACCGAGATCAGGGCGTTACGCGAACGGAGGGCGGCGGGAAACTTCAGCATGGTTGTTTTCGTCCCACCGATTTGCGGCCGGTTCAAGACAAGGGTGGATGGACGAGGGCATGGCGGGCCACGCCCTCGTCCTGTTCCGTCCTAGCGCGCAGCCCCCGAGACGATGGCGGTGTGGGCGTTGCGGTTGCGGGCCCAGGACTCTTCGTTCGAGCCGGCCGCGATCGGACGCTCCTTGCCGTAGCTGATGGTATCGATTCGCCCGGCGTTGATGCCGCGCTCGACCAGATAGGTGCGAACCGATTCAGCGCGGCGGGCACCGAGGGCCAGGTTGTATTCACGGGTGCCGCGTTCGTCGGCGTTGCCCTCGATACGGATGGTCACGCCCGGATAGCGCTGCAGCCAGGCCACCTGGGCGTCCAGGCGCGGAAAAGCTTCCGAACGGATCGCATAGCTGTCGAGATCGAAATAGACGCGATCGCCGATGTTCACGACGAAATCCTGCTCCGAGCCGGGCGCGGGGGCACCGAGATTACCGCCCGTGACGGGGGCCACGGGGTTGCCGGTGTACTGGTCATTGGCCGGGGTCGGCACGGTGTTGCCGGCGCCGGTGTCGGCGGGCGTGCGCGGGGTACAGGCGGCAATGGCCGTGACGGCCATGCCGACGGCGGCCAGACGGGCGAGGGTCGGGATTTTCATCATCAGGTCGTCTCCTTGAGGTGAGGCCCAAGCCTCCAGCTTGGCTTTAGTGTGTTGCTACTGTTGCGCCAGCGGTTTCGCCAGTCACGATAACGCGGGTTTGAGCCGAAAGGCTCCTTCTTGATCAGGTGGGACAGCCGTCAGGGCCGCCGCCGCCGAGGTTGACGGGCTGTTCGTCGAGCAGGGGGGACCAGGCGGGATCCGTACCGCGGCCCGAATAGCCGGCCTGCGATACGACACGTCCCGACAGGTCGACGGTCCACAGGCGGGTGTCCCCGCCGGGAGATTGCCGCGCGAACATGATGTAACGGCCATTGGGGGCCCAGGACGGCCCCTCCTCGAAATAGCTGGACGACAGAATACGCTCGCCGGAGCCGTCGGTGGCCATCACCCCGGTAGAGAATCGACCGCCGCCCTGTTTGGTGAAGGCGATCAGGTCTCCGCGCGGGCTCCAATTCGGGGCTGTGTAGATACCGCCGCCGCGCGAAATGGCCCGCTGGCCCGTGCCGTCGGCCCGCATCGTATAGAGGCGCGCGCTGCCGGAACGGTCCGAGGTAAAGACGATCTGACTGTTGTCCGGGCTGAAGGACGGCGAGGTGTCGATACCGGGATCGCTGGTCAGACGGCGCAGCTGGCGGCTCGACAGGTCCATCACATAGACGTCGGTATTGCCGCCCCGGATGATCGAAAACGCCATCTTCGATCCGTCGTTCGAGAAGCGCGGGGCCAGCACCTGACCATCGAACTCGCCCAGGCTCTCACGCCGGCCGGTCGACAGGTTGAACAGATAGATGCGGCTGTAGTCCCGCCCAAGCGCCACATAGGTGATCTCATTGGGGTCGTTCAGCGAGAAGCGCGGCGACATGATCACCTCGTCGCCCTGGGTCAGATAGACAGGATTGAACCCGTCCTGATCCGAGATGGCGAGGCGCGACAGCCGGTTCAGCTGGGTGCCACTTTCCGAGACGAAGATCACGCGACTGTCAAACAGGCCGCTCTCGCCTGTCATGCGCTGATAGACCAGGTCGGCGATCTTGTGGCCGATCCGGCGCCACTGCTCGGGCGTGGCGGTGAACTGGTAAGATACCATCTGGCACTGGCGATAGGGGTCGTACAGGCGGAAGCCGAAGTCGTTGCGGCCGTCGGGCCGGGGCGTTACCGCGCCGTACAGCACCGCCTGGGCCCCGATCGAGGTCCACTGCGGAAAGTTGGGCGCATTCGCCAGCGTCAGCCCGGTCTCGACGAAACCTGCAGGGTCCAGCGGCTCGAAATAGCCGGACCGTCGCAGGTTGGCGCGGATCACCCCGCCCAGATCGGCACCGTTCTGGCCATTGAAATTCACAACGGCGATCGGGAAGGGCCGCAGCACGCCCTGGTCGACGATGACCTCTTCTTCCTCCGGCGGCGGCGTCTGTGCCGCGACCATTGAAGGCGCGCAGACCGCAATCATGGCGACCGAGGCCAGCAAGGTAGTCAGACGCATGAAGTCACTCCAGCTCGAATCTGCAGGGGTC
>JBEIJS010000006.1:0-32684 GCA_040380105.1 Caulobacteraceae bacterium | reverse complement strand
GTGGATGCGGCCCAGCACATTCATGACCAGCACGGTCTTGCCGCTCTGGGTCTCGAACAGATTGGCCCCGGCGCCGGGGGCGTCCATCAGGCGCGGATAGTTGGCGGGGCGGATCAGGCGCGGCTCACGCACGATATAGGTCAGGGCCTCGCGCTGGTCCCAGCTGTGATTGCCGAGCGTCAGACAGTCGGCACCGGCCATGAACAGCTCACGCGCGGTGTTCTCGGTAATGCCGAAACCGCCCGCGGCGTTCTCGGCATTGACCACCACGAAATCGAGTTTCAGATCGCGCTTCAGGCCCGGGAGGTGATCGCTCAGCCCGTCCCGTCCGGACTTGCCGACGACATCACCGAAAAAAGCCAGTCTCATGCGAAGGGTCTATAGCCGGTCTCGGTCAGAACGCCATGCAGGCAGACGTCGTGAGACTCGGCCGGCAGATCAGCGACCTCCTGACCCGCATAGGCGAAGCCGATCCGGGTAACCTCGGGCCGCGCAGCAAAGGTCCGGTCGTAATAGCCGCCGCCCTGCCCCAGCCGCCCGCCCCGGGCGTCAAAGGCCAGCAAGGGGGCAAGGATCAGGTCCGGATCGACGACCTCAGCCAGCGGAAACGGCGCCGGAACCCCCGCCTCATCCAGCTCCAGCGGCTCGCCGGGAGACCACCGCCGGAAGATCATCGGCGCGTCCCGCTCGATGACGACCGGCAGGCAGAGTTCGCGACCGGCCTCGATCAGCGCCCGCGAAAGGGCCTCAATGTCCAGTTCCGAGCCGATCGCACGATAGACCGCCACGATCGGGCCGGGCGGCAGGGCGTCGGCCTGTCCCGCGGCGCGGTCGGCCGCGCCGGCATCGAGCGCGGCCAGACGCTTGCGCGTCGCCCGCATGACCGATCTGAGCTCACGTTTGTCGATCATCCAGTCGCGCTCGGGCAGTGAGCCGACGCGCGGCGAACGATAGCGCGCTCGGGAAACAAGGTTGGCGGCGCCACAAGAGCCGTGAAGGGCGTTTAAATCCTCTCGACCTGGGTAGCCAGGTGGGCGCCGTGTGCCCAGGCCCACGGGCCTGATCAGGGACAGCTCCCTTCGAGTGAATTAAGGTCGCGAGGAAATGTTGCCTTCGACGAGAGCCGCAGCAGGACCCGCCAAGGAAGAAGATAGTCCCTATGGCCGGGCGGAACAATGGCCGGGGGTCACAGTCCCTGGGCGATCTTCTCCAGCCGGGCCGCCACGGCATTCAGCGCCTCGGCCACGCCATCGCTCGAAGCCGGGGCGGCCTCGGTGGGGGCCACCGGATTGCCAAGCCGGACCTCATGCAGCTCATCGGCCAGCATCAGTCCCGCCATCAGGAACAGCCGGAGGTCGCCGACATGGCCGACCTCCCCCGAAACCTGGCGCACATGACCATCGAACTGCTTTGCCAGGATTCGGACCCGCTCCTCCTGGCCGTCGGCGCAACCGACGGCATAGGGGCGGCCATTGATCTCGACGGTCACGGTCGCCATCAGCGCGCCTCCTGTTCCGCCAGGGCGGCGCGGATGGCGTCGGCGGCGTGAGACAGGGTTTCGGCGGCATCGCGGCCCGCGGCCTCCAGCTCGTGGATGCGCGCGCGGTCGGTTTCGGTCGAGGGTTCAGGCGCGAACAGGTCGTCGTCCGGCACCCGGCCGGCCCCGGCCGCCCGGCTCTTGAGATCGAGCAGGCGGCGTTCCAGCAGCGCCAGTGCGCGGTCGACACGGTCCTTGGCGGCCGATGCAGCGTCCATTCGGGTCACATCCTCCAGAATCCGTATAGAACCCGCCGACGCGTCGGGGTAAAGCGGCGCGCCTCCCTTTTTCCGCCTCTCGACGAAAGTGCCGCCCGTGGCCGACAGCAAGACCGTATCCGAAAAAGCTACACCCAGGCAGATGGCCGACGCCATCCGGGTGCTCTCCATGGACGGTGTGGAAAAGGCAAAAAGCGGTCACCCCGGCATGCCGATGGGCATGGCCGATGTGGCCACGGTGCTGTTCTCGAAATTCCTGAAATTCGACGCCAGCCGGCCGGACTGGGCCGACCGCGACCGCTTCATCCTGTCGGCGGGCCATGGCTCGATGCTGATCTACAGCCTGTTGCACCTGACCGGCTACAAGGCGGCGACGAAGGACGAGCTGTCCAATTTCCGCCAGTGGGGTTCGAAGACCGCCGGCCACCCCGAGTTCGGCCATATGCCGGGGGTCGAGACCACCACCGGACCACTGGGTCAGGGCCTGGCCAACAGCGTCGGCTTCGCCATGGCCGAGCGCCATCTGGCGGCCAAATATGGAGCCGACCTCGTCGACCACCGCACCTGGGTCATCGCCGGCGACGGCTGCCTGATGGAGGGCGTGTCGCAGGAAGCCATCGCTCTGGCCGGGCGTTATCGGCTCAACAAGCTGACCGTGCTGTGGGACGACAATGCCATCACCATCGACGGGGCCGTTTCCCTGTCGGACGCCACCGACCAGAAGGCGCGTTTCAAGGCCGCCGGCTGGGCGGTCAAGATCATCGACGGCCACGACATGAAGGCCATCAAGTCGGCCCTGCAGTGGGCCACCCGTCAGGACAAGCCGACCCTGATCGCCTGCAAGACGAAGATCGGCCGCGGCGCCGCCACCATGGAAGGCAGCCACAAGACCCACGGTACGGCCCTGGGCGCGGCGGAAGTCGCTGCCACGCGACTGGGCCTGGCCTGGACGCACGCACCGTTCGAACTGCCTGAGGCGATCGACAGGGCATGGAAGAAGGTCGGCCGACGCGGCGCGAAAGAGCGCAGGGCCTGGGAGGCCCGGTTGAAGGCCTCGTCACAGGCGGCGGACTTCACCCGCGCCATGAAGGGCGATCTGCCCGCCGGTGCCTTCGACGCCCTGAATGCAAAGATCGCCGAACTGGTCGAGACGAAACCGGCCCAGGCCACGCGCCAGTCGTCGGGTGCGGCGCTGAACGAACTGTTTGCCGCCATCCCCGAACTGGTCGGCGGCTCGGCCGACCTGACCGGCTCGAACAACACCTTCGTCAAGGGCACGCCGATCTTCGACGCCCCGACCTATGAGGGCCGGTACGTCAACTGGGGCATCCGCGAGTTCGGCATGGCCGCGGCCATGAACGGCATGGCCCTGCACGGCGGGATCATCCCCTACGGCGGCACCTTCATGGTGTTCTCGGACTACAGCCGCCCGGCGATCCGCCTCGGCGCCCTGATGGGCGTGCGGGCCATCCACGTCCTGACGCATGACAGCATCGGCCTCGGCGAAGACGGCCCGACGCATCAGCCGGTCGAGCATCTGGCCGCCCTGCGCGCCATCCCGAACCTGCTGGTCTTCCGCCCCGCCGATACGGTCGAGGCCATGGAATGCTGGCAGGTGGCGCTGGAGCACAAGACCGCGCCCTCGGCCCTGGCCCTGTCGCGCCAGAAGACCCCGGCGGTGCGCACCGTCGCATCGGATGAGAACCTGTCGGCACGGGGCGCCTATGAGATCCGCGCCGCAAAAGGCGCGGCGAAAGTCACCCTGTTCGGCACGGGCACGGAGCTCGCTCTGGCGCTCGCCGCCGCCGATGTGCTGGAGACCGAAGGCACGCCGACCCGCGTCGTCTCGGTCCCCTGTTTCGAGCTCTTCTTCCAGCAGCCGAAGACATATCAGGACAGCGTCATCGGCCGCGGCACCGTCCGAGTCGCCGTCGAGGCCGCCGTGCAGCAGGGCTGGGACCGGTTCATCGGCGAGGACGGCGCCTTCGTCGGCATGACCGGCTTCGGCGCCAGCGCCCCGGCCGAGGTCCTGTATGAGAAATTCGGGATCACCACGGAGGCGGTGGTCGCGGCCGCAAAGGCGCGGCTCTGACCATGCGCCTCGGCACCCCCCTCTCCGACTCCGCCGTCCGCGTCATGCTTCTCGGCGCGGGCGAGCTCGGCAAGGAGGTCGCGATCGAGCTGCAGCGCCTCGGCGCCGAGGTGATCGCCGTCGACCGCTATCCCAACGCCCCGGCCATGCAGGTGGCGCACCGCAGCCACGTCATTCCGATGACGGATCCGCACGTCCTGAACGGCGTCATCATGGCCGAGGCCCCGCACATCATCGTGCCGGAGATCGAGGCCATCGCCACGGATGTGCTGGCGCAGATCCAGGCGGCGGGGCTGGCGACGGTGATCCCGACCGCGCGCGCGACCCAGCTGACCATGAACCGCGAGGGCATCCGCCGGCTGGCGGCCGAAGAGCTCGGCCTGCCGACCAGTCCCTATGCCTTCGCCACCTCCGCCGCCGAACTGGCCGAGGCCGCGCACCGCATCGGCCTGCCGGTCTTCATCAAGCCGGTCATGTCGTCCTCGGGCAAGGGCCAGTCGATGATCGATACGATCGAGGACGCCGCCAACGCCTGGGCCTATGCCCAGTCCGGCGGACGGGTCGAGACGGCCACGGTCATCGTCGAGGGCCGGATCGATTTCGACTTCGAGATCACCCTGCTGACCGTCCGCTCAATGCGGGACGGCACCGTCCGCACCGACTTCTGCGCCCCCATCGGCCACCGCCAGGTCAAGGGCGACTATGTCGAGAGCTGGCAGCCCCAGGCCATGACGCCCGCCGCCATTGCAAGCGCGCAGGACATTGCCCGCAAGGTCACCGATGCGCTGGGCGGGCTCGGCGTATTCGGGGTCGAGCTTTTCGTGAAGGGCGACCAGGTCTGGTTCTCGGAGGTGTCGCCGCGCCCGCATGACACCGGTCTGGTGACCCTGGCCACCCAGACCATGAGCGAATTCGCCCTGCACGCCCGCGCCATCCTCGGCCTGCCCGTCGATGTCAGCCAGCGCGACATCGGCGCCAGCGCGGTCATCTATGGCGGCATGGACGCGGTCGGGGTGGCCTATGAGGGCGTGGCCGGGGCCCTGTCGGTGCCGACAGCCGACCTGCGCCTGTTCGGCAAGCCCGAAAGCTTCGTCACCCGCCGCATGGGCGTGGCCACGGCGCGCGGCGAGACGGTGGAGCAGGCTCGAGAGCGGGCGCGCGAGGCGGCCTCCCGGGTCAGGGTCGTCGCGGGCTAGAGCGCCGGGGCGGCCTGAAGCGCCATCGCGGGCTGGGAACGGGGTTCGGCCAGGGCTGCCAGGGCGGCGTCCAGACCGGGATCCCGACCGGCAAGCCGATCCTCCAGAGTCACAGGCGCGGCCACATCGGGCGTGACGCCGCGCTTTTCCAGCCGGACCCCGCCCGAGGTAACGAAGTCGGCACGGCTGAGGCTCAGGCGTCCGCCGTCCGGCAGCCGCGTTTCCTGCGATATCAACACAGACCCTGCGGTCGGGGCTCCGACCACGACCGCCCGGCGCGCCTCCTGAAGGGCAGCGGGGGTCAGTTCAGCGGCGCTGCGGCTGTTGCCGTCGACGAGCACGGCCACGTCATTCACGACCGGCACCTCCAGCGTCCCGCATCCACCCGCCGTGCGCAGCTCCATGCGCCGACCCGACCGCCCCGTCCGGGCGGCCCACGGCCGGTCAAGCGGCAGGAAGCAGCTGAGCACAGCATCAGCCTCCGCCAGCCGTCCGCCGGGATTGCCCCGCAGGTCGATGACGACATCCGTCTCAGGCGACAGGTCCTGCAGCTGCTCACCCATCCAGCGGCCGAGCCCCAGCTCAAAGCCGTCCACCGTCAGCACCAGCACACCCGGTCGTGAACGGTCAGCAACGAAGGCGGGGGTCGGCTCCATCATGCGAGGAGTCAGGGCCAGGGGCCGCGCGGCACCGTCGCCGTCGATCAGCGACAGGGTCACGGACTGGCCCTCGGCGATATCCTGATCCGGCGTCCAGAGCGCCCCCTCACCGGTCATCAGCTTCCATCCCGCCTCCACCCCGGCCTCGGCGGCCGGCGATCCCGGCCGGACCTGTTCGATCAGCCAGGCGTCGCCCGAGGGTTCCGCCCGCAGGGAGAGGCCGATGGCCGGGCGGCGCTTGCGCAGAGTGTCCTGACGGCGCGCCACAGCCGGCGAAGCGGCACCGGCATGATCGTCATCCAGCAGGTCCAGCATGTCGCCGATCGCCTGATACAGGGTCCGGTCGTCCGGAGCTGCGAGCGCAACCGGCCGCCAGGTCCGGCGTGCGGCGTTCCAGTCCACCCCATGCAGGCCGGGATCGTAATACTGGCTGCGCACCTCGCTCCAGACCCGGTCGAAGACCCGCTGGTTCATCCGCGCCCGCTCAGGGGTGACGGCGGCAGGGGCGGTCGAGACAACAGGGGACCCGCCCGGGCCGGCCGCGGACGCGGGCGCGGCGATGAGCGCAAGACTCATCGCCGCCGGGATCGTCAGCATCCGAAAGAGGCGTCGCAGGATCATGACGCCATTAGAGGGCACCGGGCCTTTGGTTCAATCCACCAGGCCGCCGTACGGATCAGTCTTCACTATTCTGTCGCATTTCAAAGCGGTGAACGAAGACCTCGGTTCCCTCACCGGAGCCGCGCTCGCCCGGCTCGATGAAGCCCGAACGATCCGCGTCCATCCGCGCGAACGCCTCGCGCAGGGGCGCACTGAACTCGGCCTCGCTGATCTTGCCGTCGTTGTCTGCGTCGAGGTCGTTCTCACCGCCGGGGCCACCGACGCGCATGATCTCGATCCTTTGACCGGGCCCGCCCTCACCCGGGCCCCCGACGAGCTCAGCCAGACCCTCAGGGCCCGAGAAAACCATCACCCGGGGCTCACTGCCCGGCCCGTCGACCCGGCGCAGCTCGATCCGGGGCGGCATGCCGGCTGGACCGTGACCTCCGCCCGGGTGCTGACCCCGTCGGACCGACCATTCTCTCCAGGTCTCGCGGCGACCCTCGGCTCCGGGAGGGCCGTCCGGACCGCCGGGTCCGCTGTGGATCACGATCTCACGCCGGCCGTCTGCACCGGGCGCGCCGTCGATGAACAGTGTCTGGGTCACCACCCGCTCGACACGGTCACCCGGTTCGCCACCATCGACACGACGCATTTCGATATGCCGCTCGCCCGGGCCACCCGGACCATGCATCATCATGATGTCGTGACCGTCGCCTGCTGCCATCTCCACACGGCCGGCAGACAGTTCCTCGGTCGACAGGCGACCGTCGCTGTTCGCGTCCATACGGGCGAAATGGTCGTTCATCGGCGCAGCGAACTCCTCGCGCGTGATCTGGCCGTCGCCATCCTTGTCGAGGCTGCCGGGTCCGTCAGCGCCCATCAGCATGATCCGGGTGCGGACCTCAGGGGGTGCCGGCGGAACCGGCGGGGCCGGAGTCTGCTGCATCAGTGCGGCGGAGAGGGCGATCAGGGTCAGCATGAGCGGTTGGCTCCCGTTGTTGTTCTGCCCCTGTTCGACCACAGCCGGCTTGCCGGAGTGTTTCAGCCGTCGCGCCGATTGTTTCAAAGCTGAAATGACGGCAAGGTGAACCTTGCGAACGGGCGCGCTGGCGGACGGATCGGGCGGCTGAAGCGGCCCCCCTCGCACCAGAGACGCCTGACAAGCGACGAAACCGCAATCGGCGTTACAGTCGATCACGCCTTGTTACAGGCGCGGGGTTGATCGCCGCGCCCGTCGGCTTCATTGAAGCGCCAACCCTGACACCGCTTCTTCGGAGACCGCCCCATGACCGTCCGCGTCGCCATCAATGGTTTCGGCCGTATCGGCCGCCTCGTCCTGCGCTCGATCGTCGAGCACGGCCGTCGTGACATCGAAGTGGTGGCGATCAACGATCTGGGTCCGGTCGAGACCAACGCCCACCTGCTGAAGTATGACTCGGTCCACGGCCGCTTCCCCGGCACGATCGAACACGGCGACGGCTGGATCGACGTGGGGATGGGCAAGATCAAGGTCACCGCCGAGCGTGACCCGTCCAGGCTCCCGCACAAGGAGCTGAACGTCGACATCGCCTTCGAATGCACCGGCATCTTCACGACGAAGGAAAAGGCCTCGGCCCACCTGACCGCCGGCGCGAAGCGCGTTCTGGTCTCGGCCCCCTGCGACGGTGCCGACAAGACCATCGTCTACAAGGTCAACCATGAGACCCTGACCGCCGACGATATCATCGTCTCCAACGGCTCATGCACCACCAACGCCCTGGCCCCGGTGGCCAAGGTCCTGCACGATCTGTTCGGCATCGAGCGCGGCTATATGACCACCATCCACGCCTACACCGGCGACCAGCCGACGCTGGATACGATGCACAAGGACCTCTACCGCGGCCGCGCCGCCGCCCTGTCGATGATCCCGACCTCGACCGGCGCCGCCAAGGCCCTCGGCCTCGTCCTGCCGGCCCTGAAGGGCAAGCTGGACGGCTCCTCGATCCGCGTCCCGACCCCGAACGTCTCGGTCGTCGACCTGAAGGTCGTGGCCGGCCGCGAGGTCACCGTGGAAGAGATCAACGCCGCCATCCAGGCTGCCGCTGACGGCCCGATGAAGGGCGTTCTGGCCACCACCGACGAGGCCCTGGTCTCCACCGACCTCAACCACATCGCCGCCTCCTCCACCGCCGCCCTGCCCCAGACCCAGGTTGTCGACGGCAAGCTGGCCCGGGTGCTCACCTGGTACGACAACGAATGGGGCTTCGCGACGCGGATGGCGGATACGGCGCTGGTGATGAGCAAGCTGATCTAGTGTTCCGATCCCTCTCCCGACGGGAGAGGGCTTGAGCGCCTGAGAGCGAAGCGATCAGCCGCGCGAAAGGGTGAGGGTTCGGCGGCGACCGTCGGCGCAAGCCGCCGCACCGACCCCGCCCGGCTTACGCCGAGGGACAGAGCCGACCCTCATCCGGCGCTGCGCGCCACCTTCTCCCAACGGGAGAAGGAGTTCAGGAGAGCGACCATGACCCAGTTCCGCACCCTCGACGACGCCGCAAAATCTGATGGAGGCCTCGCCGGCAAGACCGCCCTCGTCCGCGTGGACTTCAACGTCCCCATGGAGGGCGGCAAGGTCACCGAGGACACCCGCCTGCGCGTCGCCCTGCCGACCATCAACCGGCTGCGAGACGCCGGTGCCCGCGTCGCCCTGCTGGCGCATTTCGACCGGCCCAAGGGCAAGGTCGTGCCGTCCATGAGCCTGCAGCCCGTGGTCGACGATCTCGAACACCTGCTCGGTGCCCCGGTCCGGTTCGCCAACGACTGTGTCGGCGACGACGCCAAGGCCATGATCGCCGACGTGCCGCTCGGCGGCGTGGTTCTGCTCGAGAACGTCCGCTTCCACGCCGGCGAGGAAGCCAACGACCCGGCCTTCGCGGCGCAACTGGCCGAACTCGGCGACGTCTATGTCAATGACGCCTTCTCCGCCGCCCACCGCGCCCACGCCTCGACCGAGGGCCTCGCCCGCCTGCTGCCCGCCTATGCCGGCGAATCCATGCGCCGCGAGCTCGACGCGCTCGACGCCGCCCTGGGCAATCCGCAGAAGCCGGTCATCGGCATCGTCGGCGGGGCCAAGGTCTCGACCAAGCTGGACCTGCTGAAGAACCTCGTCGGCAAGCTGGACCGGCTGGCCATCGGCGGCGGCATGGCCAACACCTTCCTGTTCGCGCAAGGCATCGACATCGGCGGCTCACTGGCCGAGCGCGACATGGCCGACACCGCCCTCGAAATCCTCGCCGAAGCCAAGGCCCGCGGCTGCGAGATCCTGCTGCCCGTCGACTTCGTCGTGGCCACAGAGGTCAAGCCCGGCGCGGACGCCCGCGCCGTCGCCGCCGGCCAGCCGCTGTCGGCCGAGGACAAGATCCTCGACGCCGGCCCGGCCACGGTCGCCCGCCTGACCGCCGCCATCGACGCCTCGAAGACCCTGATCTGGAACGGCCCGCTGGGTGTGTTCGAGGTCCCGCCCTTTGACGCCGCCACGGTCGCCGTGGCCCACCATGTGGCGGCCCGCACCCGGGGCGGACATCTCGTCGCAGTCGGCGGCGGCGGCGACACGGTCGCGGCCCTGCACCACGCGGGCGTGGCCGACGACATGACCTTCGTCTCCACCGCCGGCGGGGCCTTCCTGGAATGGATGGAGGGCAAGCCCCTGCCCGGCGTTGAGGCCCTGCGGGCCTGACCTCCGCCCTCCAGGGGGCAGGAAATCCTGTTACAATGCGTGACTTCGCGCGCCTGTGACGCTAGACCACCGGCAAAACAGACGGTCCCAGGAGACACCCCATGGCGCGCATCACGCTGCGACAGCTGCTCGATCATGCAGCGGAAAACGACTACGGCCTGCCCGCCTACAACATCAACAACATGGAACAGGGCCTGGCCATCATGGAGGCCGCCGAGGCGGTCAACGCCCCGGTCATCATCCAGGCCAGCCGCGGCGCGCGCAGCTATGCCAATGACATCGTCCTGGCCAAGCTGATCGACGCCCTGGCCGAACTGTATCCGCACATCCCGGTCTGCATGCACCAGGACCACGGCAACGGCCCCGCCACCTGCGCCACCGCCATCCAGTACGGCTTCACCTCGGTGATGATGGACGGCTCGCTGGAAGAGGACGCCAAGACCCCCGCCAGCTACGAATACAACGTCGACGTCACCCGCCGAGTGGTCCAGATGGCCCATGCCTGCGGCGTCTCGGTCGAGGGCGAACTGGGTGTTCTGGGCTCGCTGGAAACCGGCATGGGCGAGGCCGAGGACGGCCACGGCTTCGAGGGCAAGCTGGATCACTCCGCCCTGCTGACCGACCCGGACCAGGCCGTGGACTTCGTCGGCCAGACCAAGGTCGACGCCCTCGCCATCGCCATGGGCACCAGCCACGGGGCCTACAAATTCAGCCGCAAGCCGGACGGTGCCGTCCTGGCCATGAATGTGATCGAGGAAATCCACCGCCGCCTGCCGGACACTCATCTGGTCATGCACGGCTCGTCCTCGGTGCCGCAGGACCTGCAGGACATCATCAACGCCTATGGCGGCCAGATGCCCCAGACCTGGGGCGTGCCGGTCGAGGAAATCCAGCGCGGCATCAAACACGGTGTGCGCAAGATCAACATCGACACCGACAACCGCATGGCCATGACCGGCGCGGTGCGCAAACTGCTGGCGGAAAAGCCGGGCGAGTTCGATCCGCGCGCCTGGCTGAAGCCGGCCAAGGAGGCGATGCGCAAGGTCTGCCAGCAGCGCTTCCAGGAGTTCGGTTGCGAGGGCCAGGCCTCAAAAATCCGGCCGCTCTCCACCGCCCAGATGGCCAAACGCTATGCCAGCGGCGAGCTGAACCCGCATTTCGGCGCCTCGGCCACCAAGGCCGCCTGAAGCAAAACGGCGTTCGCTTGTAAGCAGCGACGGACTATGATTATCTCGTAACCCGCTGTTATTGTGTTCTGTTCGCAGCCATGAGGGGTGGGGATTTGTCAGACCATAAGCGACCGGATCGCCGATCCTTCCTGGCACGCATCCTCGGCGGCGTGGTGGTGGCCGGCGGTGCCATGGGTGCCGTCACAGGCACCGCGTCGGCCCAGTCCTATACGGGCCGGACAGACTCAGACAGTCGCGACGCCGCCAACTATGGCCGCGGATGGACCGGGCGGACCGACTCGGACTCGAGCGACGCGTCCGGCAGTGGCCGGGGCGTCAGAACCGGCCTGACGGACTCGGATTCGAGTGACACCGCCGGCAATGGCCGCGGCAACAGGACCGGCCTGACCGACTCGGATTCGAGCGACACCGCCGGCAATGGCCGCGGCAACCGGACCGGTCTGACGGACTCGGACTCCAGCGACGCTGCCGGCAATGGCCGCGGCAGACGGACCGGTCTGACCGACTCGGATTCGAGTGACACCGCCGGCAACGGCAGAGGCAACCGCACCGGCCTGACCGACTCGGATTCCAGCGACGCTGTGGGCAATGGCCGTGGCAGGCGGACAGGTCTGACCGACGCCGATACGGGCGATACCAGCGGCAACGGACGCGGTACCGGCCTGACCGACTCTGACTCGACCGACGCGGCCGGCAACGGACGCGGCGGTCGACGGTCGCCGAAATGATCGCCATCAAGGCGTGACGGTCGCCGGGCAACACCCTCTCGAAGACCCGCTAGGATGGCTCCTCGGTCCGGCGGCCAAGGGATTTCTCGGCGGCGCATTCGAGCGCGAACCGGTCATCGTTCATCACGACGATCCCCAGCGTTTCCGGTCGCTCCTGTCCGTCGCAGCGGTGGATCGCAAGGTCGCCGAACAGGACCTGCGCGAAGGCATGCTCGCCATGGTCGACGCGTCTCGCTCCGTGGATGCCTCGGATTTCGTGGCGAGTTCCGGTGCGATCGACCGTGTCGCCGTTGCGCGACTCTACAGTCGCGGTGCCACGATTATCCTGAACCAGGTGCACCAGTCAGACATTGCACTGGCTGCGTTCTGCCGGTCTGTGGAGCGGGTTTTTTCCTGTCACGTCCAGACCAACATCTATCTCACCCCCCCGGGCTCCCAGGGGTTCCATACCCACTATGACAACCATGACGTCTTCGTCCTGCAGATCGAGGGCGAAAAGACATGGCGGCTCTACGATCAGGCGATCGAGGCCCCCTACCGCGGCGAGCGGTTCGAGCCGGGCAAGCATCCGGTCGGCGAACCCAGCCACAGCTTCGTTCTGAAAGCGGGCGATTGCGCCTATGTGCCCCGCGGCCTGATGCACGATGCCTCCACATCCGGCGACTCGGCCTCGCTGCACATCACATGCGGTCTTCTGGCCCGCACCTGGGCGGATCTGGTGCTGGAGGCGATTTCAGAGGTCTGCGTCAATGATCCGGCGTTCCGAAGAAGCCTGCCCCCGGGGTTTGCCAATCGCGATTTTGATCGGGCCGCGGCACGGGACCATTTTCGGGCGCTTGTCGCGGATATTCCGATGCGTGCGCGGATCGACGGTGCGCTCGACCTGCTGACCGACCAGTTCATCCGGTCGCGCGAACCGGATGTTCTGGGAGCTGTGCAGAGCGGGTCGAGTCCGCGCGGACGCCGCTATCAGGCCCGCCCCTCGCTCTGGCGACTTCTCGATGAGGACGGCGGCCTGCGCCTTATCGCGCCCGGCGGCGACATGACCTTCAGTCGCGCGCCGCGCGCAGTGATTGAACGCGCCCTGTCAGGCCAACCCTTCAGCCACGAGGACATGGGTCCTGACCAGGCCGACGAACTGATCCGCAGGCTGACCGTAGCCGGCCTGATCGAACGGATCGATTAGGCGCTCGCTCCGTCTCTACCAGCCGCCGTACTGCCCCTGAAACCGGCGACGAACATCGCGCACGCCGAATTCGGCTTCATCGACCGCATCCTGCGCCCGGCGCCAGTCGCGTTCGGTGTCCGCGCGCTCGCGACGGATTTCCTGAATCCGGTCGCGGATTGCGCCGCGCTGTTCGTCGGTCAGGCCTTCAGCGCGCGCTTCGGCCTGTTTGGCCCTGATCTTGTCGTCCAGCTCCTCGAGCCGGGAGCCGAGGCTGGACACACTGCTGCGGGCGCTGCTCAGCGCCTGCTCAGCCGCATATACGATCTGACCGTCGCGATAGGCGGGCAGGAATTCGTCCTCCTGCGAGGGTGTGCAGACCCCGTGATAGGTGTCCCCGGTGCGTCCCTCCTCGAAGCCGCGCTCCCAACGGCAATAGCCGTTCAGCCCGTCCGCCCGGGCCGAGCGATAGGCCACCGGATCCGGGGCCACGCCATATTCGGCGCAGGCGCTCTCATGGTCCGCCAGCACGCTCATCGGCCTGCCTTCAGAGCCGTCCCGATAGCCGACCTCGCCCCAGGCACCGGCAAGGCACTGATCCTTGGACATGGTGGCGCAACTGGCGACTGCGAGCGCCGCGCCACCGGCGGCCGCAAGAAGCAAAAGTCTCATGGCTGGCTCATCCCCTGCATCTTGGTGTGACCATGGCCCAGCTTGGGCGTACCGCCAAGCCCGCGCATTGCCCGCTGGTGCTCGCGCCGTGCTAGACCGCCATGCCGCCCGACCTGAGCGGCGGAGCGCCCCGTGTCCGACGACCCCCTGATCGAAGATTTCGCCGTCGACGAAGACGTCCCACCGATTCTGGAGGCCCGTCTCGAGACCGGCGGTACCCGGCTCGACAAGGCCCTGTCAGACCTTTTCCCGTCCCTGTCGCGCGCCCGCGTCCAGGCCCTGCTGGCCGAGGGCGTCGTGACCCGCGACGGTCAGCCCGTGTCGACCGCATCGGGCAAGGCCCTGCCCGGTCTCTACGCCGTGGCCCTGCCGGCCGTCATCTCCGCCATCCCCCAGCCTGAGGACATCCCCCTCACCGTCCTGTTCGAGGACGCCCATCTGATCGTGATCGACAAGCCGGCCGGCATGGCCGTGCATCCCGCGCCCGGCAGCGAGACCGGTACCCTGGTCAATGCCCTGCTGCATCACTGCGCCGCCTCCTTGTCCGGCATCGGCGGCGTCGCCCGCCCCGGCATCGTCCACCGGCTCGACAAACACACCTCCGGCGTCATGGTCGCGGCCAAGTCCGACGCCGCCCACGCCGGCCTCTCGGCCCTGTTCGCCACCCACGACATCGAGCGGACCTATATCGCCCTGGTCCGTGGCGCGCCCCAGCCGGAACGGGGCCGCATCATCTCCAACCTCGGCCGCTCCACCGGCGACCGCAAGAAGATGGCGGTGCTTCGGGTCGGCGGGCGTGAAGCCATCACCGACTATGTCGTCGACGCCCTGTACGGCGCGGCACCGAAGAAGGGCAGCCGCCCGGCCGCTCCGCCGCTCGCCGCCCGCGTGGCCTGCACCCTGCACACCGGCCGCACCCACCAGATCCGCGTGCACATGGCCTCGAAGGGGTCGCCGCTGCTGGGTGACCCGGTCTATGGCACGGGCAGCCCCGCGCAATCCGTGCGGGAGGCGATCACCGCCGCAGGCCTCGACCGACAGGCGCTGCATGCCGCGATCCTGGGCTTCGTGCACCCGATCACGGGTGAATCGATGCGGTTCGAGACGGCCCCACCGGAAGACATGCGCTTGCTCGAAGAGGGCCTGGCCCGACTATAGAAGCGGGGTCCGTCTTGATTAAGGACTGACTATCCTGTAAACGTTCCGCATCTGGTGCCGTGGCGCCGGGGCAACGGTCACGCTTTCGTGTGACCATCCGCCACTGACAAGTGCGGAAACCCGACCCTATGTCATCCGTTGAGGGGTGAGGCGGCGGTGCACATTGGGTGGCCGCTTCCGAAGGACCCGCTCGTTTACACGGTCGGAGGGACCAAATGGCTGTTGCTAGATCACTCGCGGTTATGTCGCCTGAACAGGGGCTGTCGCGATACCTGACGGAAATCCGCAAGTTTCCCATGCTTGCGAAAGACGAAGAATTCATGCTCGCCAAACGCTGGACCGAGCACCAGGACCCGGAGGCCGCGCATCGCCTCGTCACCTCGCACCTGCGCCTCGTGGCCAAGATCGCCATGGGCTATCGCGGCTACGGCCTGCCGATCGGCGAAGTGATTTCCGAGGGCAACGTCGGCCTCATGCAGGCCGTCAAGAAATTCGATCCCGACAAGGGCTTCCGCCTGGCGACCTACGCCATGTGGTGGATCCGCGCCTCGATCCAGGAATACATCCTGCGCAGCTGGTCGCTCGTGAAGATGGGCACCACCGCCGCGCAGAAGAAGCTGTTCTTCAACCTGCGCAAGGCCAAGAGCCAGATATCGGCCTTCGAGGAAGGCGACCTGCGTCCGGAACACCTCTCGGCCATCGCCACCAAACTGGGCGTGTCGGAGGAGGAGGTCACCAATATGAACCGCCGCCTCGGCGGCGACGCCTCCCTGAACGCGCCCCTGCGCGCCGACGGTGAGAGCGAGTGGCAAGACTGGCTGGCCGACGACACGGCGGTCTCCCAGGAGACCCATCTGGCCGAAAGCGAGGAAAAGTCGATCCGCATGGGCCTGCTTCAGGAAGCCATGGAAGAACTGACGGACCGCGAAAAACACATCCTGACGGAGCGCCGCCTCAAGGACGATCCCGTCACGCTTGAGGAACTGGCCGGCCAGTACGGCGTGTCGCGCGAACGCGTCCGCCAGATCGAGGTCCGCGCCTTCGAGAAGCTGCAAAAGGCCATGCGGGCCGCGGCAGAAGAGCGGAACCTCGTCGACGCCTGATCCACAAGCCGGGCGATCCCGACGGGTCGCCCGGACTCAGGTCACCGCCGCAACGGTCTGGTAGCGCGGGTCCCGCCAGCTCTCCGCATCCAGAATCTCGCCCAGCACCTCGACGGCATCCCAGACGTCGACACGGCGCACATAGAGCGGCGCGAAGCCGAACCGGATCACATCCGGACTGCGGAAATCGCCGATGACCCCGCGCGCGATCAGATTCTGCATCACCGCCCACCCCTGCGGATGCCGGAACGAGACCTGCCCCCCTCTGGCCGTCGCCTCTCGTGGACTGGCCAGCGCCAGACCCTTGCCGCCGCATCGCGCCTCGACTCGTTCGATAAACAGATCGCCCAGCGCCCCCGCCTTGGCCCGGACCGTCGCCATCTCCACGCCGCTGAAGGCATCCAGCGCAGCGTCGAGCGCGGTCAGGCTCAGAATCGGCGGCGTCCCGCACAGCCAGCGATCGATCCCCGGCGCGGGTGCATAGTCATCCACGAAATCGAACGGCCGCGCATGACCCATCCAGCCTGACAGGGGATTGCGCAGCGACGCCTGATGCCGCCTCGCCACAAACAGATACGCTGGTGCCCCCGGACCGCCGCTGAGATATTTGTAGCCGCAACCGGCGGCGAGATCGGCCCCGGCGCGGTTCAGATCGACGTCCAGAACGCCCGCGCTGTGGCTCAGGTCCCAGAGGCTCATCGCGCCGGCGGCCCGGATTGCCGTGTTCAATCCCGCCATGTCGCGCACCGCGCCGCTGCGATAGTGAACATGGCTCAGCAGGACCACGGCCACCCGGTCGTCAAGGGCCGCTTCGATTCCGCCGGGCTCAACCACCCTCAACTCGACCTCCGGCATCATCCCGGCGAGACCCTGGAGGATGTAAAGGTCCGTCGGAAAGTCCCCACCTTCGGTCAGCACCACCCGCCGCCCGCCCCGGGCGCCCACCGCCGCGGCCGCCAGCTTGAACAGGTTCACGGACACGGAGTCCGCCGCCACGACCTCGTCCGCCCCGGCACCGATCAGTTGCGCGATCCTGCCCCCGACCTTTTGCGGCAGGCCGATCCATCCGTGCTTGTTCCAGCTGGCGATCAGGTCTTCGCCCCACTGCCGCGTGACGGCCTCATCCACGGCCTTCGCAGCCGCAACCGGCAAGGCCCCCAGCGAGTTTCCGTCCAGATAGACCACCCCGTCCGGCAGGCTGAACCGCTCCCGCACCGCGCCAAGAGGATCAACGGCGTCCAGTTCGACACAGTCCTGTCGGATCGTCATTCTCTCGGGCTCCGGTTGCCGAACGGCCCCTGCTCTCTACAGTGAGCCGCCGCGCCGGTGAAACGGTGACTTCGACAGGACCGCCTGATGCGCCTGATGACTGCCGCCCTTGCCGGCCTTCTGGCATCCACCGCCTGCGCGCCGGCGCTGATCGCCCCGGTCGAGACCCGCACGCCCATCACATTCAGCCAATTGCTGGCTCTTCCCCGCACCGCCGCCGATGAACGCATCGCCTACGGCCCGGACGCCCTCCAGTTCGGCGAACTCTGGCTGCCGCGCGGACAGGGGCCTCATCCCGTCATTGTCCTGATCCACGGCGGCTGCTGGCGCGCCGACCTGCCGGGCCTCGAGCTGATGGACTATATGGCCGCCGACCTGCGCGACCACGGCTATGCGGTCTGGAACCTCGAATACCGTCGCATCGGTCACCCCGGTGGCGGCTATCCGGGCACCTTCCGGGATATTGCGGCGGGCGTCGACCATCTGCGCACAATCGCCGCTCCGCACAGCCTCGACCTGCGCCGGGTCGCCCTCGCGGGCCATTCCGCCGGCGGCCACCTGGCGCTCTGGGCGGCCGCGCGGGATCGCCTGCCGGCGGAAAGTCCCCTGCGCACGACGCGCGCCCTGCCGATCCGGGGCGTCGTTTCCCTCGCGGGGATCGCCGACCTCGACGCCTACCGGCAGACGGGGCCCGATGCCTGTGGGGGTCCTTCGGTCATCGACGGTCTTGTGGGGGTGCAACAGCCCGGAGGCCGGAACGTCTTCGCCGACACCTCACCTCCCGCCCTCCTGCCGCTGGGCGATCGTCAGGTGGTCATTTCCGGCGCACGGGATGCGATCGTTCCGCCCCGCTTCGGCCAGGACTACGCGGCTGCGGCTGCCCAAACAGGCGATCGCGCCGACTCGATCGTGCTCGAAGGGGCCGGACATTTCGAACTCATCGACCCGACGTCTGCGGTCTGGCCCCGGGTGCGGGACGCCTTCGCAGGGCTTCTTCGCTAGTGGCTTCCGCCCGCCCTCGCGAGGGGCTCGGCCTTGTGCATGGCCAGAAGGGCTTCAATCGGAACGGCCAGCGCCGCCTTTGTAAGCGGCGCACCTGCCATCGACATTTCCAGGTCATCGACCGCCACGGCGAGGCCCGGGTCTGACGGCCTCAGGGCCAGCGCCTTCAGCGTTGCCGCCTGCTCGCGGATCGCGCGAGCCGCCTGCACCGGATCGCTGTCGAAACGTTCCAGCGCCGTCGCCAGAATCCGCATGGCCTGATCCTTGACACCGGCCTGTCCTCCGAAATCCATCTCGAACCGATCGGCCTTGCGCTTTCGCTTGCCTGAGAACTCGCCGGAGTTGAACCGCCGTCGGTCGGGACCAACATAGCCCATCGCCTCGACCCAGCCGCGCGGCTTCAGCGCCACGTTCGCAATCCGCTTGTACAAATCCGTGCTGGTGAATGGCTTGCGCAGGAACTCATGCACCCCCGAATCCCGGGCCCCCCGGATCGCGCGCTCGGTGGCATCGGCTGTAACCATGATAACCGCGGCGCGTCGGCACTGCATGTGCGAGCGCCGCAGCGCTCTCGCCAGGGATTCGCCGTCCAGACCCTCACCGCTGCGTTCGATAAAGATGATGCCGGGTTCCATTTCCTCCGCCGCCATCAGAGCCAGGGTCTGATCCGGCTGAACCACGACATCGCGCGCACCCAGACTCTTCATGATCTCGGTCAGCAGGCGTGCGGCGTGCAGATTGGGGTCAACAACAAGGACCCGCTGGACCACGGGCTCCAGCTTCGCCAGCAAACGACGATCAACTGCGAACAAGACACACCTCATCCCAAATCGGGAAGATGTTCCTAACCCAAGCCGGTTAAGGTCGCTTGAACAAGGATAGCGTTGCCCGGTTAACTGTGAGGCCTAGCCGCGGAACGGGTCGTGCATCATGATCGTGTCGTCCCGCTCGGGGCTGGTCGACAGGAGCGCCACCGGAGCCCCGATCAATTCTTCGATCCGGCGGACATATTTGACCGCATTGGCGTTCAGGTCGCGGAAACTGCGCGCGCCGGCGGTGCTTTCGCTCCAGCCATCCATTTCCTCAAACACCGGCTCGGCGGCTGCCTGCGCCTTGAGGCTCGACGGCAGATAGTCCAGCACCTGTCCATCGATCCGGTAGCCGGTGCAGATCTTGAGCGTCTTCAACCCGTCCAGCACGTCCAGCTTGGTCAGGGCGATGCCGTCGATGCCGTTGATGGCCACCGACTGGCGCACCAGCACCGCATCGAACCAGCCGCAGCGGCGCGCCCGGCCTGTATTGACCCCGACCTCACGTCCCACGGTCGCCAGATGGGTTCCGACCGCGTCACTCAGCTCACAGGCAAACGGCCCCTCGCCGACGCGCGTGGTGTAGGCCTTGACGATCCCCAGCACATAGCCGACGCCGCGCGGGCCGATACCCGAGCCGGCCGCAGCCTGGCCCGCAACGGTGTTCGAGCTGGTCACATAGGGGTAGGTGCCGTGATCCACGTCCAGGAAGGCCCCCTGGGCCCCCTCGAACAGCACCCGCTTGCCGTCCCGTCTTGCCTGCTCCAGCACCCGCCAGGCCGGCTGCACATACGGCAGGATCTTCGGCGCGATCTCAAGCAGTTGGGCCAGTAACGCCTCGGGATCGATCGGCTCCAGCCCCAGGCCGGCGCGCAGCGGATCATGGTGCGAACGCAGCCGGTCAATCTTGACCCTCAGGTCGTCCTCATTCGCCAGATCGCAGACCCGGATTGCCCGACGCCCCACCTTGTCTTCATAGGCGGGACCAATCCCGCGTCCGGTCGTGCCGATCCGCGCGCCGGGGGCGCTCGCAGCGGCTTCCCGCGCCACATCCAGCGCCGGATGGATGGGCAGGATCAGACAGGCATTGTCGGCCACGATCAGGACGTCCGGACTGATCCGGATACCCTGCGCCTCGATCTTCTCGATCTCGCCGACCAGATGCCAGGGATCGACGACCACGCCATTGCCGATGATCGAGGGCTTGCCCTGCACCACGCCCGACGGCAACAGCGCCAGCTTGTAGACCTTGCCGTCGACGACCAGCGTATGGCCGGCGTTGTGCCCGCCCTGGAACCGCACGACCATATCGGCCCGGTTCGACAGCCAGTCGACAATCTTGCCCTTGCCCTCGTCGCCCCACTGGGCACCGACCACTGCAACGTTCGCCAAGATTGTTCTCCGCTGTCCGGGATTTCGGAATGCGGGCGCAGCCTATAGCCGGGGAATCAGCGGGTGTCCCGCGATCGGGCGATTATTCCGCCAGCGCCGTCTCGAAGGCCCAGTCCAGCCACGGCGTCAGCGCCTCTATATCGGCAACCTCGACGGTGCAGCCGCACCAGATACGCAGGCCCGCAGGCGCATTGCGGTGGGCCTCAATGTCAAACGCCGCGCCCTCGCCTTCGACCAGGGCCTTCATCCGCATCACCAGCGCCTGACGCGCCTCATCGGTCATGGCAGTGACGCGCGGATCGACAATCCTGAGACAGACCGACGTCGTCGACCGCGTCGCCGGGTCCACGGCCAGATAGTCGATCCAGTCCGTCCGCCCGACCCAGGCCTCGACCGCCGCGGCATTGGCATTGGTCCGCGCGATCAGGGTCTCCAGCCCGCCGACCGACAGTCCCCACTCGACCGCATCGATCCAGTCCTCGATCGTCCAGATCGAAAAGGTGTTCAGCATCGACCCCGTGGCCAGCAGCCGGTCGAACCCCTTGGCGTCGCGCAGGCGCAGCACCTTCGGCACCGGCCGTGGCGGCGCATAGCGGTCCAGCCGCTCGACGGCGCGCGGCGACAGGGCAGCGACGCCCAGACCCGCCTCCCCGCCCAGCGCCTTCTGGAAGCTGAAGGTCACCACATCCAGCTTGTTCCAGGGCAGGGGCATGGCAAAGGCCGCAGAGGTCGCGTCGCAGATCACGATCCCCTCACGGTCGCCCGCGATGAAGTCCGCGTTCGGTGCGCGTACGCCCGACGTCGTCCCGTTCCAGGGAAACACCAGATCCCTAGCCGGATCGACCGCCGATGTGTCGGGCCATTCGCCCCAGGGGGCCGCGATCACCTCGGGGTCCAGTTTCAGATGCTCGACCGCATCCGTCGCCCACACCTTGCCGAAATTCTCGAATGCCAGAACCTGAACCGGCCGCTCGCCCAGCATCGACCACATGGCGGCCTCGACCGCCCCGGTGTCGGACCCCGGCACATAGACCAGCACCCAGTCGGTCGGGACCTGCAGCAGCGCCCGCGTCTGTCTCAGCCCGTGGGCGAACCGCTCCACCACCTCAGGCGCGCGGATTCCACGGCCGAGCAAATCCTGCGGGATCGCCTGTGACGACCATCCCGGGCGTTTCGCCGTCGGCCCGGCCGAAAACCACGGCCGCTGCGGCTTGAGGTTCGGCCGGTTCGCCATCAGTCGCGAAACGGCCTGATCGGCCCCCTGTCGCGGACGCCCTGCGCCAGCTTCACCAACGCCGCACTGTCCTCCGGCAGGATGATCATGAGTTTCGCCAGCAGGTCGCCGCGCCTGCCGTCGGCGAACGCGCCCCGCCCCTTCAGCCTCAGCACCTTGCCCGAGTTGGAACCGGCCGGGATCGTCATGCTGACCGTCCCCTCCGGCGTGCGCACCGGTACCTTGCCGCCCAGTACGGCGTCATACAGCGCCACGGGCTGATCCATCGTCAGGTCCGCGCCGTCCTGGGTGAAGACCGGATGTTTCGCCAGCTTCAACTCGATCAGGGCGTCGCCGGGGGGGCCACCCCGCCCCGGCGCGCCCTGGCCCTTCAGCCGTATCATCTGGCCGTCGCCGGCTCCCTTCGGGATCGCCACATCCAGCATCCGCCCGTCCGAAAACTGGATGCGCCGCGTCGCACCCGAGATCGAGTCTTCCAGACTGATTTCCAGCGTCGCCTTGACGTCCTGGCCCTTCCCCGCAAAGCCCCCGGGCCGGGCACCCCCCGGTCGCGCGCCACCGCCGAACATGCCGCCGAACAGCTCGTCGAGGTCGATGTTCTCGAAGCCCTGCTGCCGGGCACCGCCCTGGCCGAACGGATTCCCGCCCGGACCGCCTCGCGCACCGCCGGGGCCGCCGCCGCCGAAACCGCGGAACTGCTCACGCCCGTCCGCGTCGATCTCGCCCCGGTCGAATTTCGCCCGCTTGTCCTTGTCCCCCAGCAGGTCAAAAGCGGCCGTGATCCGCTTGAACCGCTCGTCGGCGACCGTATTGCCGGGGTTCTTGTCAGGATGCAGTTCCTTGGCGAGCTTGCGGAACGCCTTCTTGATTTCGTCCGCGCTTGCGCCCCTCGAAACGCCCAGTTCCTTGTAGGGATCGCCCGCCACGTCGAATACCGCTCCATCAAAAGCCGAGATCGTCAGTTAGGGCATCGCGTGCGCCGCGCAAAGGGCGATGCGCAAATCAGGCCCTGAGAGCAACAGACGCCTCACGCCCCCAGCCGTAACCGTCGCCCCATTGCGCCACGGCTATGCGAGACTCCGCGTCCAGTCCGGTCGGGAAATCGGCGGCCCGGTCGGCGGCGGTATAGATGGCCGCGTCCGTCCCGACCTCGAACGTCCGTTTCTCGTCCGCTCCGTCCAGCACCCGAATGCGAAAGCGCGGCGACGCGGACGCCACTGCCTCGCCGTCCCAGCGATCCCCGTCAATCCGGGCCCGCGCGATCCAGCCGAGGTCGAAGCCCCCGTCCACTCGCGCCCTCGCCCGCAGGTGCGCCGGCGACCAGGGCCGCTCATGCAGGCCGGTGACCGTGAACCCGACCTCGCTCACACCGGTTCCCCCGGCGGGTCCGCCCGAGGGCCCGGCCCGCCAGATCAACGGCAGGCCACGCTCGGCCCGGGACGAGTCCGCCCGTGCCGGGGCCTGGTCCAGGACCACCATGACCGCCCCGCTCGCCGCGCCCAAGGCTTCCGTTCCCTGCTGCCCCCGCAACAGGCAGGTCAGTTGCCAGACCCCCTCCCCGACCAGGGTCGCCGACCGGAACTGCACCAGCTCCCAACCCGCAGCGGTCTCGATCGCCACAGCATTGCCGCCGGCGAACACCGCGGCGTCCGAACGGCCCTCCGGTGCCCGCCCCTCGATCCGGACCAGCAGGGTATTCACCGTGTCCCAGCGATGCCGCACACCGGCCCCCAGCGCCTCGACCAGCACCCCGACGGTCGCCGGCCGGGCGACATCTCCCCGCACCGTCAGCGCCGTTGCATCCACCCCGGCAAACACACGCATGGGCCGCCAGGGATCGCTTGCCACGACCACAATCGGCCGACCATCATCCTCGGCTCCGATCAGCGGCGGCAGTTCCATCATCCGCAGGAAGGGCGCACCGGAAATTCGCGACGCCTCGCCCGGGGCCGGCCGTCCATGATCCTCGCCGACCCGGACCACCGAAACCGGCTCCAGAACCGCCGACGGCGCCTCATCCATGTCCAGACGCATGACCCGCCAACCGCCGCTCCGACCCTCGACCGTCACCGTATCGCCCGGCTCCAGCGTCAGGGCCTGCAACGGACCCGGCGTCACCACCAGCCGGTCCTTTCCCCCGGCCACGAGGGCGCGCTCGGCAGCCGCCCGCGCCAGCGCACCCGAACACACCGCCGGCAGGTCAAGGTCGATGCAGCCACCCTCACCCGCCGTCCGCACGACCGCCGCACCCGTCTGATACCCGGCGTCACCGTCGATATAGCGCACCCGGGCCGTGCCCGGCTTCAGCTCCAGGACCCGCTCGGCCTTCAGGCTCTCACCTTCATCCGGCAAGGCCAGAGCCTCCGCCGTCAGCACAGCCTTGGCCGCGGCCCCGTCATCCATGACCGCCACCCGGCCGCCCCGTTCCGCTGCGATCAGGCCCAGACCGGCCAGAAGCGGCTCAAGCGCATCCCGCGTCCGCATGGGCCGATCGATGATGTAGCCCTGCACCGCATCCACCGTGGCGCAGACCTCGAACTCATCCTCGCCCAGTCCGCCACGCCCCAGGACCGCTGCGATCAGATCGCGCGTCTCGCCGGCCAGTCGCCCGTTCAGCCAGTGGCCGGTGCGCCAGGCGCCCGCATCAGCCCAGACATCCCCCCGCGCCGGAAACGCCGGCCAGGGTCGCGCATCCCAGCACCAGACATCCGCCGCCTCGACCATGGGCCTGCCATAGACCGGCGAGACCGGATTGTTGTCGGCCCCGGCAAAATGCCCCAGCACCGCCTCCAGGGCCCGTCGCTGCATCCGGTCGTCCCGCGCGCCGGTCGAGAACGGCGGCAGGGCATTTTCAGCGCTCTTTGGATCCTGGAACAGGTTCGGGGCATTGCCGCCCCGGTCCACGGCCGCGCAACCGAACTCCGTCAACCGGACCGGCTTCATCCCGGCGACCCAGTCGGTTGGCGTGGCGCGTCTCAGACCCCCCGGCCGGTCATGGTGCGCATTGGCCCACCAGCCCTTCAGATCCTTGATCCGGAACACCCGGTCCTCGCCGTGCGCCGTGTCCGCGATCGGTGTCCGGACCTGCGCCGACCGGTCCGCGTCGGTGGCGTAGAACCAGTCATACCCCTCGCCGCCCGCCACCTGCATGGCCAGATAGGCGGGATCGTCCGGCCCGGCGAAGGCGGCGCTGTCCAGGCCGCCGTCACCCGCCCGCCAGTCTCCCAGCGGCGGGTACCAGTCGATCCCGACGTAGTCGATGTCCGGATCGGCCCACAGCGGATCAAGGTGGAACAAGACCTCGCCCCCGCGCCGCACGCCCGCATACTCCGACCAGTCCGCCGCATAGCTGAGCGCGACCCCGGGCCCGACGACCGCCCGGCATTCCGCTGCCAGCGCCCGGAACCCCGCCACCGCAGGAAACGCACCGCCGGCATCCCGCATCATCGTCAGCCCGCGCATCTCGGAGCCGATCAACAGCCCGTCAGCCCCTGTTTCCGCCGCGAGGGCGGCATAATGCAGCGCAAACCGCCGCAGCCCCCAGCCACCGGCTGTCCCGAACAGGGCGGCGACCTGCGCCGCAGCGCCTTCACCGTCAGGACCCGTAACGCGCCCCCGCCAGGGATAGGCCGCCTGCTCCGGCCCTCCGTACGGATCCGGCAAGCCGTTCCCCGCCGGCACGTCCATGAACAGGAACGGGTAGAGCGTGACCTCCAGCCCGCGCGACTTCAGCTCTGCCACGGCCTGACGCACGGTCTCGTCCGATGGCGTTCCGCCATAGGCAGGACCCCCGCCGCTCTGCGAGATCCGATGCGCCCCGGTCCTTCCCAGTCCGGCCACCGACCAGCGCAGGGGCTCCGTCGCCTTGTCGATCCGCTCGACCCCGGGCCGGATGCTACAGTGCCCGGCCCGCAGATCATTGCCGAACCAGCCGACCACCAGACTGACCCGCTTGAGGTTCGGGCACTGCGCCTGAAGTTGATCCAGCGACGCCGCCAGGTCCGTCCGCCCCTCACCCGTATGCAGGTTCTCCGCCGTGGTGCGGGTCAGTCCGTCGCGCCGCAGGATCCCTTCGGTCGCGAGAACGAACTCTCCGGCCCCCGGTATCAGACAGACCCCCTCCAGCCGATCTTCCAGCCGGGGCACCGTCCCGCGCGCCCGGCGGAACACCTCGAACCCCAGTTGCGGCAGCCGGTTGCCATAGGGCCCCAGCGGCAAGTCCTCGAAAACCACATAGGCCGTGCCCCGATAGGCCGGTGCGGCCCCCTCCACCGCCTCGATCAGCGGATCCGGCGTCTGCCCGACCCCGCCCCTGTGCAACCGCATCGTCACGCCCGACATATCCATCGGCTGCCCGTCCGCCCAGACCCGGCCAATCCCGTCGACCTCGCCCTCGCACAGGGCCACGGCGAAGCTCAGCGAATAGTCGTATTCCACCGTCCGCGGTCCGCCCTTGCCGGCAGAGGACGTCCGGCGCCCCTCGAGGAAGCGCGCGGCCCAGATCACCTGACCGGTCACCCGCGCCCGCCCGAACACACAGGCCATCGGCGCACCCTCCGCCGAGCCCTGCACCCTCAGCGTTTCCAGCCGCGGCCCCCGCTGTCGCGCGGGCTCAAGACCGGAGATCACCCGCTGGTCGACAACCCGTCCAAGGCTCGCCCCGATGACCGCCCCGACCGGTCCTCCGATCGCCTGGCCGACCGTGCCCAGAATCATCTGCGCCATGGTCAGGCCTCTCGCACAGGTTCAACGCCGGGCAGGCGAAAGGCCGCGACCAGCCTTCGACGCCACCACGCGCCCATCCAGCTTTCCACCACCGACCGCCCCCAATAGGCGTGGATCATCCTCGGCTCGGCACCGGTCATGTCGCTCAGGATCGCGCAATGTTTGGCCGGACATCCGGGGGCCATGCGGAACAGCAGCACGTCACCCGCAAACGCAGCCTCCACAGGTATCTCCTTGAGCCACCGCCGCGCCGCCGCCAGCAGGGTCTCCTCGCCGCCGACCTCGGCCCAGTCGGGCCGGTAGGGCGGCGGGGCCTCAGGCTCGGCCCCGATCAGCTCGCGCCACACCCCGCGGACCAGACCCAGACAGTCCGCCCCCTCGCCCCGCATACTCGCCTGATGCCGGTAGGGTGTGCCCAGCCATCCGCGCGCCGCCGCCACGATCGCGGCCCTCATCGCCGGCTCCCGCCGTCATGGCGTCCCCCCTCGACCGGCGTCGCGGTCAGGAAGTCGTCGCCGGGAACATCCGGAAAGCCCTGAAAATTGACCCCGTTGGCAAAGGTCCCGACGCAGGTCGCCCAGCGCTTGTCACAGGTCAGGCCGGGAAAGGCGTCCGGATCAACGCCACAGCGCCGGTCCCCGAAGATCGCATCGCACCCCCGGCCATAGGCTCGGCCGACGACCCGCTCCAGTTTCGCCAGGGGGCCTTCCAGTTCGGCACGGAACCGGGTCCCCTCGCACAGGATCCGGGCCAGCGTCGCCGTCCACAGCCTCACCCGCAGATCCGGCCGATCCCAGTCCACCCGCCACAGCGCCACCGACGCCCCGTCATAGAGGCCGGCCTCGATATCCGCCCCGGTGATCGCGGCATCGTCCAGCCCGCCCGCGACCGCCGCCGATCCGGCACCCAGCCCTACGGCGCTGTCCGCCGCCCCGGTCGTCCAGCCGCTCCTCGCCCGGCACAGGACGCCCTCAATGGTCAGGTCCCGGTCATGATCGGTGAACCCCAGGTCCAGACCGTCGGTCCGTCGCAGCAACCAGGCATGACAAAGCATCGCCGCCCCGCTTTCGATGCGGGCGGCCAGTTCGTTCGGTAGGGTTCTCATGGACTAGACCCGCACCTCGATCAGCGGCACGGCCGCCATTCGTCCTGCGTCGAAACTCTCCAGCGTGACCTCGATCCGGTCGGCGTCGAACCGCACCGGGGTGTCGAATTCGAACCCGGCCGTCACAACAGCCCCCCTGCCGGGCGCAGCCGCCAGCCTGGCCTCGCCCGTCGTCGTATCGACGACGAACCCCGACACCGGCAGTTCGACCCCGGCAACCGCAATCCGCACCGTCCCCCCGACCGGCTTGGTGATCCGCCGCTCCGGCGCATCGGTCCCGGCTCCGTAGCGTTTTATCAGGGGGAACACCGTCCGCGTCCCGTCACCCGCTCCCAGAACCTGATCCCGCGGACCGATCGCCGCCCCCGGCGCGCAAGACTTGCAGTCCGCGAAATCCCGGAACCGGAAGCCGTACAACCGCCCCCTCCGTGCCTCGAAGAACCCGGTCAACGCCGCCATATCGTCCAGCGACCGCAGATTGGTCCCGATCAGATAGCGCCGCCGCCCCTGTGCCCAGGGTGTCGACCGCCGCTCGAACCCTGAGCCCAGCGTCACAATCTCCGTCCGCCGCTCCACCCCGCCGGTCGATCCAAACGCCAGCCGCGCGGGCAACCGCACCTCATGAAAACCCATCCGTCCCTCCCGCACACCGCCCTGTGATCCCCACCTTGTCATCCCCGCGAAAGCGGGGACCTGACCTCATGAATGGCCATCCGCCGCCTCCCTGTGCTGCAGGCGCCCCGACATCGGCTTTCGCTTGTCGGGCGAGCAGCGTTCGGTCATCTTCCCCTGTGCGGATGCGATGTCCGGCGCGCGGGAGGACGACATGACGACGGAAAATTCTCACCAGATTCAGAGCTTTGACTGGCAGAAGCTGCTGTTTTCGTTCGAGGGCCGGACACGACGCTCGCATTTCTGGATCGGCTGGCTGATCTGCCTCGGCGTCGGCGTCGTCTCGGGCTGGCTTCCCCTGATCGGCTTCTTCATCTCGATCGCGCTGATCTGGCCCAACCTGGCCATCGCGGTGAAACGCCTGCACGACATGGGTCAGAGCGGCTGGCTGATCGCCGTGCCCTGGGTGGTCAGCATCGTCGGCATATTCGTCGCCATCGGCATGATCGGCATTGCGGCCCTCGGCAATGTTGCCGCACTCGAACGCGAGGACCCGGCCGCCATCCTGGCGCTCATCGCACCCGTGCTGGGTCTTTTCGGGCTGCTGACGCTGGTCAATCTCGGCTTCCTGCTCTGGATCGGTCTGGCTGACGGCCAGCGTGGTGAAAACCGCTTCGGACCCAATCCCAAGGGTTACTGACCGCCCAACCGCGTCACGGCTCAGAGCCGGCGCGCGCCCAGCGATACGGCGCGCGCCAGCATCTGGGCGATCTGCGCCTCCGAGCGCAGCAACCCCGGCGCCCCGCCGTCCACCCGCACATTGACGGTGACGCCGGCACCTCCCCCGGTGGGCTCGATCACGCCGGGGCCGGCCGGCCGGAACACCTCCGGCCCGCGCTCGCCGACCAGATAGGCCCCGCCGCCCAGCACGGTGCCACCGTCGGCCCGGGACCCCGCAAAAGCCGACTGCACCACCCGGGCGATCGCCTCGCCCAGCCCGCCTCCGCCGCTCGACCCTGACGCCGCATTCACCGCCGCCAGCACCGCCCGCGCCAATTCGGCCAGGCTGACCTCGCCGTCCGCCGCCGCACGCGCCAGCGACCGCACCAGCCCGTCTCCGGCCCGGCCGAAGGCGTCCTCGATCGAGGCCGCCGCCCGCGCCGCCGGCTCCCTCAGCGCCTCCAGCGCCGCCGCCGCCTCGGCCGCCTTGCGCGGCACGCCGTCCAGGCCGGTCGGTTCGAGTGTCTCAGTCATGTCTCCCTTTCTCCCTCCCCTTCATGGGGAGGGACGGCGAAGCGAAGCGCAGCCCGGGTGGGGCACGCCAGTCACACGCCGACGGTGCCCGGTTTCACACTTCCCCACCCGGATCGCTGCGCGATCGTCCCTCCCCACTTCGGGGGAGGGAGAAGCCCGCTCAGTCCGGCCAGGCCTTCGCCATCCGCTCGAAATCCAGCCGCCCCAGCGGCACCCCGTCACCCGGCCGCTCCGTCAGCATCCGCCACTCCCGCAGCGACAACCGCCAGAAGGCCTCAGGTCCGACACCCATCCGCGCCGCCGCCCGCAGCATCTCACCCCAGTCGGGTCTCCTCCCCGCCTCGCGGGGAGGGGGGCCACCCGAAGGGTGGTGGAGGGACGGCTGACGCATCCCCACGCTCACCGGGCCGCCGCCGCAAAGGCCTTCGCCACCGCCTCCGCCGCCTCACGGGGATCGACCGGGGCCCGATCAAGCCCATCCGCCAGCGCCCGCTCGCCGCCGCCCCGCAAAAGCGCCACCAGCACCACCGTCAGATCCCGCGCCGACAGCGCCCGCATCCGCTCCGCCAGGCCGGACAACCCGTCCAGCTCCAGCCCCGCCTCGATCTCCGCCAGCGCGCCCAGCGTCAGGCACAGTCGCCGCTCCGCCCCGGCCAGCACCACGACCACCTCGCCCCGCGCGCCATTGGCCGCCATCACAGGGCCTCGAACGAAATCTCACCCGCGCTCGCCAGGCTGATCGCGAACGTCGCTTCGCCCTCGTGCTCGCCGGCATATTCCAGCGCCGCCACCAGAAACGGCCCCTTCAGTACGCCGAAGTCCGGAACGATCAGCCGCCACACGCTCGCCGCCTGGGAAAAGAAGGCCTCACGGATCAGGGCGTCGGACGCCGCATCGCGGAAAATCCCCTGCCCCGCTACCGCCGCCGACCTGACCCCCGCCCCGCCCAGCAGCTCGCGCCACCGCCCGGCACTGTCGCCGTCGGTCGCGTCCACCGTCCGCGCGTTCAGCGAAATCGTCCGCGCCCTCAGCCCCGCCACCGTCGTGAACACGCCCGGCGCGCCCTCGATCTTCAGCAGTATGTCCCTGCCCCGTTGAGCTGCCATGACCCTGTCCTCCGTCCGTTCTGTTGGAAATGGGTGGCTGGTGATTGGTGGCGGGTGATTGCCAGATACGCCCTCACCAACCACCAATCACCAATCACCAATCACCAATCACACCTCTTCCGTCACCGCGCGCACCCGCAGCACCGCAAATGTCCGCGCCGCGTCGGCGCCCGGGAACACATCGGCGAACGTCACCCTCAGGTTCACTGTCCGCACCCCGTCGGCCTCCAGGATCGCGTCGTTCAGCGCGACCCGCACCGCCGCCAGCACCGCCTTGGCCTCCTCGGTCCCGCGGAACCGCGACACCACCGTCAGGGTCAGCGCTTGCTCGATCCCGCCACCGTCTGCCCCGACCGGCCGGCTCTCGCACCGCCCGATCAGCAGATGCGGAAAGGCAGCGTCCTTCGGCGCTGCGTCCCAGATCCGCGCCGGTTCCCCCAGCAAGGCCTGCAACGCCGCATCCGCCTTCAGATGCCCGAGCAGTGCCTTCTGCAGCGCCAGTTCGTGCGCGCTCATCGTATCCGCTCCAGGTTCAGGATCGCCCGCCCGCCGACCGTCTCGCCCGAGACGATCCGCCAGTCGCCGCCGCCGAATCCCAGCACCCGGCCCTCGGCCAGCCGCGCGTCCGACCGCGTCTCCGCCGTCACCGTCTCGACCACCCGCAACCCGCCCGGCTCGCTCCTCTCGCGCCGGCGCCGCGCCCCCAGCTTCAACCAGGCCCAGCCGAGGGGCTCCCAGCTGACCGCCCGGCCGCCATAGGGCGTCTCGCTCTCGACGCCCTGAAGCAGCTCCGCCAGCACCTTCACAGCCGCACCACGCGGTAAGGCGCGATCCAGCCCTCGACCGACGCAACCGGCATCTCCGCATCGCCCCGCTCATAGGCCCGCAGGGCCAGCATCAGGATCGCCAGCCGCAATGCCGCCGGCGAGGTCGAGCTCAAGGTCAGCCCGACATCCCCCTCGACCCGCGCCCGGGCCGCATCGATCAACGTCTGGATCAGCCCGTCCTCCGCCGCATGCTCGACGCGCAGGAACAGCTTCGCTTCCGCCAGCAAGACGGGTGCGGTCATGGGTAACCTCGATTGTCTTGAAGAAAAACGAGGGCTTAGGGCCTAGGTCGTAGGGCTTGGTCCGCCGCCCCCTCGTCCTAAGCTCTAAGCCCTAAGCCCTTCGGCGAGCGTCAGCTCGCCGCGAACTTCATCACCTTGATCGCATCAAAGTTCTGCACCCCGCCGCCGACGCGTTTGGTGGTGTAGAACAGCACATAGGGCTTGGCCGAATAGGGGTCCCGCAGCACCCGCACCCCGGCCCGATCGACGATCAGATAGCCGCGCTGGAAATCGCCGAAGGCGATGGCCGCGCTGTTGGCGGCGATGTCCGGCATGGTCTCGATCTCGGTCACCCGATAGCCCAGCAGGCTGGCGGTCTCGCCCGCCCGCTGTGCCGGCTGCCAGATGTAGTTGCCGTCGGCGTCCTTGAATTTGCGCACCGCCGAGACCGTCTTGCGGTTCATCACGAACCGCCCGTTCGGCCGGAACTGGGCCCTGGGTGCATAGACCAGGTCGATCAACCGGTCGGTCGGGCTGGTCGGGGCGAAGGCCCCCGCCGCGCCCGAGGCGACAGAACCGATCTGGCCCCAGACCGCGCTCGCATCCGCCACGATCGGATAGTTGAGGAAGCCCTTGGGTTTGTTGACACCGTCGCCGTTGACGAAGGCCTGGGTCTCCTGTGCCGCAAAGGCGTCTTCGACCTCGGCCGCCAGCCATTCGTCAAGGTCGATCAGGGCGTCATCCAGCAGCGACTGGGTCGCCGCCGGATTGGCGTAGAGATCGGCCGACGGGAACTCCAGCAGGGCCAGGGTCGCCGGATCCGTCTCAGGCCGCGCCGCCGTCTCGGCCACCCAGCCAGAGGCCACGCCCGCCGTCGACACCGGCTTTCTGAACACCCCGGCGCCGACCGTCCGCACCGTGGCGATCTCGCGCATCGGCGACCCCGCCATCAGCCGCCGCTCGATCGCCCGCTCGGTCTGCTCCGGCACCACATAGCCGGCCGAATTCGACGCCGTGCTCAAGCCCGCCTTCAGCTCCAGCCCGAACGAGGCACCGGTCTTCAGATAGCCGTCAAAAGCCGCCTTGGCTTCCAGT
>JBEIJS010000005.1:0-34817 GCA_040380105.1 Caulobacteraceae bacterium | reverse complement strand
GTGGCAAACAGACCCCGGCGTCCGCTGACCAGGTCGGCCAGCCAGGACAGGGCAAATGCCCCGAGGACAGCGAGGATGATTTCGATGTAGGGCAACCCGCCTCTCCAGACTTGCGGCGATCGGACGCCGTAAAGCGACTCGATATCGCGGCACAGCGGGGGCATACCCACGGGGCCAGCGTGATCGAGGATCGCAGGGGCACTGTAACGGTCAGGACGGCAGACGTCGAATGAAGCGTTTCATCGGTAGCGACCAAAACCGCGCGGTCGCGATATGGCTTTTCGGCTGTGCCGCCCTGGTGTTCATCATGGTGGTGGTTGGGGGCATCACCCGCCTGACCGGATCAGGGCTGTCGATCACCGAGTGGAAGCCGATCATGGGGGCTCTGCCGCCGATGAACGCGGCCGACTGGCAAGAGGCCTTCGATAAATACCGGGCCATTCCGCAGTACACCCAGGTCAACGCCGGCATGAGTCTGGCTGAGTTCCAGGAAATCTTCTGGTGGGAATGGGCCCATCGGTTGCTGGGGCGGGTGATCGGTGCGGCTTTCGCCCTGCCATTCGCTGTCTTTCTGATCCTGCGTCAGATTCCGCAGCGGCTGATCGGGCGCTGCGCCATCCTGCTGGCCCTCGGTGGGCTGCAGGGGCTGATTGGCTGGTGGATGGTGTCCAGCGGCCTGTCCGAGCGGGTCGATGTCGCCCCCGAGCGGCTGGCGACCCATCTCGGTCTGGCCCTGCTGATCTTCATGGGACTGATCTGGACCGGTCTGGAGGCATGGAACGGCGCATCTCACAGCCGTCCGCCGGTGGTCTGGAGCCGCAGTGCTGCGGTGCTGCTTGGAGCCGTCTTCTTCCAGTGTCTGCTGGGCGGGCTGGTCGCCGGGGCCAAGGCCGGGTTCATATACACCGACTGGCCCTTGATGAACGGGGCGATACTGGCTCCGGTAGACTGGGGTTTGGGCGGTCTGGCCTTCCTGCATGACCAGGCGCTGGTGCAGTTCAATCACCGCATCTGGGCCTATGTGCTGTTGATCGGCGGAACCGGCTATGCGGTACAGGCCTGGCGCTGCCGGCTGGCCGAGGGACTCGGGGCAGCAGCCTTTGCGGTCGCGGGGGCGCTCTGGCTGCAGGCCTTGCTGGGGATCGCGACCCTCATGAGCGCCACACCCCTGTGGCTGGGTGCCCTGCACCAGGCCGGAGCGGCGCTGGTGCTGGCCACGGCTACGCTCAACCTGTGGCTTGTGCGCCGCTCCCAGGCCCGGCTGTTTACGTCCGGATCGAGGACCAGGGGCCTCTGATTGCGAAGGTGATCCCCGGGTACATGATGTTTACGAACAAGACCGAGCCGTCCGGCGAGAAGCACCCTCCGGCGAACTCTGAATTGCCCGAGAACACGTTGCGCCCGATCGTATAGACCTTGCCGTCGGGCGTGACGCCCTTGATGTGGTTGCGAACGTCGCTGGAGTAGTTGTCCTCGCACAGGATCAGGTGACCCCACGGCGCGATGGCAAGATTGTCGACCATGTTCATCACACGTTTGTCCGTGCTCTCGGCAAACAGCTGGAGCCGTCCGGGGCGACGGGACTCACGGGCCGCGCCTTCATCCGGCGACGGGACATAGCGCATGACCTGTCCCGCTCGGATCGGACCGCCGGAGGTGGCCGTCAGATAGAGCTCGCCATCGCCCCAGAAGATGCCTTCCCCGCGCGCCACGAGCGCCGCACCCTTGGCGTGACCGCGATCGTTCAGATCGCCCGCCGGGCTCTCGACGTCCTCCATGTCGATCCAGGTCACGTTGCGCCAGTCCCCGACCTCCCACTCGCGGTCGCCCTGGTTGCGGCTGTCTGCGCGCGGCTTGTCGATAAAGGCCATGGCCTGAAGCCTGCCGCCGTCGATCAGTTTGCCGGGGGTGGTCGGGATGAAGCGGTACAGGAGGCCCTCGTTGTCGTCCTCCGTCAGATAGACGATGCCGGTCCGCGGATCGATGCACACCGCTTCGTGGTCGAACCGGCCCATCGCCTTCAGGGGCACCGGGGGGACCAGACCGGTCGCATCCGCCGGGACTTCAAAGACCCAGCCGTGGGACCTGGTCACATCGGCGTTGGCCGCTGTTTCGAGCGTCTCTTCGCAGGTCAGCCAGCTGCCCCAGGGGGTGTGGCCGCCCGAGCAGTTGGTGCTGGTCCCGGCCAGCGACAGGTACTGGCGCACCGTCTTGCGGGTCTCGAGGTCGTAAACCAGGGTCGTCGTGCCGCCGGGCAACGGCCGTCCATTCTTGTATGTGTCATAGCCCTTGGCTGCGTCCAGCAGGCCGATCCGTTCCTGACGGAAGCCGCCGGGGCCGAGGTTACGATGCAGGCCGCTGGACCCCTTGAGTTCGTGGTTGCGAACCAGGGCCACACGCGATCCGTCGAGCGGGAAGCATCCCATTCCGTCCGGCTGACCAGGTACGAACAATCCATCGTCCATGGTGTCACCACTCTGGGAGATGACCTCGTAGGAAAAGCCCTCCGGCAGATCGAGCAGGCGGTTGGGGTCCGGTATCAGCGGGCCATAGCCGTGGACTTCATTGATATAGGTCTCTTCCGTCGAGGCCGTCTGGGCCGTGACACTCTGGGCCAGGCCGGTAAAGGCAAAGGCGGCGGCCGAGCCGGCGATCAGGTCACGACGATGGGGGCGCATGGGAGGCTCCGATATTGCTGTGGCGCTTATGACCGGCGCGGCGGTCGCGGTCATCATGGTTCTGTGACGCTGCCACTCCATTTCGCCGTCTGTCAGTCCTTTAGCGCGCGTCCGGCTATCACGGCCTTCGCCCCGAATTTCGCGCGCAGGACATCGATCGCCGTTTCGGTCCTGAGGGTCCGGGTCTCGGCCGTCTCAAACAGGGCATGGGAATCGGGGGCATCGATGATTTCACCCATGCCGATGCCGATCAGACGGTAGGGACGGCCCAGTTCGGGGGCCATGAGCGTCCGCCCCGCGGCGAACAATGCGCGGGCGGTCTGCACCGGCTCGGGCAGGCTGATGCGCCGGGTCACGACCTTGAAGTCGGTGCGACGGAGTTTGAGCACCAGGACCCGGCTGGCGACGCCGTCGCGCCGGGCCTTGGAGGCCAGCTTTTCGCACAGGGGCCAAAGCTCCGCCTCAAGATCCCCGGCCGTTGTCAGGTCTCTATCGAAGGTCGTTTCGGCACTCATCCCCTTGCGCTCATGGCCGGGATTGACGGCGCGGGCGTCACGACCATGAGCGAGGTCATGCAGCCGCAGACCGGTCTCGCCATAGCGACGCACCAGATCCCGGACATCTGCTGCGGCCAGATCGCCGACGGTGGCGAAGCCGTCGCTCTGCAGCGTCTTGCGGAACACCGGGCCGACGCCCGGCAGAATGCCCACCGGGCGCGGCGCGAGCACGGCCGGTGCCTCTGATCCCAGCACCGAGAAGCCGCGCGGCTTGTCCAGTTCGGACGCCACCTTGGCGAGGAAGCGATTTGGGGCCAGGCCGATCGAGACGGTCAGGCCGGTGTCTGCCTCGATCTGCTTTTGCAGCCGGATCAGCTGAAAGGCCGGCGAGCCGCCGTTCAGCCGCTCGGTGCCGGCGAGGCCGATCCAGGCTTCATCCAGCGACAGGGTCTGGACGAGGGGGGTCAGCTTGCCGACCGCGCCGAATATGGCCTCGCTGGCCGCGATGTATTTGCGGAAGTCCGGCTTGATGACCACGGCCTCGGGGCAGGCCTTCAGCGCCTTGAACATCGGCATGGCCGAGTGAACGCCATACTGGCGGGCTATGTAGCAGCAGGTCGAGACCACGCCCCGTTTGCCGCCACCGACGATGACAGGCCGGTCCCGCAGCTCGGGGCGGTCACGCTTTTCCACCGAGGCATAGAAGGCGTCGCAGTCCAGATGGGCGATGGTCAGCCGGTCCAGCTCGTCGTGGCAAACCATCCGGCGCGAACCGCAGGCCGGGCACCGCTCGACCCTTTGGTCGCCGGTATGGAGGCAGTCACGGCAGATAGCGCGGATCGACACGGGAGTTCCAGGGATGGCTTCACCCCAACTTAAGACCCGTCCGGTCAATGTGCACGAAGAAGGTGCCGAGCCTCCGTGCAGCCGCACCGGGAGACGATCAGGCCAGGGTGATGATGTCCAAGAAAGTCCTCATCGTCGAGGATAACGAGCTGAACATGAAGCTCTTTCATGATCTGCTTGACTCGCAGGGCTACGAAACGCTGCAGACCCGCGAGGGGTTGCAGGCTCTGGCGCTCGCGCGGCTCCACAAGCCTGACCTGATCCTGATGGACATCCAGTTGCCCGAGATCAGTGGTCTGGAGGTCACGAAATGGCTGAAGGACGACGAGGAGTTGAGCCATATTCCGGTCGTCGCGGTCACCGCCTTCGCCATGAAGGGCGACGAGGAGCGGATCCGCAGCGGCGGATGTGAAGCCTATATCTCCAAGCCCATCTCAGTGATGCATTTCCTCGACGTCGTGCGGGAACATCTGGGGTAGGGACCGAATGACCGCTCGTATTCTTGTCGTTGATGACGTCGAAGCGAACGTCCGCCTGCTCGAGGCCAAGCTGACGCTCGAGTATTATGAAGTGCTGACCGCCGGCGACGGTTCCTCGGCCCTGCAGGTCGCTCATGACGAGCGTCCTGACATCATCCTGCTCGACGTCATGATGCCGGGTATGGACGGGTTCGAGACCTGCCGTCGGCTGAAGGCTGATCCGGTGACGCGTCACATCCCGGTCGTGCTGGTGACGGCACTCGACGGGCGAGAGGACAAGCTGAAGGGCCTCGATGCCGGTGCCGACGATTTCGTGACCAAGCCGATTGACGACGTCATCCTGTTCGCCCGGGTACGCTCCCTGCTGCGGTTGAAGTCGGTGATGGATGAGCTGCGCGAGCGCGAGGAAAGCGGGCGTCGGCTTGGCGTCGATACCGACGGTGCCGGACGTCTGCGCGGCTCGGGCGGACGTATTCTGATTGTGGACGACAATGCGCGTCAGGTGCAGAAGATGGTCGATCATCTGTCTGGCGAGCACCGGCCGATGGTTGAGAGCGACCCGGCGGCGGCGATGATCACCGCGCGCGGGCCCATCGATCTCATGATTGTCAATGTCTCCAGCGCTGATTTCGACGGCCTGCGTGTTGTGGCCCAGACGCGATCGACCGAGGCGGCCCGACGAATTCCGATCCTCGCCGTGGTCGACCCGGCGGATCGCGGCCGGCTGCTGAAGGCACTGGAACTGGGCGTCAACGACATCTTGCTGCGCCCGGTTGACTCAGAGGAGCTCGAGGCGCGCGCCCGAACCCAGATCAAGCGGAAGCGCTACGCAGACTTCCTCAAGCAAAAACTCGACTACAGTCTGGAGATGGCCGTCACCGATGCCCTGACCGGCCTGCACAACCGTCGCTACATGGCTGGCCAGCTTCAGGCTCTGATGAGCCGGGCCTGCCATGGGGGGGATACGGTGGCTGTCCTGGTCATGGATATCGATCACTTCAAGCTGGTCAATGACGGGTTCGGTCACGACGCCGGAGATGAGGTGCTGCGGGAGTTTGCGGTGCGTCTGGCGACCAATGTCCGCGCCATAGACCTGCCGTGTCGCCTGGGCGGTGAAGAGTTCGTCGTGGTCATGCCGGGGGCAAGTCTGGAAGACGCGGCTCAGGTCGCAGACCGGATCCGGCGCGACGTCGGGGCCCAGCCGTTTCCGATCATGGGGGGTACAGAGGCCCTGACCGTTACCGTCTCGGTCGGCGTCGCCGCCAGTACCGGACCCGCCGATACGCCGGACGCCCTGCTCAAGCGGGCCGACGAAGGCGTCTATGAGGCCAAGGCTCGCGGCCGGAACCAGGTCATCGCGCGGGCGGCCTGACGCCTGCTAGCGACTCATCCAGGGCTTGGACTTGCCGGTCGCGATACGCGCCGCCTGCTCACGCTGGAAACGGCCGCCGCGCGGCGGCTTCTCCCGTGCAGCCATGGCTTCCTGCTTGAAACGGAGCGCCCGGTGAACCGGGCTTTCGGGCGGGGTCGGCGGGCCGTCGGTCGGGTCACTCATCCTGGCAGGCTAGCACGGCCTTAAGGCCGCTGTCCGGGCAAAGGGCGGCTTCAGGCGATCTGGTCCGACAGTGCCTTCAAGTCGCGTTCGATCTCGCCGAAGGTTGCCGAGCCATAGCCGTCGGGATCGCCGGGACGTTCGCGGTAGGCTGCTGCCGCCGCGGTCATGGTCGCCTTCAGTTCATCGAGCGACCTGGCCCTGCCGGCGACAGCCAGGGCGATGCCATAGGCCTTAAAGACATCAAGACCGACGTTGTGCCCGTCGGGACCGGTCCAGTAGCTGGAACCCAGCCGTTTGTTGGCGTCTGCGAGCTGCCGGGCCAGAATGACGATGATCCGGCCGCGGTGGTGGCGAAGCGGGCCGTGCCAAGGCTCTGACCCGAGGGCGGAGGCGACACTCCGGATTGCGGACATCAGCTGGGAGGAGGCCTGTGGCGGGCAGGCTGCCATCGCCTCCTCGAAAGATTCATCCGCGGCGGTTGGCGAGCTCCGTTGCCCGGCGGTGCGGCGTGCGGTCTGGGCCTTCAACCAGTTCAACATGGACGGAGCCGTCAGCAGGCCATCTGTCGGCCCGTGAAGGACTATGGCGGTCCTGCGTGCCGGCGTCAGCCGGAATCTCCGATCCCGCGAAGCGGCCCCCAGGCCCCAAAGCAAAACGCCCGACCTTTCGGCCGGGCGTTTCAAAAAACGGACTGTGGCGAGATCTTACTTGATCTTGCCTTCCTTGAACTCGACGTGCTTGCGCACGACCGGATCGTACTTCTTGACGACCATCTTCTCGGTCATGGTCCGGGCGTTCTTCTTGGTCACATAGAAGAAGCCGGTGTCGGCAGTCGAGTTCAGGCGGATCTTGATTGAAGCCGGCTTGGCCATCGGAATTACCTTTGCGACGGCGAAAGCCGCTGAAATGAGAGGCGCGGAACATACTCAGGCGCGCTTCAAAGTCAACGCCGGTCAGACAGGCCGCCATTCCCTGACCGGGCGCACCGTTGCGCAGGCGGGGGACCCGTCCCGGGCTCGTCCCGGCAGATGCACTTCCAGCCGGGCGTTCGGGGCCAGCAGGGGCGCAGGAATGTCGTGGATGTCGATCTTGGCGCGCCGGCTCCAGGCGCTGGCGTGGTCGCCTGCCGAGGTGCCGATCCGGATATAGACAAAGCGTCGCTGCGGCCCTTCCCGACGCACGAAGGGGCCGGTCATTCGGCCGTCCGGATGCAGGGTAACAGGGAGTTCGAAGGCGAGCGGTCCGTCGCCGGCGGTGCGGGGCTCGAACGGCATGTCGTCCTTCTGGAGGCTGTAGCGCACGCCCGGCACCGGGTCGTCGATGATGAGGCGAAGCGTCACGGTTGCAGCCATGGCGACAGATTAGGCAAGGCCGGGTCTTCGGGCTAGGCTCTGCCCATGAAACAGATCGCCGTTCTCGCCGCCGCCGTTCTTGCCCTGTCCGCCTGTGCCACCGTCCCGGCACCGGCACCGCAGCAGGAGGCCTTCATGGCCAATCTCAACGCCCTGTGTGGCCAACGCTTCCTCGGCCGGGTGGTGACGACCGACGCCGCCGACGCCGATTTCGCTGCCGCGCGCCTGGTCATGCATGTACGCGACTGCTCGGCTGATGAGGTCCGTATTCCCTTCTGGGTCGGGGAGGACAGGTCGCGCACCTGGGTCATCAGCCGCAATGAGGACGGCGGGCTGACACTGAAACACGACCATCGCGACCCGCAGGGCAATCCTGACGGCCTGCACTGGTACGGCGGGGACACGGCCTCGGCCGGAACGGCGAACCGTCAGGCGTTTCCGGTCGATGAGTTCTCGATCGAACTGTTCAACGCCGGAAACGCCTCGGTCTCGACCACCAACGTCTGGGCCGTCGAGGTGCATCCGGGTCGCATCTACGCCTATGAGCTGCGCCGCCCGAACCGCTATCTGCGGGTCGAGTTCGACCTGACCCGGCCGCTGGCCGAATAGGCTAGCCTGCGGCCATGACCCCGCAGGCGATCCGGGCCCCGGCTCCGCCGATCGGCTGGCTGGTGTGATCGTCGGCATTGGCGTGGATGACCAGGGACGAGCCGTCTGAATCCCAAAGCCACTGGCCGGGTCCCTCGGAGGCGATCCGGGCGCGGGTGGTGAAGACCTCGGCATTCACCCGACCACCGGCGTCGGCGAAGATGTTGGGCAGGTCGCCGTCGTCAGGACCCCCTGCGTTCAGCAGGCCGTGCGGCGCTTGCGGGTCGCCGTGGTTGACGTGGGCACCGGCCGAGGTGAACGGCGTCTCGCACTGGCCGGTCGCGTGTATGTGGACGCCATGCCAGCCGGGCGGCAGGCCCTCGGCCTCGATACGGATCAGCAGGCCGGTGGCCCCCTGGCTGAGGACGGCACGCCCGATGCGGGCGCCACTGGCATTGACCAGCGTCGCCTCGCCGAAAGCCCCCGGCACAGCGCGCTGGGGCCTAACCGAATAGTCGTTTGAGGTGACGCTGACGCAGCCGGCGAGGACGGCGGTCAGGGGCAGGAGGACAAGAGCGGTCAGATGGGCTTTGCGCATGGTCGGGGTCCTTGTCTTGGCGGGGTGAAAAGCCTCGACGTCGCTTTGCCTTGGCAGACCCCGGATGCTAGAAAACACGATAGCGGATCACGTTCCGATTCCGGCCATTTAAAGCCTGATTTCCTTGACTGACGACAGCCATAACGACGCGCTTCCCCCGATCCCGGGCGGCGGTGGCGGCGACATCTCTACCATCACCATCGAGGACGAGCTGAGGCGCTCCTACCTCGACTACGCCATGAGCGTGATCGTGTCCCGGGCTCTGCCCGACGCGCGCGACGGGCTGAAGCCGGTGCATCGTCGCATCCTGTATTCGATGCACGACCTGAAGATGACGCCGGATCGCGCCTATTCGAAATGTGCGCGGGTCGTCGGTGACGTGCTGGGCCGTTTTCACCCGCACGGTGACGCCTCGGTCTATATGGCGCTGGTGCGCATGGCCCAGCCCTTTTCGATGGGGCTGATGCTGGTCGACGGACAGGGCAATTTCGGCTCGGTCGACGGCGATATGCCGGCCTCGATGCGATACACCGAGGCCCGGATGGCCCCGGCAGCCTCGGCCCTGCTGACCGACATCGACAAGGACACTGTCGATTTCCAGCCGAACTATGACGAGAAGGAACTTGAGCCCGTCGTCCTGCCGGCGCGGATCCCGAACCTGCTGGTCAATGGCGCGGGTGGCATTGCCGTCGGCATGGCCACCAACATCCCGCCCCATAACCTCGGTGAGATCATCGATGCGTGTGTCGCCCTGCTGGACGACCCGAACATCAGTGATGACGCCCTGCTGGACATCGTCCCGGGCCCGGACTTCCCGACCGGCGGCGAGATCATGGGCCGCACGGCCCCCCGCAATGCCCTGCGGGACGGTCGCGGCTCGGTCATTGTGCGCGGCCAGGCCACCATCGAGACGATCCGCAAGGACCGCGAGGCCATCGTCGTCACCCAGCTGCCCTATCAGGTCAACAAACAGACCCTGATCGAGCGCATCGTCGAGATGGTCCGCGAAAAGCGGATCGAGGGTATTTCCGACGTCCGCGACGAATCCGACCGTGACGGCATGCGGATGGTGATCGAGCTGAAGCGCGACGCCTCGGCGGATGTGGTGCTGAACCAGCTGTGGCGGTTCACGGCGATGCAGAGCTCGTTCGGCGTCAACATGCTGGCGTTGAACCATGGCCGCCCGGTCCAGATGGGCCTGCGCCAGCTGCTGGAAGCCTTCCTCGAGTTCCGCGAGGAAGTGGTCGTCCGCCGCATCAAATTCGAACTGGCCAAGGCCCGCGACCGCGGCCATGTGCTGGTCGGTCTCGCCGTGGCCGTGGCCAATATCGACGAGGTCATTCACATCATCCGCAGTTCGGCCGATCCGGCCGAGGCGCGCGAGCGGCTGCAGGCCAAGAGCTGGCCCGTCGGCGACATGATCGCCCTGATCGAGCTCATCGCCGACCCGCGCTCCATGCTGGTCGACGGCGACAAGCTGAACCTGACCGACGAACAGGCCCGCGCCATCCTCGGCCTGACCCTGAGCCGCCTGACCGGCCTCGGCCGGGACGACATCTTCGGTGAGGCGCGCGGCCTGGCAGACACCATCCAGGGCCATCTGACCCTGCTCAGCGACCGCGCCAATATCCTGGCCGTGATCCGTGAGGATCTGCTGGTCGTGCGCGGGGAGTTCGCCGTGCCACGCCGGACCCTGATCGGCGAGGGCGACTATGAGCTGGAAGACGAGGACCTGATCCCGCGCGAGGACATGGTCGTCACCGTCACCCATGGCGGCTACGTCAAGCGCGTGGCCCTGAACGCCTACCGGACCCAGCATCGCGGCGGCAAGGGCCGGTCGGGCGTGGCGATGAAGGAGGACGATGCCGTCGTCGGCGTCTTCTCGGCCTCGACCCATACGCCGGTGCTGTTCTTCGCGACCAACGGCAAGGCCTACAAGCTCAAGACCTGGCGCCTGCCGCTGGGCAATCCGCAGTCGCGGGGCAAGGCCTTCGTCAACCTGCTGCCGATCGAGCCGGGCGATTCGATCATGAATGTCCTGCCCCTGCCTGAGAACGAGGCGGAGTGGGGCAATTACGACATCATGTTCGCGACCCGTTCGGGCGACGTGCGACGGAACAAGCTCAGCGATTTCGCCACGGTCAACCGGGCCGGCAAGATCGCCATGAAGCTGGAGGACGGCGACCACATGGTCGGTGTGGCCCTGTGCACCGCCGAGGACGACGTCATGCTGACGACCGCCCTGGGCCGCGCCATCCGCTTCAAGGCCGATGATGTCCGGGTCTTCAAGGGCCGGGATTCGACCGGCGTCCGCGGCGTTCGCCTGCAGAAGGATGACGCGGTCATCTCCATGGCCGTACTGGGCCGGGTCGATGCCACGCCTGACGAACGCGCTGCCTATGTCAAACACGCAACCGCCATGCGTCGGGCGACCGGAGAGAGCGAAGAGGACGTCGTCGCCGTCGATGCCGAGGAAGACGTCGCCGGTGACGCGGTCCTCACCGTTGAGCGAATCGCGGAACTGGGTGCGGCCGAGCAATTCATCCTCACTGTCACCGAGACCGGCTTCGGAAAACGCTCCTCGGCCTATGAATACCGGCGAACGGGCCGGGGCGGGCAGGGGCTGACGGCCCATGGTCTGGGCGGCCGTGCCGGGGACCGGCTGACGGCCTCCTTCCCGGTCGAGGAGGGCGACGAACTCCTGCTGGTCACCTCGGGTGGCCAGATGATCCGCACCCCGGTCGACCAGGTCCGCATCGTCGGCCGGTCCAGCCAGGGCGTGACCATCTTCCGTACGGCCGATGGCGAAAAGGTCGTCTCGGTCGAGCGCCTGCCGGACAGCGGTGGGGGCGATGAGGCAGTGGCTGACGCAGACGGTGAAGGCACCGGATCTGATGCCGGGGACGGCGAAGCCTGATTCATGTCGGGTGCCGTTGAAGTCAGCATCGACGGTGCCCCGGCCACGCTCGACGACCTGACCCATGTGGCCCTGGTCAACTACGGGGCCTACACCTCGTTCCGGGTAGAGCGGGGCGGTGTGCGCGGGCTCGACCGGCATCTGGAAAGGCTTGAGGCCGAGGCGGTCGAACTGTTCGGCGCTCCGGTGGGCGACAGCCAACTGCGTGGTCTGATGCGGAGTGCGGTCGGGGGCCGGGACGCCTGCTGGCTGCGGGTCAGCCTGTTCTCGCCCGAGATCAGCCCCCGAACACCGGACTGGCAAGGCGTGCCCCGGGTAATGATCGCCGTCTCGCCCCCGCCTGGGGCCCTGGCCGATGCGCCGCGCCTGCAACTCCAGACCTATGCCCGCGAGGCGGCGCATCTGAAACACGCGGCGACCTTCGGCCTGATCCGCGCCCGCCGCATGGCGCGTCTGGCCGGTTTCGACGATGCCTTGTTCGTGGATGGCGAGGGCCTGATTTCGGAAGGCAGCCTCTGGAACGTCGGCTTCGTCAGGGGCGATCAGGTGATCTGGCCCCAGGCCCCGATGCTTGCCGGCGTGGCCCAGGCCCTGGTGCAGCGAGGACTCGCCGATGCCGGTCTGACCGGGCGAACAGAGCCGCTCCGGGTCGCTGACCTTGAGAGGTTCGACGCGGCCTTCCTCTGCAACAGCGCCACCCCCGCCTGCGCCATTGCGGCGATTGGCGAGCATGACTTTGCAATGCGGCCGGGTCTGATCGAACGCCTGCAGGGGGCCTGGAACTCGAACCCGGTCCAGCCGATCTAGGCCGGCGGTTTCGCACCTGCTAAACCATTGGAGCGACAGGGAGGAAAGCGATGCGTATCGGCCTGTATCCGGGCACCTTCGACCCCGTCACCAACGGGCATATGGACATCATCGGACGTGCGGTGAAGCTGGTCGACCGGCTGATCATCGGCGTCGCCCGCAATGACGAGAAGGGACCGATGTTCACAACGGACCAGAGGGTTGAGATGGTCCGCGCCGAGGTTGCCCATCTGGGTTCGAAGGTCGAGGTGCGGCCGTTCTCAACCCTGTTGATGCATTTCGCTGAAGAGCTGGAGGCCGGCATCATCGTGCGGGGTCTACGCGCCGTCGCTGACTTCGAATACGAGTTCCAGATGACGGCGATGAACCAGCGCCTCAATCCCGACATCGAGACGGTCTTCCTGATGGCCGATCCGCGGCACCAGGCCATCGCCTCGCGTCTGGTCAAGGAGATCGCCCGTCTGGACGGCGCGATCGACAGTTTCGTCAGCCCCGCCGTCGCCGACATGGTGCGGGCCAAGGTCAAGGTCTAGCATGAACGTCAACACCATCATCGCCGGCGCGCTTTCCGTGGGGCTTCTTGCCGTGTCCGGCCCTGTCCTGGCGCAGGCAGCCACACCGGAATGGCGCACCGTCGCACCGGAAAACCTGCTGGTGATCGACACGGCCAAGGGGCGCATCCTTGTTGAGCTGGAGCCGCGGATGGCACCACGGTCCGTGGAACGTGTTCGAACCCTGGCCGACCAGGGCTTTTACGACGGGCTGAAATTCCATCGTGTATTGACGAATTTCATGGCCCAGACCGGCGATCCCCTCGGCACCGGAGAGGGAGGCAGCGAACTGCCTGACATCGAGGGCGAGTTCCAGTTCCGCCGGGGACGCGATCTCGGGTTCTTGAATATTGCCACGGGTCAGGCCGGTCTGCTTGGCTTTGCAGGGTCAATGCCGGTCTTCACCCAGCCGGACGCACAGATGATGGTGACGGCGGATTTCAAGACGGCGGCCCAGGCCCTCTTCTGCCCGGGTGTCGTGGGAATGGCCCGGAACCAGAACCCCCATAGCGCCAACAGCCAGTTCTTCATAATGACCGGGATCAATGAAGGTCTGAATGGGCTGTATGCGCCCTTCGGCCGGGTTCTTGCCGGCCTTGATGTGGTCCGGACGCTCAAGCCGGGCGTCGAAGCGGCCAACGGCCAGGTGGATGATCCTGACATGATGACGCGCGCCCGTACGGCCGCCGCCCTGCCTGAGCGGGAGCGCCCGATCGTCCGGGTCAGGCCTCCCTCCAGTCCGGCTTTCACTGCCATGGTGGAGCAGGTGAGGGCCGAGCGTGGGACTCGATTCACGGTTTGCGATCTTCAGCCGATCGTCGAAGTCACAGGGGGATAATGCCATGAACGCGATAGCCGGTCTCGCGGCCTTGTCCGTCCTGGTTGCGGTCCCCGCCTTCGCCCAGGACGTCGGCGGCCCGCCGCCGCCGCCGCCCCCGCCTGCGTCCAGGCCGGCCGCCGATATGTCGGAATGGCGTACGGTGCCCGCTGAAAACCTGCTCGTGATCGACACCACCAGGGGGCGTATTCTCGTTGAACTGACGCCCGAGGTGGCTCCGCTGCACGTGGAGCGGATCAAGCTTCTGGCGCGCCGGGGGTTCTATGACAACGTGGCCTGGCACCGGGTCATCGACTGGTTCATGGCCCAGACCGGCGATCCGCTGGGCAATGGCGAGGGTCAGAGCCCTTTCCCGGACCTGGAAGCCGAGTTCACCTTCCGCCGCGATGCGACCATGCCCTTCAACGTCGTGGCCGAGCCGGCCGGCGCGCGTCTGGGCTTTGTTCGCTCCCTGCCGATCCAGACCCAGCCCGACGCGGCCTTCGCCCTGACCGGCGACGGCAAGGTGCACGGCTGGGGAGTCTATTGCCCGGGCGTGGCCGGTATGGCCCGGGACGAGGGCAATGATACCGCAAACAGCCAGTTCTTCCTGATGCGTCAGGCCTATCCCGCTCTGGACAAGCGTTACACGGTCTGGGGCATGACCGTGGCCGGCCTCGATATCGTCCGAAGCCTGCGGGTCGGCGAGGGTGCCAACGGAATGGTTACCGGGGAGCCGGATCGCATGACACGGGTCCGCATCGCCGCCGACATCGCAGAGGCCGAACGGCCCGCGGTTCGGGTGCTGGCGACCAACTCGTCCCGCTTCAGGGCCATGACGGACGCGTTGCGGGTGTCTCGCGGGGCTGATTTCTCGGTCTGTGACATCAACCTGCCGGTTGAGGTGACCAACTAGGAGCGACCGCGCCGGCGTCTGCGGGTCGGTTTTCTGTCCTCGCGCATCTGCTGCAGCAGCAGGCCCTCGCGCAGGCCGCGGTCGGCGACCCGAACCCGGTCCGAGGGCCAGGCCCTCTGGACCGCTTCCATGATGGCGGCACCCGCCAGAACCAGGTCGGCACGGTCGGGGCCGATACAGGGTTCCGCCGCGCGTCCGGCTGCACCCAGGCGTTTGAGCGTCTCGGCGGCGGCCTCGCAGTCGCCGCGGCTCATCCACAGGCCGTCGACCAGACTGCGCTGATAGCGCCGCAAGCCGAGATGGATCCCCGCCAGACTGGTGATTGCGCCGGAGGTACCGACCATATGGGCCCGGCCGGCGATGAAGACACTGCGCAGGGCCGGATCGATCGGAGCCCCTGCGATCGCCGTGCTCATGTCGGCGACCATGGCTTCATACCAGTCGTCGAGACCCCCGGTCGGCTCGGGATGCCGCTCGGCCAGGGTGACGACCCCTACAGGTGCCGACATCCAGCCCTCAAGCACGAATGAACCGCCGCGTTTCGACAGCCAGTTCAGTTCTGTCGAGCCGCCACCGACATCGACCACCAGGACGGCATCCGCCGAAGGGTCGAACAGGTTCAGACAGCCCCGAACCGCCAGCCGGGCCTCTTCCATCGGGTCGATGATGCGCAGTTTCAGACCTGTGCCGGCCCGCACCCGCTCGATAAAGGCCGGGCCATTCTCGGCCTGACGGCAGGCCTGGGTGGCCACTGCCATAAGTCGTGAGGCGTCGACGCCCCTTTTGGCAACCCTTTCGCCGCAAAGCACGAGGGCGTCATAGGCCCGGTCCATGGCCCTGTCGTCGAGACGGCCCGTGCGGGAAAGGCCTTCCCCAAGGCGGACGATTCGACTGAAGGAATCGACGACCCGAAAGCCGTCTCGCGCCGGCTTTGCGATCAGCAGCCGGCAGTTGTTGGTCCCGAGATCGAGCGCGCCATAGAGGGGCGTATCCCGACCTGAAGCCCCTGGGTCGCCGGCGGCGCCGTTCCTGGCGCGCTGCCCGTCGGACCGTCGGGGCTGGGACCGGTCGTCACGCCCTGGCGGCGTGCGGTCGGTCTCCGGCATGGGCCGAACTTTCCTGGTGGGCGGTCCGAAGCGGCGCCCGTCCCGGCTACTCTAGGACTCTGGAAACCCTCAAGCCAAGCGCATCTGTGGTGAAAACGAAGGCTTGAAGCGGATAGTGCCAGGGTGGGGCCAGTCATTCTTCGCCATGATCCTCGAAACGCTGGCGACTTTGGCCCCAGGCTGACCGGGCAAGACAGCGACGCGCTCCGGTCATTGCGTTCTCATCGTCAACGTCTGCCGCTCCGCCGCTGGCGCGGGCGAGGTGAGGGGCCTAGATTGCCGGCAAGGGCCATTGAGAGCCCGCAGGCTGCAGGAGAAGGCCCATGTCCGACTTCGAACATGTGTTCGACAGGCCTCCTGAGGGCGCGGCCGCCGACTGGACCATCCCCCAGGACTGGGCCTTCTATACCGAGGTCGAGCACCAGACCTGGGATGTCCTCTATGCCCGGCAGATGAAGATTCTCCCGGGCCGGGCTGCGGATGTCTTCCTCAAGGGGCTGACGGCGCTGGATCTCAACACCGGCGGCATTCCCGATTTCTCGGTGATGAACCCCAAGCTCCAGGCCCTGACCGGCTGGACCGTGGTCTGTGTGCCCGGTCTGGTGCCCGATGAGGTCTTCTTCGACCATCTGGCCAACCGGCGCTTCCCCTCGGGCCAGTTCATCCGCAAGCCGGACCAGCTCGACTATCTGCAGGAGCCCGACATTTTCCATGATGTCTTCGGCCATGTGCCGATGCTCAGCGATCCCGACTTCGCCGCCTATATGGAGGCCTATGGCAAGGGCGGGCAGCGTGCGGCCTCGCTGGGGGTGCTGCAGAACCTCGCCCGACTGTACTGGTATACCGTCGAGTTCGGCCTGATGCAGGATGCCAACGGCCTTCGCATCTACGGGGCGGGGATAGTCTCCTCGGCGACGGAGAGCGTCTTCTCGCTGGAGGATGTCTCCCCCAATCGGCTCGGCTTTGATCTCGAGCGGGTGATGCGGACCCTCTATCGAATCGACGACTTTCAGCAGGTCTATTTCGTCATCGATTCGATCGAACAGCTGAAGCGCGAGACCCTGCAGGATTTCGGTCCGATATATGGTCGTCTCAGGGGCGCGGACGATATTGCGATCGACGCCATCCTGCCCTCGGACCAGGTCTTCACCCGCGGCACCCAGGCCTATGCAGTCCGCGGCGGGCGTTTCGCAGCCTAGTCGTGAATAATCAGACTGTTCCGGCCTGTATCCCGCATCCGGATATAGGTCAGTAGCGACACGCCGATCAGGGCTGTGACGTACCAGAAATAGACGCTCTCCATGCCTTGGCCCTTGAACCAGAGGGCGGCGTACTCCGCCGTCCCGCCGAACGCGGCATTGGCGATGGCATAGGGCAGGGCGACACCCAGGGCGCGGATATGGGCCGGGAACAGCTCGGCCTTCACCACCGCATTGATCGCGGTATAGCCGCTGACGATGATCAGGGCGGCCATGGCCAGCAGGAAGGCCATGAAGGGGCTTTCGACGCCGGACAGGGCGGTCATGATCGGCACGGTGAACAGCACACCGGCAATGCCGAAGGCGATCATCACCGGTCGCCTTCCGACCCGGTCGGACAACGCCCCGACGGCCGGTTGCAGCAGCATGAACACAAACAGGGCCGCAGCGCTGACCTCCGTCGCGGTGGCCTTGGAGAAGCCGCTCGTGTTGACGAGGAATTTCTGGAGATAGGTCGTGTAGGTATAGAAGGCGATGGTCCCGCCGGCGGTCAGGCCGATCACCATCAGCGCCTCCTTCGGGTGTTTGAGGATCAGCAGCAGGGCGCTGGATTTCGGTGCCTCGCCGGCGTCCGTGGCGATGAAGGCCGAGGTCTCGTCCAGCCGGCGCCGCAGCCAGAAGACCACCACCGCCAGCGCTGCGCCGACGAAGAACGGAATACGCCATCCCCAGGCCGCCAGATCGGCCTCGGCCATGGTCTTCTGCAGCACGATCAGCAGCAGCAGGGCCAGCAGCTGGCCGGAGATCAGGGTGACGTACTGGAAGCTGGACCAGAAGCCGCGATGCTTCGCTGTGGCCATCTCGGACAGATAGGTGGCCGAGGAGCCGTACTCCCCGCCGACGCTGAGCCCCTGCAGCATGCGCGCGAACAGCAGCAGAGCCGGTGCCGCCAGGCCGATGCTGGCGTAACCGGGCGTGCAGGCGATGATCAGACTGCCGGTGCACATCAGGGTTACGGACAGGGTCAGCCCGGCCTTGCGGCCCCGCCGGTCGGCATAGACCCCCATGACCCAGGCCCCGACGGGCCGCATCAGGAAGCCGACCGCAAACACCGCCGCTGCGCTCAGCAGCTGGGCTGTGCTGTCGCCCTTGGGAAAGAAGATCGGGGCGAAATAGACGGTGAAGGCGGCATAGGCGAACCAGTCGAACCATTCGACCAGATTACCGGCCGAGCCGCCGATGATGTTCTTCAGGCGGCGGGCGGGGGTCATGGCGGTATCGGCCGCACGATCGCTGGAGCCGGACATGGTCATCTCCTTGCCGAAAGGCAGGGCCAGTCGACCCGGGGCGGACTGCCGACGATCACGGCAGTATGTAGCAGCGAGGCGAGGGCACTCAGGATCCCGCCGGCGATCAGGAACGGGTTGGTTGCCACCTCCCGCGCCTCAGTTTCGCTGGAACGGATAGAAGCCGCCGCCGAGACCGAGCAGGCCGGTCAGTTCATCCAGCGCCACCCGGCTTTCCTCGAGCAGGTCGGGGCCGGCGAGGTCGGCGGGCGTCAGGCGGTCGCGATAGTGTATGGCCCCCCAGGCCGACAGCCGGGCGTGCAGGTCATCGGTCAGCCGCATGGCGGGGTTGGTCGCGGCCTGTTCGGCCTCGGTCAGCACCACGCGCAGGCGCAGGCAGGCAGGGCCGCCGCCGTTGCGCATCGACTGGCGCACATCGACGTATTCGACGCGGCCGATGGGGCCGTTGGAGGCGGCCAGCCGCTCGGCCACAGCGTGGCTGCGCGGGTTGTCGCGGGTCTCGGTCGGGCAGATCAGGGTCAGGCGGTCCTCGCCGGGAATCTGTACCAGCATGGAGTTGAACAGATAGCTGGAGATGGCGTCGGCCAGCGGCAGGTCGGTGGAGGAGACCTCGACGAAGACCGGCTCGAACCGGTCTTCGGCGGCGGCGCGGATGGCCGCTTTCGTGCCTGCTGTGTCCTCGAAGGCGAGGTCGTGGAAGAACAGGGTCTCCAGCGCCCCGACGCAGACCACGTCATTGTGGAAGGTCCCGCCGGCGATGGCCGCCCGGGACTGACGGGCCAGCACCACGCCGGACGCGCCATGACGGCTGGCCACGGCCTGCGAGGCCTCGCGCGTTTGCCGGGCCGGGAAGGCGTCGGCCCAGGGCTCGAAGGCCTCGCGGCCCCAGACCAGCAGGTTGACACCCGGCTCGCCATGGTCGGCGCACAGGCGGACATGGTTGGCCGCGCCCTCGTCGGCGAGGTGGGCGACAGAGGGCAGGGCGTCATGGACGGCGAACCGGTCCGGGTCCGGGAACAGGGCGTCCAGCGACCGCTTCGTCTGCTCATGCTCCAGCGAGCGGTGCAGGTTGGTGACCAGATTGGCAGGGGTGAAATGGACCCGGCCGTCGGCGCTGTCCGCGCTCGGGGTCACCGTCGCGGCGTTGGCGGCCCACATGGGCGAGGCTGAACAAGCGGCGGCGGCGAAGGAGGGCGCGTCCTTCCAGGCCTGTTCGAGCACCCGGGCGTCGGAGCCGGTGAAGCCGAGGCTGCGCAGGAAGGGGATGTTGGGCCGCTCATGGGGCGGCAGGACATATTGCGGCAGGCCGAGGTCGGCCAGGGTCTTCATCTTGTCGAGGCCCTGCAGCACCGCCGCGCGCGGGTCCGACGCTTCGCCCTTGTTCAGGCTGGAGGCGAGGTTGCCCGGCGACAGGCCCGCATAGGAATGGGTCGGGCCGATCAGGCCGTCGGCATTGGCTTCGAGGGCTGAGGTCACGCCCGCAGCCCCTTGATCTCACTCTCGATATTCTTCACCGCGCCGGCCTCAAAACTCGCCACCGGATAGGCGCAGTAGTCGGCGGCATAGTAGGCGCTCGGCCGGTGATTGCCGCTGGCGCCGAGGCCGCCGAAGGGCATGTCGCCGGCGGCGCCCGTGGTCGGGCGGTTGAAGTTCACGACGCCTGCCCGGATGCGGCGGATGAAGTGCTGCCAGTGGGCCGGGTCGTCGCTGACCAGGCCGGCGGACAGGCCGTAGCGGGTGGCGTTGGCGGCGGCGATGGCAGCCTCGAATGAGGCCACGCGGGTGACCGACAGGAAGGGGGCGAACATCTCCTCGTCGGGCACGTCCACGCCGGTGACGTCGATGATGGCGGGGCTGACGAAGGCACCGGGCAGGTTGCCGACCGGGCTCGAGGCGCGGATCACCTTCGCGCCCATGTCGATCCGGTCCTGCAGGGCCTTCAGCGCGGCTTCCGCGGCCTTCACCGAGATCAGCGGTCCGGCATAGGGTTCGGGGGTGGAGTTCCACGGCGCGAGGATCAACCGCTCGACCATGGCGTTGACCGCCTCGACGACGGCATCGCCCTGCGACCCTTCCGGGACAATCAGGCGGCGGGCGCAGGAGCAGCGCTGGCCCGTGGTGACGAAAGCCGACTGGACCACGATCCCGGCCACGGCTTCGGCGTCGGCTGCGTCCCAGACCACCAACGGATTGTTGCCGCCCAGCTCCAGTGCCAGGATGACATGCGGATCGTCGGCGAATTTGCGCCGGAAATGGGCACCTGCTGCGCCGGAGCCGGTGAACATCAGGGCGTCGATGCCGGCGTCCAGCAGGGCCGCGCCTGTCTCGCGCCCGCCCTGGACGACATTGACCACGCCCTCCGGCAGGTCAGCCTCGGCAAAGGCCTCGGCCATCAGCTGGCCGATGTACGGCGTCTCTTCGGACGGCTTGAAGACCACCGTGTCACCGGCCAGCAGGGCCGGGACGACATGGCCATTGGGCAGGTGGCCGGGGAAGTTGAACGGCCCGAGCACCGCCGCCACGCCATGCGGACGATGACGCAGGGTCGCGTGGCCGAAGCCGGTTTCGGCCGTGCGCTCGCCGGTGCGTTCATCATAGGCGCGGATCGAGATGTCGACCTTGCCCGCCATGGCCCCGAGTTCGGCCGTGGTCTCCCACAGGGCCTTGCCGGTCTCTCTGGAGATGGCCTCGGCCATCGCCGGCGCGCGGGCCTTCAGCACCGCCTGATAGCGTTTGACCGCATCGACACGGTCCTGACGCGAGCGGTCCGCCCAGTCGGGGAAGGCGGCGCGGGCGCGGTCGGTCGCGGCCTGAACTTCGGCGGCCGTGGCGGCGGCACCCTCCCAGACGGTTTCGCCGGTGGCGGGATCGATGGATTTGAAATGGGTCATGCTGTCACTCACGTCTTCACCCGCACCGTATCGCCCGCCCGCACCCGCAGGGCATCCGCCGTCTCGGCGTTGAGGGTGACGACATCGCCTTCGATCACCGCGCGCTGGCGTACGGAGCGGAAGCCGCCGACGCTGGAGGTGGAGATCAGGGCCGGCAGCTCCGCCTCGACCTCCTGCGCCACCGCCACCTTCAGGCTCCGGGCATCACGCACGGTGCGGATATTGTCGCGGTCGCAGGTCACGGTCGGACCGGCGTCGAAGATGTCGATCAGGCCATTGGGGCGGAAGCCTTCGCTTTCCAGCAGGGCCATGGCGGGCACGCCCTGCGGATGGACCTTGCCGATCACGGCGCGGGCGGGCTCGGGCAGCAGGTCCATATAGATCGGGTGGCGCGGGGCCAGGTCGAGGATGAACTGCTTGTCGGTCGAACCGGTCATCCGGTCGGCCTCGTCAAAGTCCATGGGGAAGAATTTGTGCGCCACATGGTCCCAGAATGGACAGGCCCCGTCGGGGGTGAAGACCCCGCGCAGCTCGGCCAGCACCGTGTCAGCGAACAGGTCCGGCTCGGCCCCGATCAGCATGTAGCGTGACTGGCTGAGCAGCCGCCCGGCGCCGCCCTTGCGCCGGTCTGCCTTGAGGAACAGGGAGCCGACCTCGCTCCAGCCGGTGCATTCATTGACCAGCACCAGGGTCTTCTGTTCCAGCTTGATGCCCAGCGAGGGCGACGACTGGGTGTTGGTCACGACCCGGAACGAGAAAAAGGGCCGGTTCAGCCCGACCGCCGCCTTGACCGAGCCGATGCCGTCGACATCGCCGGTCTCGGTCTCCTCCAGCATCAGGGTGTACCAGCGATGGCTTGGCTCGATCCTGCCCGCAAAGCTGTCGCGGCTCAGATCCAGCCGCTCGGCCAGCTGGTCGGGATCTTCGGGCAGGCTGGTGAAGCCCGGCCCGGACAGGATGGCCAGTTCCAGAAGGAAGTCGAGGTCGGCGGGGCCGGCGGGGCGGACGACGAGCATGGGCTTACATCGTCTCCAGACGCAGGGCTTTGAGCTTCAGCGCATCGATCTCGCCCGAGGCGATCTTGCACAGGATCAGGGCGCTGAGCTGGGCCCGTTCCACGAAGCTGGCGGGCCGGGCGAACTCCTGATCGGAATGGATGTCGCCGCCTAGCACACCGAGGGTGTCGATATTCGGCAGGCCGGCGGCATGCAGGTTGTTGCCTTCGCAGACGCCGCCCGAGGGCTTCCAGGCGATCGGCTGGCCGAGCAGGGCACCCGTCTCGCGCACAGCCTCGAACAGGGCGGTCTGGCTGGCGTCCATCGGCTTGGGCGCGCGGGTCATGCCGCCGTGCAGGTCCAGCGTCAGGTCCGGGAAGGGGGGCTCGCCGGCGATCTGGCGGACCGTTTCGGCGATCCAGGCTGATGACTGGGCATCCGGGACGCGGACGTTGAAGCGGACGACGGCATTGTCGGCCACGACATTCAGGGCCCCGCCGCCGCTGATCTTGGCCACATTGACCGTGACGCCCTCGCGTTGGCCGTTGAGCGCGTGCAGCCGGGTCGCGATCATGGCGGCCCCCGCGACCGCATTGGCCCCCTCATGGAAGGCACGGCCCGCATGGGCGGCCTTGCCGGTGACGATCAGATGATAGTTGCCGCTGCCCTTGCGCGCCCCGGCCAGGGTGCCGTCGGACAGCGCCGGCTCATAGGTCATGCCGACATGGCCGCGCGCGCCCAGTTCGGCCAGAAGGGAGGCTGAGGCGGGAGAGCCGATCTCCTCGTCCGGGGACAGCAGGACGGTCCAGCCGACACGCGCCCGGTCCGAATGGGTCTCGAACGCTTCCAGCGCTGCCAGCAGGACAGAAATCCCGCCCTTCATGTCCGCGATGCCCGGGCCGTTCAGGGCACCGTCGGCGCGGGTCACAACGGTCTGGAACGGGCTCTCGGCCGGGAAGACGGTGTCGTAGTGACCGGTCAGCACGACCTGGATCGGCGCGTCGGGGCGGGCGGTGATCTTCAGCGCATCGGCATGGGCCTCGTTGCGCACCGCACCGTCGTCTGTGACGGTTGTGGAGGCCTGTGTCGGGATGCGCACGACCTCTGCCGGCAGGTTCCGGGCCTCGGCCTCGAGCAGCGCCAGGACCCGGGCCAGACCATCCACATTACGGCTGCCGGAATTGACATTCGCCCAGTCGACGGCGCGGCCGATGATGGCGGGCTCGCGCGCTGCGACATGGTCGAGCACGATCTGGTCGGGGGGTAGAATAAGCATGCGCCCCAACCCTAGCGGTCCAAGCGGGAAAGGTGAAGGTGAGCGGTTGCCGGTTTCCCCCGCACGAGGAGCGGGCTAGGCTGTCGACGTCATTGAGGGAGGCTATTCAAAATGACTGACTGGGTCCGGGCGTCGAATCCAATGGCGTCTATCAGCAACGAGGCCGAAGCCTTGGCGGCGGCGCGGGCAAGCGCGATCGCTATCCTGGTTGGCGCAGTCTACGGAGTCTTCAACCTCGTGGTCGGTATGGACGCCGTCCGGGCCGGGGTCGAGGCCCAGATGGCTGCCAATCCCCAGCCCGGCATGACCAGCGACCTTCTCGTGAACGTTGCCCTCGGGATGGGCGGCTTGTTCATTCTGGTTCAATTGGCGCTCGGCTGGGTGCAATGGGCCAAGCCCGGTGTCATCATCCCGATCATCTTCTCGATCCTCGTCGCCTGGGGCCTCATCCAGATTCCGCTTTCGATGCAGGCCGCTGCGAGCCTGGGCGTTGATGCGCCCCAGGCTCCGATCTGGACCACGGCAGTTGCGACAGTTGTCCTGCTTGTCCAGATGGTGCTTCACATGCCGGCATCCGCGGTGCGCGCGCGCTCGATCGGCTGCGCATGGAAGCCGCCCGCGCCTGATGACTTTCTAGCGGCCCGGGCGTCGGTCCTCGCGACCGGCGCCCGGCTCCCGCGACTGCCGGCGCCAGCGGATCGAAAGACTGGCCTCACCCTGTCCGCCGAATTTTGAACTCACTGTCAGGTTCCGGCGGACCTGCCACTCGACATTGATCTCCGCACCGGTCTCTCCGCCGCCGATGATTTCCAGATAGACGTCGTCGGTGATGTAGCGTCCGCCGGCGACTGTCAGGCTTGACGCCTGGCCGCCGAACGACAGCCGGTCCAGTCCGGCCAGTGTCCGCAGATTTCCGATCACATCGAATCCCCCGCCTCCGGCCAGGGCAGCGACGCCGGCCGCCAGTTGCGCGGCTTCGAGGGGTGACAGCTGGGACGCCGAGCGTCCGAACAGGACCCGGGACAGGATTTCGTCCTGGGGCAGGGCCGGGGTCGAGGTCAGGACGATATCCGGGCGCGCTGCCGTACCCGTGACCCGTATGGAGGCAGTCAGGGCTGGATCGTCGCGGATGGCCGTCAGGTTCAACCGGATCTGCTCCGGATTGGTCGACAGGGTCACCACGCCGCGCGGGTCGAAGACGAATCGCTTGCCGGCGAAGTCATAGTCGCCCCGGACCACACGGGCCGTGCCGCTCAGGGTCGGCCGGGCGATGGTCCCGGTCACGCGGGCGTCGACGTTCATTTCAACGTTCAGCCCGCGCCCGATGACCCGCACGTCGCCCCCCGGGGACCGCAGGGCGATATCAAGTCCGAACTGAAGGCCGCGCTGCTGGTTCTGGTCCGCCTCGGGGACGTCCCCGCCGGGGCGGTTGATCTCGATGACGTCCATGCTCACGATCCCGGTCGAGCCGGGCGGATTGGCCTCAATCCGCGCCTGGTCTATGTCCATCTCGCCGGCGAGGGTGATGTTGCCCTCGGTGCCGCGGGTCACGGTCAGAAGCCCGGAGGCCCGGGCTTCGGCGACGTCGTTGTCGATGATGCGGAACCGGTTGAGCAGCAGCTGGAAGCTGGATCCCGAGCCCTCTTTCAGGCCGATCCTGCCGTTGCCGCTGACGGATCCTCCTGCGCCGTCGACGGCGCTGAAACGCTCAACCAGGCCCGTCGTGTCGTCGAAGCGGCTTGCGAAGGTGACATTGTCCAGTCGAACACCCGTGGCGCTGTCGCGAAAGCTGCCCTGTTGCAGATCCAGCCGGCCATTGAGGCGCGGCTCGGCTATTGAACCGGCGATCGCGGCGCGGGCATTGATCTGCCCCGAGAGGGATCGCTCGCCACCGGCCAGAAGGTCCCAGATCGGCTGGATCTGTCCCTCGATGGAGACATCGCCCGACATTGGGCGCGTGCGAACGATCGCCAGCCGCAGAGGCGCAGCGGACGCCTCGACGGGCAGGGTGATGTCCGCCACGGCCCGCACCGCGTCCCCGTCTGCCGCATTGGCCTGGACGCGAAGGGTATTGTTGACGAGCAGGGCGTTGACTGTGCCGTCGACGGCAATGCCTCCGGGTGCGTCGATGCTGCGGATATCGTCGAGTGACACATTGGCCGAGCCGGAGAGATCATCGCCGGCCCCACGCAGCGACAGCCGGCCGGTGATCCGGCCGCGCATGTCCTGAATCAGGGAGCCGAGTTCGATGCTGGTCAGATTGGCCTCGATGATGGCCGCCCGGGAATCCTGCCGAAGCTCGGCCAGAAGCACGCCGCCGCCGATACCCAGATCGAGCCGCGCGATACGGCCATCGCCCGACAGGGCTATGACGGCGGGATTGCGGGTATTGAAGGCGATTTCCCGCACACGTCCGCCGCCCTCCAGGACGACGGTCTGTGAGGGGCCGCTGCGGGAATAGACTCCGCTTCCCTCGAACGACACCGGGGTGTCCCCGCCGACGTCGGCCTTCAGCGCAAATGGCAGACGATCCAGTTTGCCGCGACCGTTGAGTTCGAATGCGCGGAGGACCCAGTCCGAACCTGCAAGCCGCACGTTTTGCCCGGTGATGTCCAGGATGGCGCTTTCGGCCCCGGTCCCATCGGTCAGACGGATTCGGCCATCTGCCGTGCCCGAGGTGAGAAAGGCCCCGGCGCGCGCTGTGAAGGACAGGTCGGCGCTTGACGGGATATTCCCCGACAAGGCGAGCGCGCCCTCGGCGGCGATTCCGCCGGCGTCCAGACTCACCCCGGTCAGCCGCAGACTGTCACCGCCGAGGAAGAAGTTCCCGCTGGCTCTTGCCGGGCCGTAGTTTGAACCGGCGGTCAGGGCGATGCGACCGTCCGAGCCATCGTCTCCCCGCCGAAGGCTGAGGATCATTTCGGCGTCAGTCAGCATGAGTGAGCCGGCACTCACCCGGGCGAAACCGGCCTTCAGGTCTGCGCGCGGTTCGGCCAGGGTTCCGGTCAGGGTGCCTTCGCCAGTCATGGTTCCGTCAATGGCGACCGGACCCACGCCGAAAGGTCCTGTGGCGTTCCAGTCCAATGCGATCCGCATGACCCCGTCACCCTCGATCAGACCCCGGGCCGCCGCCGTGGCCCGGGCTCCGGTCAACTGCGCCCGCTCAAGCGCGACCTGACCGTTATCCAGCGTCCCTGTCAGTTGCAGGCGCGGCGCGGACCCCAGCAAACGGTCCAGTTCCTCCATGCCGGTCGTCAGACCGCGCCCACGCCCGTCGAATCCGAGCTGCCAGGCGGCACCATTGCGGGCCATGGACGCCGAAACGGCACCACCGAACCGGCCTCCTGCTTTCGGGTGGAGTCGCGCTGCATCGGTGATGTCGGCGCGACCGCGGAAGCCCAGCCCCCCGACGAGCGTGCGCCCGCCCGACCCTGTCAGGGTCACCGCCTGTCCGGTCAGACTGACCCGCTCGAGAAGGACACCACCGTCGGCCTGTCGCAGGGCCTCGAACGAGAGCCGCGGTGTCGTTCCCAACAGGCTGCCGACAATCCCGGCGGTTGAGCCGCCTCGGGCGCGGAGGTCTCCGTCGAGATCCATCCGCCCTGGCCGGACCCGAACGTTGAGCGGTCCGGCGAGGCGTTGGGCCCGATAGCTCAACAGCTGGGCGTCGATCAGGTCCACCGATCCGTCCAGCCGCCAGTTCGAGGTATCGCCGCGGAATACACCTGCATAGGCAGCCGCCGCGCCACTCGTCTGTCCGGTCAACCGGCTGAGGGATGGTGTCGTGATGGCGAGCCTGATTCCGTCCGGACTGCTCTGGTCCTTGAGCCTGATCTCACCGCTGGCGCGGGACTCCAGGTTCTCCGCGATCAGCCGCCAGCCGACCCCGATCCGTCCGTCGTCATCGCTGTCGCCTGAGGTCGCAAAGCCGAACCGCACGGTGCGACCGATGCGCTCTGCGAACGGGGCCAGCAAATCTGAGCCGGAAAAGTCGGCAAAGCCTGAAATCCGCGTGCGGGTCTCTCCGTAGCGGCCCCGGATCACCAGCGGTACGAAGTCGCCGGTGCGTACCGTCGCATCGACGATCTCGCCATTTACGATCGCCGTGGCGAAGAAGGGCTGGTCCGGCGAATAGCCGAGGGCTCCTGCCAGTGGTCCGCCGTGGGCCTCGCTGGCTCTCAGGTTCAGCCTCAGGTCCTCGAGATCGTTTCCGATTGTCGCATTCAGACGCAGAAAGTCGCCCGGCCGGCTGTTGCTGACGGCATTGACGACGGCTGTCCTGGTTCCCTTGCGAGGCAGGCGGGTCTCGCCCGACAGCCTCCAGCGCCCGTACTCCCGGCTGAAGCCCTCCAGCAGCTCGATGTCGGCTGAAAACCGGTCGATATCAATCGACAGCGGCTGTGGACCCGGCGGTTCGGTCGAGGGCCCGATTTCGGGGCGACGGATCAGCCGGATGACCCCGGCCTCGATCTCGGTCGCGTGGAACCGGCGGGTGATGAGGGGCCACCATTCCCAGTCGATTCGAACCTCTCGCGCCTCCAGCCAGACGCCTCGCGCATCGGTGACGGTGACGCGGCCGACGGTGAAGTCGTCGAACAGATCGCCGGTCAGGCCCTCCAGATTGATCCGGCCAAAGCGGCCGAGTTCCTTGCCGTCGACCAGGGCGGTTACCCGCTCCCGCCCGGAGTCTGACAGGAGATACATTCGTCCGCCGACCGCGATGACGATGAGCAAGGCGGCCAGGACGGCCGCCGCGATGCCACCGAAGAAGGCTAGGGCCTGCAGACGCGTGCGCGTCTTCGCTACGGCCTCGACGGGCGTATCCGGAGTGTCGTCGGCAGGAGGGGCGGGATCGGTCAAAACGCCTGGCCGATGCTGACATAGATCTGGAAGTCCGCGTCTCCGTCACGCCGGTCAAGCGGGAAGGCGATGTCGGCGCGGATCGGACCGAAGGGCAGTCTGTAGCGCACCCCGATGCCGGCTCCATAGCGCAGGTTGTTGAAGTTCGGCGTCGCCTGGAAGCCGATGGCGCCCGCATCGACGAAGGCGACGGCCTGGAAATTCCGCCAGACGTTGCGACGGATCTCGACGGAGGTTTCGAACAGGCTCAGACCGCCCCGCGGGGTGTTGTCCGGAAGCCGCGGCCCGGCACCCTGATACTCAAACCCACGCACCGAACCACCGCCGCCGGAATAGAATAGGCGGTCTGACGGCACGGTCAGCTCCTCACCGCCGACAATCGAGCCGATACGCAACCGACCCGCCAGCACCGTCCGTGCTCCGTCCTGCAGGGGCAGATACCCGGTCACCTGGGCTTCGGTCCGAATGAACAGCGTCGTATCCTCGCCCGTGACGGCCGTGGGCTGTGCGGAAGCGGTGAGACGCCATCCTGAGGTGGGGTCAAGCGGATCGTCGGAACGGTCCAGATAGCCACTGCCGCGTGCGGTCAGGATGAGCAGGTCACGGTCGAAATTGACCGGCATGCGGGTCAGCGGATCGAACCGGTTCTCATCGTATTGGCCCGCGTCCAGCCCAATGCCGAAGCTTACATGAGACGTCTTGCCCAGCCTTTGCTGCAGGTCGGCCGATAGGGCTATGGCGGTTCGTCGATAGGCGTCCGTATCCTCGTTCAGCAGGGCCCCTGAGAGTTCGAGGGATTCCCCGGGACGACGCCAGTGCGGCAGACTCAATGCGAGGCCCAGACGGCTGTCGACATCAGCCGCGCGGGCCTGCCAGACCAGTGTGTCGGCGCGCCGGAAACGGTTATGCCAGGTCCAGATCAGGTCGAGGCCAGAGCCTTCGGCGGTCGAGAAGGTCGCCCCGGCCTCGAGGATGCGGCGCGGGCGGTCCGTCAGGGTGACGATGACCGGGCGGTTGCCGTCGGCATTGGTCTGCTCGCCGGGGCTCAGGGCCACACCGACGCTGTCATAGGCCCCGGTATCAAGCAGCCGACGCTCCAGCTCCGCGACGTCCTCTGGATCGTAGATCTCGCCTTCGGACCAGGGTGCCAGACCGGCGACCCAGTCAGTGTTCGTACGGCTTGTTGTTTCGAGCCTTACACCGTCCAGCCTGACCAGGGCCCCGGCTGCGATCCGGAAGCTCGGCTGGACCGTAAAGGCGGTGTGATCGACAACGACCCGGCGCGGTTGGGCCGTCGCGTCCGCATAGCCCCGTCGGGTCAGTCCGGCCACGAGCCGGCCCTCGGCGGAGATGATGTCGCCGGCGCGGCCAGCCTGACCCGGTGTCAGTCCGACCTCACCCCTGACCGCGTTCGCGGTTACCTCATCGGGTGCCGGTTCGGTCCAGACCACCTGAATCCCGGCCAGTTCGAAACGGCGTCCCGGAGTCACGTTGACGATCGCGACCGGGGCATCCTCGCCCTCGACCTCGTCTTCAAGCACCGGCTGATAGTAGCCTTCCGATCGCAACAGCGCCTCGGCCGCCTGCAGGGCACCTCTCGCACGGCGGCGGGCCTCGAACCGGTTGGACGGGGCGCCGTCGACCTCGCCTACCGCACGGACCAACTGCGCCCGCAGACCGGCATCCATCGTCCCGCGGATCTCGGCGCGCGGATCGGCGACGGCGGGGGTCGCCAGCAACAGGACGCCGGCCGTGCCGATGAGAATCAAGGCGGGCCTTGGCGTCAAACTGGGACCTTCATCAGGGTGCGGAGCTCGACGCCCTCGCTTGCCGCCGGCTTGGCGACCGGGGTCAATAGAAGAGCGTTTCACTTTCGGGCTGAACCGATTCGTCGGAAGACAGCTTCTCGGCGGGCATGGTGGTCGAATCAGCCGGCAGGGCCTCGGCAGCGCCCGGGTCTGCAGCTGGAACCCCGGCATCCTCGGCAAGAGGAGCAACGGGCACCTCAAGCGGCTCTTCCGTAACCGCCGCATCATTGGCGAACGGATCGCTGCAGGCGGCCAGACCGGAGACGATTGAAAGGACCAGAACGGTGATCAGGCGTTTCATCAGCTGAGTCTTCCCCGGGAACGGCCCTCCAATGCTTGGCCGCATAGCCTGTTCCATAAACCCGAACGCGCGCCTGGTCACCACGCGCCGAAACCATTCGTTCGAGAATTTGCGTTAGGCTGCAGGCACGATGGGGGCGTGAATGACCACTACGGCCTATGCCATGGTGTCGCTGGTGCGGTACCGGGAGCTCAAGATACGGATCGCACTGGCGGCCTTTATCGGCTTTACGGCATGGTTTGTGGTCCCCTCGATCTGGCCTCCGCTGTGGTTTGCGGCGGTTCTGGCCACCCAGGCCCTCGATTGGGCGGTTTTCAGGCGGTTCCGGCATCGGCAGGACTGGCAGCCGGACCGTCTCTACGTTGCCCTCTCCTGCGCGGTCACAGTGCTCGGTGTGGCAGTCTATGGGGCCATGAGCGCCTATATGTGGTTCGCCGGTGGCGAGGTCGGGCGTGTGTTCGCCATGGTCCAGTGCGCCGGTGGTCTGCTGCATGTCAGCCTCCACATGCACCATGCCCGACCGATTCTGATTTCGGCTGTGGCACCCCACGCGACCTATTTCCTTGGCCTGCCGGCGTTCAGCGCAATCTCGAGCCGGAACTGGCCGGAGTTGCTGATCGCGATCGGCTGCATCCTCTATATGAGCCATCTGGTCGTGACGGTGAAGCAGAGTTCTTCCACCACAGGGGCGCTCAAGTCCGCCCGGGACGCAGAGCAGAACGCGCGCCGCAGGGCCGAGGTGGCCAGCGCCGCGAAATCGGACTTTCTTGCCGTGATCAGTCACGAGATCCGCACGCCGATGAACGCTGTTATCTCCGCTGCCAATCTGCTCCGCCGGACGCGGCTGGACAGTCAGCAGCGGGAGCATGTGTCCATGCTGATCGACGCGGGCGATGTGTTGATGGGCCTCCTTAATGATGTCCTCGATTTTTCCAAGATCGAGGCCGGCAAGATGGAGCTGGAAAGCGCCGACATGGTCGTGCGCGACCGGTTGTCGGCGATTGTCCGTCTTTGGGAGCCGCGCGCCCTGGCCAATGGCGTCCGGCTCGTGGTGCGGGTCGCACCTGATGTACCTGACGTCGTTCGGACTGATCCGCTCAGGGTTCAGCAAATCCTGTTCAACCTGATGTCCAATGCCGTGAAGTTCACCGAGGACGGCGAGGTCAGCATTACCGTCAGTTGGTCGGATGGCCGGCTGACCATGGCGGTGGCTGATACCGGCTGCGGCATTGCTGCAGACCGGATGGCCCAGATCTTCAACAGCTTCGAACAGGCCGATGTCGGCACCACCCGGCGCTATGGCGGCACCGGTCTTGGTCTCTCGATCAGCCGCAAACTGGCCGAGCTGATGGACGGCACCCTGTCCGTGCAGAGCGTCTATGGCGAGGGCTCGACCTTTGTTCTCAGCCTGCCGGTGACGGTGGTCGAAAAGGCGGCGGTCCAGCCGAGCCGGCCGGTCGAGGCGGGCGGATCCTTGCCGGGGCGGTCGATCCTGGCCGCCGACGATCACGAGGTGAACCGGCGTATCCTGCAACTGCTGCTGGAGCCGCACGGCTGCCGTCTGACCCTGGTCGAAAACGGTGCCGAGGCGCTGGAGGCAGCGGCGGCGCAGAGGTTCGATGCCATTCTGATGGATATGCAGATGCCGGTGATGGGCGGCCTTGAGGCGACGCGCCGGATCCGTGCGGGTGCGATGAATGGTGCCACACCGGTAATCGCCCTGACGGCAAATGCGCTCGATCAGCACCGGGCTGCCTGGGAAGCCGCCGGGGTCCACGCCTTCCTGACCAAGCCGATTGATCCGGGCTTGCTGGCGACCACCCTTGCCGCGGCCTGTGATATCGCGCGACCCGAGGCCGACTCCGCGGTCGCCTGATCTGTCAGCCCCAGCGGCTCCGGGCATCGACGAGGGAGATCGATGCCTTTTCGCTTGCGGGTTCTGCGGGTGTTCCGTTGAAGCGCGGCGCGGGTGCCGCCTGCAGGACGCCCGGATCAACAAATGTGCCCCGCGCGACATTGTGCGGATGGTGCGCGGCCTCGGCCCCGGTCAGAACCGGGGTGACGCAGGCGTTGGTGTCCCTGAAATGCGCCGCCCAGTCGTCCCGGTCGCGGGTGGCGAAGATCGCCTCGAACCGGGCGTGAAGTGCGGGCCAGGCGGCGAGGTCGAGCTGAGGTGCCTCCGCGGGGGTCAGACCAAGGCCCGCGATCAGGGCATTGTAGAACTGCGGCTCCAGGGCACCCACCGCGACGAAACGGCCGTCCGCGCAGGCGTAACAGCGATAGAAGGGTGCGCCGCCGTCCAGCAGATTGGCCCCCCGCGACTCGCTCCAGAGGCCGCGTACACCGAGGGCCTGGAACAGGCTCATCAGCAGGGCCGAGCCGTCGGTCATGGCGGCGTCCACAACGCGGCCCCGGCCCGTGGTTCTGGCTTCCAGCAAGGCCGCGAGCACACCGGTGACCAGCATCATCGCCCCGCCGCCATAGTCGCCGACCAGGTTCAGGGGCGGTCGCGGCGGACGATCCGGCTCTCCCATCGCATGGAGTGCCCCGCTGAGCGCGATATAGTTGATGTCATGGCCCACCTGTTGCGCCATCGGGCCGGTCTGACCCCAGCCGGTAATCCGGCCATAGACCAGCCTGCCATTACGGTCGGCACAGACGTCCGGGCCCAGTCCCAGCCGCTCCATGACGCCGGGGCGGAAGCCCTCGATCAGCGCATCTGCCGAACCGATCAGGTCGAGCACGCCCGCAAGATCGGCGGGGTCCTTGAGATTGACGTCAACCGGGGCCCGTCCACGGTGCAGCACCGCCCCGCCGACCTCGCTGAACGCCGCCGGGCCGGCATCGGCGCTGCGGCGCAGGCGCAGAACCTCTGCTCCCAGGTCGGCCAGAACCATGCCGGCGAAGGTGACGGGGCCGAGGCCGTCGAACTCGAGGATGCGCAGGCCGGACAGCGGTTTCATCGTGACTGACTAACCCCGGTCCGCGCGTTCGTCGAGCCAGCCCTTGACCGCGAGGACGGTTTGCAAGAGAAGGCGCGACGCCGGATTGCAAAAGCACCGGAATGGTATGCGCCCTTAGCTCAGTTGGTTAGAGCATCTGACTTTTAATCAGAGGGTCCTCGGTTCGAGCCCGAGAGGGAGTACCAATTTCATAACCGCCTTGATGTTCGCCCGTGACCGGCGATCTCATCGCTTGGGTTGTCGCTCGCGTCAGCTTTTGCAGACCAAGGGGCCCGGTTTGCTGGGGCCTTTACCGGGATTGATGCTTGCAGCGGCGCTGAGAGATCAAAGCGTCAAACAGCTGGATCATCGATGCTCGGCCTGCCTTGAACCGGGGCGTCGACAAGCCGGGTAGCATGAAGCGGCCTCTCTTTTGCGAGGCGGCGCTTTGAGCCGGGCGTTTTGCATGTTTGAAAGGCGAATGCGCCTCCCTGCTCTTGCCTTGGGTCTTGCCCTCGTTCTTCCGCTCGCAGCCTGCAACGCGGGGCGTTCGGCGATGGACGGAGCCCGGCAGTTCGGAGCCGGGGTCGGGGCGGCGGCTACCGCGCCCCTGGACGACCTCAACCTGCGCCGGGCGTATATCCCGACCGTTCTGCTGCAGGCCGAGGCCAATCCCTATGACCTGCGCAACCTGAACCAGTGCGCCACCATCGGGGCCGAGATCGCCCGGCTGAACGAGGCGCTCGGGCCGGACACGGACGAGCCGCCTTCGCCGGATGGCTCCTTTCTCAGCGAACGGGCGGCCGATGCGGCCTCGGCCGCGGCGCTGGACGCGATCCGTGACGCGGCGACGGACTTCATTCCGGGGCGCAGCTGGATCCGACAGCTGTCGGGAGCCGAACAGCACAGCCGCCATGTTCAGTCCGCCATCCAGGCCGGCCGGATACGCCGGGCCTTCCTCAAGGGGACGGGGATGCAGCGCAACTGCGCCCCGCCCGCGGCACCGGGCTGGTTCCGGCCCCGGAGATAGGGGTTGGGGGTGGGGTGTGGGGTCAGGACGGTCCCGAGGGTTTCGACGCCAGGCCAGAGAGTAACCGGTCGGCGTTTTGGTCGCGGTTTTGCCCAACACCCCAAACCCCCCACCCCACCCCCCCCCCCCCCCACCCCCCCCCCCCCCCCCCCCCCCCCCCCCCCCCCCCCCCCCCCCCCCCCCCCCCCCCCCCCCCCCCCCCCCCCCCCCCCCCCCGCTCTCCTGGTCGGTCTCTTTCTCTCTCTTCCTACAACCGGTTAGTTGCTCTCTTCACATGCTCTCTCTGCATCAATGCTCGAAATGAGGGGCATGTTGTTGTTGTTGTACTCGTCGTCATTGTCTTTGTCGCATACGGTGCCGGTTCGGCGAAAGGGGGGGGGGGGTAGGGCCCGGGGCGCGGAGGGGCGTGGTTTTGCTTTAAACGTCGACGGCGCCAGTGTTGGGTTCGCATCCGCCCTTGGGTAGGCTTGTTGGCACGCAGGCCCAGACCAAAAAAAAGAC
>JBEIJS010000004.1:0-35854 GCA_040380105.1 Caulobacteraceae bacterium | reverse complement strand
CTGTGCGTTGCGGGGGACAATCCGATCTGATAGCGAACGCCCCTCGCGATGGCGTGGTCGTTCTCAACGGCCCCGGGGCCTGATGGCGGAGTGGTTACGCGCCGGATTGCAAATCCGTGTACCCGAGTTCGATTCTCGGTCAGGCCTCCATCGCGACTTCGATCTTTCCTGAGCCCGGCCACTCCGGGCAGCCGCTGGTTGAAGCGGCAAGCCGCAATGCCCTTTTCGGCCAGGCCTCGCCCGTGTTTAACTCCGGGCGGGAATTGCGGGGGCTGATGGATGCCGAACCGTTCAGATCATCTGACAGACCGCGAGCGCGAATGCCTCCGGCTCGTCCATGCCCATATGAACTCCAAGCAGATCGCCCGGCGTCTTGGGATCAAACCTTCGACCGTCGACCGCCACTGCGAAAACGCTGCGCGCAAGCTCAAGGCTGCCGGCCGGGTCGACGCGGCCCTGCTCCTGCTGGCCGGTCAGGGGGTTCCGACTGATTCGGTATCCGAACAGGTCCCAATCGCCTCCCGCGCGCTCACAGGCTTGTCTGGCCCGGCGAAAGGGGACGTTCATGGCCCAGACCGAGGAACATTTGCCGGGCATCAGCTGGGCGGAACTTCAGACCGTACTTCTATCACTGGCCGACACGCCGGTGAAAAAGACGATGGTGCACCATCTGGTCGGCGGGACCCGCAAACAGGCGGCCTTCCTCTCTCCGGAAGCCACCTTCAGGGAGATCCTGCACATCGGGGCGGCCTTGCTGGATTCCGGTTTCCAGCCGCAGGAGTCGGACATGACGTCCTCGGCCGCATCGTGTTTGTCCTCACCATCGCGGCAATAGTCGCCCTGGTCATGACAAGCGTTATTGGCGCGGAACGGTTCGCCTTCGCCCTGCAAGGCATCCGCTATGGGAGCTGAGCCGCGCTGCCTCCAGCAAGAAAGCAAGCAAATGAAACGCAGCGAACATGCAGCGGCTATCGTCGCGCGCCTGGCGACGGACCTGTTTGAGGCCGAGGCCAGTCAGGATGACGCCGTCAACCGGCTGGGGCGGCTGGCCCAGTCCCTGACCTTGAGTCGTCGGGAGGCGGGTCTCTCGACCACAGTAGGCCAGGCGGCTTTTGACGCCCTCGCCGACGCCGTCGCGGCCCAGGTCGGGGCGCAACGTGCCATGGTCGCGCTCCACGAAGCACTGGCCGATGTGAAGCGCAGCACCATTTATCGAACAATCCCGCTGGGCGGGCTGCACAAGGGGGGCAGACCGATCCCGCGTCCCTCAGCACTTGCGCTCATCTCCTGAGTTGGTGGTTCAGGGGCATGGAGCCGATCTATGCGGTTTCCCTGGCCTTGCTCATCGTCACGGCGGCGCTTGCTGTCTGGCGAGGCGGCCCTTGGGAACGGGCGACAGCGGCCATCCTTGTTGTCACCTGGGTTGGGACCACCCTGGCCCCGTTTGATGGCATTGAACCGCCATGGGTCGCCATCGGGCTCGACGGAGCCACGATGCTGTTTCTTCTTTACCTGACAATCTACTCGGGCCGCCGCTGGACGATCTGGGCGACCGCCTTCCAGTTCCTGCTGATGGCCAACCATCTGGCCTTCGTCCGCTTCACCCAGCTCGAGCAGTGGGCCTATGTCACAGCCTACTACGTCTGGGGTAATGCGGTTCTTCTGTCCCTCGTCTGCGGCACACTCTGGCGGGCGCGAGCACCGGCTGCGACGGCCGTCGGCAAGATCGGAACAACCGACTGAGAGATAAGGTCGCCCCCGGTCAGGCGACCGGTGCGGTAATCCAGCCGATGATACTGGCTGCGCTGACGCCCGCAGCGACGATAGCGACCGCCAGCGCGACGCGTGCATTGCGGAGAATGAAGACGAAAACGCCACCGAACATGATTGAACTCCCCCCGGACACCCATACAGCGACACAGGTTTTCCGGTTCATCAAGGTGTACAAAGCGTTAATCGCAATTCCGTGATCGATTCACGCCCGTCTGGTGAAATGATGCAGGGCAATTCCACAGGCGACCGATACGTTGAGCGAATCGAAGCCCCCTGACATCGGAATCCCGACCGGCTGGCACCGGTCGAGCACGGCCGCCGACAGGCCCGGTCCCTCGGGACCCAGCACGATGGCGACCTTTCCGCCTCGTGGTATCGCATCCAGAGGGTCTGACGCGCCGGGCGTCAGCGCCAGCACCCTGAATCCCGCCGCCTCAAGCTGCGCGACCATCGCGAGCGGGTCGAGTCCGGTCGCCATCGGCATCCGCAGCGCCGCCCCGACCGATACCCGTATGGCCTTGCGGTAGAAGGGATCGCAGCAATGGGCGTCCAGCAGAACCGCTTCGGCCCCGAACGCCGCCGCGTTGCGTAGCACCCCGCCCATGTTGTCGTGGTTGCCGATGCCGCAGGCCGCAACGACGACGGTGTCGGGTCCCGTCCCTTGCAGACAGGCCTCCAGGGTCCGGACCGGCGGCTTCTCGCCCAGCGCCAGAATACCCCGATGGAGATGAAACCCGGCGATCCTGTCGAGAACCGCCTGGCTCGCGACAAAGACCGGCGTGCCCTCCGTCACCCGCGCCAGCAGTCCTGCCAGCCCATCGACCCGTTTGGCGTCCAGCAGGAAGGCGACGGGGCGGCACAGCGAACGGTCCGACATGAGCACATTGAGCACGACCTCGCCCTCCGCCAGGAACATGCCGAGCCTGCCCGTCAGATCCCTTTCGCGGATGTCGCGGAAGCCGGCGATACGCGGATCGTCGGGCTGGTCGATGCGGATCAGGGCCAAGATCGGATATTTCCCGTTGCGTCAGTCTGACTCCCGCTGCTATAGCGCCCGCCTCCCCGAGGGGAAGTGATCCGCGGTAGCTCAGTGGTAGAGCAGCCGACTGTTAATCGGCTGGTCGTAGGTTCGAATCCTACCCGCGGAGCCACTCTTTCCCACCCCGATCCCGGACAAAAAGAAGCCCGACGCAAGCGCCGGGCTCAAGAAGTTCGGTGATGGTGGGTGTCCTCGAAACGGAAGACAGTCTTCCGTTCTCCTGATTTGATTAACCGGGCGTTAATTGGCTACTCGGCGTCCGGTAGCCAGGTCATCTGCCGGCCCGCCCCCGGTCCACTCCATGACACCCGCCAGCCTGCGCCGGCGCGCTCGACCCGAGTGCCGGCACCGGTTCCAGGGGATCCGTCCCCCGGCCAGGAGAAGGATCGACCGCCGACGCGGATCTCGTCCGGTCCGGCAGAAGCGGCCAGCACCAGACTCCAGCGACCCGCCGCATCCGGTGTGACGCGTCCGGACTGCCCCCCGGCCTCCAGTTCGACAGGCGCACCGCCCGGCGCACTTCGCCCCGAAGCCAGCCGCATCCTGCCATCACTGTCCACCGCACCCAGCGCCGGGGCCCGGTCCAGTCGCCGTGTCGGTCCGCCGGTGCGCAGGATCGCGACGGGCCCCTGCCCGCCCGCAACGATCAGGAGCCGCTCGGGAGCCGGGGCGGCGTCCTGTCCGACCTGGGTTTCAGGCCGCAGCAGCAGGTTCCCGGTCGGTGCGGTGATTCGAATCTCGAACCGGCCCTGATCGTTTGCGGCAGCGGCATGGGCCGGCCCCGTATCACTGCGCAGCACCACCCGGGTGCCCGGCTCGGCCTGTCCGGTGAAAACCAGACCGCCCGGCACCCGCTGCACCGAACGGATCATCGGCGGCCGGGTCCACCCTGCCGTTGAGGTCGGCTCGCGCGCCGACTCTGCCTCAAGAGCCGTGGGCGGCGAACAGGCTGCGCTTGCAGCGCTTAGCAGGACCGCTGTCACCACCTTGCCGAACATGGGCCGTTTCATCGCATGCATCCGACCGCTAGGAGTATCTGCCCAGATAGCGCGCCAAGGTGGCCGTTGTCTCCCATCCGTTCCCGAGGCCTCATGTCTTCGCCTGTCGTCATCCAGCCCTTCGACGGAAAGTCCGTCTGCCTGTTCTGCGGTTCATCGGACCTGTCCGACCCGGCTTACACAGCCGCGGCCCGCGCGTTTGGCGAACAGACCGCCCGGGCCGGCTGGCGGCTGGTCTATGGGGGTGGCGGCGTCGGCCTGATGGGGGCCTCGGCCCGGGCCGCGCACGAGGCCGGCGGCCGGGTATTGGGTGTCATGCCGGGATTCCTTCGCAGCCGCGAACGTCTGTTCGACGACGTCGAGACCCTGATCGTGCCCTCAATGCATGAGCGCAAGACGATCATGTACGACCAGTCTGACGCCTTTGTGGTCGCCCCGGGCGGTGTCGGGACCCTCGAAGAGGTCATCGAGGTCCTGTCATGGAAGCGGCTGGACCTGCATTCCAAGCCGGTGATCTTTCTGAATCTGAAAGGCTTCTGGGAACCGCTTCTGGCCGTGATGGAGCACAGTATCGCCGAGGGCATGACCCCCGCCGGCTTCCGTGAGGCCTGGGTCGTTTGCGACACGGTCGAGGCCGCGATCGCTGCCATGCAGACCGCTGACGACATGCCGCACTTGCAACATGATCGACGATAAGTAATCACCGGTAAGTCAGCAGGACGGATGGTCGTCCTGCGCCACCGGAGACCCTCCCCATGCGTGTTCTGCTCCTCGCCGCAGCGCTGCTCGCCGCCGCACCGGCCTTCGCCCAGACGCCTGCCACCACCAGCGCCGTCCTCGTCGACGCCGCTCGCGCCCCGGCCGCCCGCACCATCATCGACGGTGCCTCCTGGAGCTGCACCGGCGCGACCTGCACCGCCACCGGCGGTGCCAACCAGCCCGCGACCCGCGCCTGCCGCCGCGTCGTGGCCCGCTTCGGGGCCGTCTCGTCGTTCAGCTACAAGGGCGTCGCCCTGTCGGCCGAACAGATCGCAGCCTGCAACGCCTGATCGCCTTCAGGCCCTGAACGACAAAGGCCGCCCTGCGAGGGGCGGCCTTTTTTGTTTCCGAAAACAGGACGGAGCCGCCTCAGGCCGTCTCGCCCTTCAGCCGCTGCACGATCCGCTCACGACCGATCATCGGTGCCAGGGTCGCCATGTCCGGGCCATGCGACTGGCCCGTGATTATCATCCGCAGCGGCATGAACAGGGCCTTGCCCTTGGCACCCGTGGCTTCCTTGACCGCGTTCGTCCACACCGGCCACAGCGTCTCGTCGATGGTCTCCGGCAGGGCGGCGAGAGCCGCCGCCGCAAAGGCCGCATCCTCGATCACCGGCGTGACAGGTCCGCGAACGATGGCCGCCATTTCAACGACATCTGCAAACTTCTGAAGGTTTCCTCGCACCCCGTTCCAGAAGGCCTCGCCCAGATCGGCGTCCAGTTCGGCCAGCCGCGGACGCGCCACGATGTAATCCATCACGTGAAGCGACTGGGCGTTCAGCCGGTCCAGATCGGCCGTGTCATAACGCGCCGGCGAACGCCCCATTTTCGAGAAGGCGAAGCTGCTGCCGAGAGCCTCTACCGACGCCCCGACTTCCAGCGGATCCGATGTGCCGATCCGGCCCAGATGGCTGGTGATGGCGATCGGCTCATAGCCTTGCTCGCGCATCTCGGCGATCGACAGCGAGCCCAGCCGCTTGGACAGGGCCTGGCCGTCGGCACCCACCAGCAGCGGCATATGGGCGAAGCCGGGTACAGTCGCGCCCAGGGCCTCGAAGATCTCGATCTGCGCCCCGGTATTGGTGACGTGGTCCTCACCGCGGATCACGTGGGTGATGGCCATGTCGATGTCATCGACGACCGACGGCAGGGTGTAGAGAAACAGGCCGTCCTCGCGGATCAGCACCGGGTCCGACATGGAGGTCGTGTCCACCTCGGCATGGCCGCGCGCCAGATCCTCCCAGGCGACCCGCCTGCCCTCCAGCTTGAAGCGCCAGTGCGGACGACGGCCCTCGGCTTCAAACGCCGCCTTCTCGGCGTCGGTCAGTTCCAGCGCCGCGCGGTCATAGACGGGTGGCAGGCCGCGCGACAGCTGCACCTTGCGGCGGCGATCCAGCTCCTCGGACGTGTCGTAACAGGGGTAGAGCCGACCGGCCGCTTTCAGCCGCGCCGCCGCCTCTTCATAGCGGTCGAACCGCTTCGACTGGTTGTAGCGCTCGTCCCACACCAGCCCCAGCCAGGTCAGATCGTCCTCGATCCCCTGTTCGAACTCCGGCGTGGAGCGCGCCAGATCAGTGTCGTCGATGCGCAGCACGAACTTGCCGCCCTGCCCCTTCGCGAACATCCAGTTCACGAGAGCGGTGCGGACATTGCCGACGTGCAGCTTACCCGTCGGCGACGGGGCGAAACGGACCTTGACGGACATGCGAAAAACCTTGGAAGCGCGGGGCGCACAGGTCGCGCTCCGCATCCCTCAAGTCAAGGCGTCGTGACCCGATCAGTCGTCCCGGTGCACGCGCTCACGGCGCTCGTGCCGCTCCTGGGCCTCCACGGACAGCGTCGCCGTCGGGCGGGCGTCCAGCCGTCCGAGGCTGATCGGCTCGCCGGTCTCCTCGCAATAGCCATAGGAGCCGTCCTCGATCCGGCGCAGCGCTTCATCGATCTTGGAGATCAATTTGCGCTGGCGGTCGCGGGTGCGCAATTCCAGGGCGCGATCGGACTCCGAAGAGGCCCGGTCGACCAGATCCGGATGATTTTCCGTCTCCGCCTTCAGATTGACGACAGTCCCCTTGGACTCGCGAAGGATGTCATCCTTCCAGTCCATCAGCTTGCCCTTGAAATAGGCCAGCTGCCGCTCGCTCATGAACGGCTCGTCGTCGGACGGCCTGTACCCGGCCGGCTCGACAATCGCAGACGCCAATGCGGTCATAGTTCGCACTCACGGTCTTTAGCAGCGCCCCCCTGTGGCGCAGCCCTGCCTATAGGGAGGTCAGAGAGTCGCGGCAACAACGCTCGCGCGGGCGGGACCTGTGAAGCCTGCAGTCAGCGCCCGAGCGTGACATTTCTTCATCACCCGGCGGGCCCGGACCGTGGTTTCACAAGGAATTTCGGGTGCTTATGTTGCACTGCGGCGTAACTCGGCCTTGGCCAGTTCCACGGCGGCCCGCAGATCAATCTGATCCAGCAGGCTGTTCAGCTCAGCGTCAGCGTCCACCGGGCGCTCTTCACGCAGCGTCCGCGTCAGCCGATCCAGGGCACCCTCGCCCGCCTCACCCGTCAGCAAGGCCAGTTTCAGCTCATCCAGCCGATCCAGCAGACCACCACCACGCCGGATCGCGCGACGCCGGCGTTCCGTCACGTCCTCGACCCCCTGCAGCGCCATCAGGGCTGCGGCATCGGTGACGGCGGACGGTGCGGGGGCGGAAACCGTCGCGCTGGCGCTGGACGTCGTTCCGCCGGCGGGCACGGCAAAGCTGCCGCCCGGGCGCGCGGCACGGGGCCCCGGTGACGACGACGGTCCGGACGGGCCTGTAACCTTCATGGCAAGCGATTCCAGCTCATGACCCAGCTTTGTCGCCCGCTTGTCACCGTTTGGTTAACGGCCCGGCAGTTTCTGCCGTCTCCAGTCCGGACGGCACCCAGCCGACTCCTGTTTTTACAACAGTTTCTTCGCGGCACGAGATTGGCATGAGACACGGCGCAACCGTTTCCGGACGCCCCGACCATGCAGAAACTGCTCGCCACCTTCCTGACCGCCGCCGCCCTGGCTGGACTCGCGTCTCCAGCCCTGGCCCAGTCGCGGATCAAGGATATCGCCGCGGTTGAGGGCGTGCGCTCCAACCAGCTGGTCGGCTACGGCCTTGTGGTCGGCCTGAACGGTACCGGCGACTCCCTGCGCAACTGTCCCTTCACCCGCCAGTCGCTGGAAGGCATGACCGAGCGGCTGGGCGTGAACATTCGCGGGGCCAATGCCAATGCCAAGAACCTGGCCGCCATCATGGTGACGGCCGAGCTTCCGCCTTTCGCCACGCCGGGTGCCCGGATCGACGTCAGCGTGGCCTCGATGTGCGACGCCAAGAGCCTGCTGGGGGGAACCCTCCTTGTGACCAGCCTTCAGGGTGCCGATGGCCAAGTCTATGCCGTCGCACAGGGGTCGATCCAGACCGGAGCCGTTTCGGGCGGCGGTTCCTCGGGCTCGTCCGTCACCCGGGGCGTCCCCACGGCCGGCCGCATCGCTTCGGGGGCTACGGTCGAGCGCGAGACCGGCTTTCACCTCGCCAATATGAATGAAGTCCGGCTGACCCTGCGCAATCCCGATTTCACCACGGCCCAACGCATGGCCGCCGCGATCAACCAGGTCTATCCGAACACCGCCCTGGCGGAGAACGGCACCGTCGTTGCCCTGCGCGCGCCCGGCCAGATGGGGATGGCAGGCTTCATCAGCCGGGTTGAGAACCTCGAGGTCATGGTCGACACCCCGGCCCGGGTCATCATCGACGAGGTCAACGGTGTCATCGTCATGGGCGAGTCTGTCCGCGTCTCCACGGTCGCCATCGCCCAGGGCAATCTGACCATCTCGGTGCAGGAGAGTTCTGCGGTCAGCCAGCCCGAACCCCTCAGTCGCGGCGGCGAAACCGTCGTCGTCCCCCAGACCGATATCGTGATCGAGGAAGAACTGGGCCGGGAGATGAGGATTGTCCGCGGTGGATCCTCGCTTTCGACCCTGGTCAACGGCCTCAATGCCCTCGGCGTAAGCCCGCGGGACATGATCAGCATTCTTCAGGCCATCAAGGCCGCGGGTGCTCTCCAGGCCGAAATCGAGGTGATGTGATGAGCGGCCCGGTCGTTTCCCCCGCCACCCTGCCCCCGGCTGCAGCGCCGGCCGTCGTCACGGCCCGTATGCGCGAAACGGCCGAGGCGTTTGAAGCCTCCTTCCTCTCACAGATGCTCAAACCAATGTTCGAGGGTCTTTCGACCGAGGCCCCCTTCGGCGGCGGTGAAGCCGAGGGCACGTGGCGTGGGTTCCTCGTCGATGCCATGGCCAAACAGGCCGTCCGTGGCGGCGGCATAGGCCTGGCCGACCAGGTCGTCGCCCAGATGCTGAAGATGCAGGAGCAGGGCCAATGACCGACGCCGCCACACTGAATGCCACCGTCCGTGTCCGCCAGCTGATCGACCTGACAAACCGGCTGACCGCGCGGCTGACCGAGGAATCGGGTGTCTTTGAATCCAATCGTCCGCAGGATGCCGCCGCTGCCCTCGTCGGTACCCAGGACCTGGCCAACACCTACCGGCGGGAGTCAGCCCAGCTGAAGGCAGACCCCACCTCGATCGCGGCCGCCTCCGCCGAAGACAGGGCCCGGCTGATCCAGGCGACCACGGCGTTCGAGGCCGTCCTGAACCGTCACGCCCGTGCCGTCGAGGCCGCCCGGATCGTCTCGGAGGGCCTCGTGCGCACCATCGCAGCCGAAGTCGCCGGCCAGCGTGGCAGCCCCTCAGCCTACGGTGCATCAGGCCGGGCCAACGCCAGCGACGGGCGCGCAGTAGCCTTCAACCGACAGGCTTAACCGCGCCGTTAATCCTGTTCGTCGAACGTGTCTTCACATCCGTGCGGTAACCCGGGGGTATGAACACCAAGTCCCGTCTTCTCGGCATGGCTTTCGCCGCTGCAGATACACTGGTCGAGCTCGATGCTGACGGGCGCGTCAGCCTGGCGCTTGGTGCCGGGCCGAGTCCGCAGGGTCCCCTGGTTGAGAGCTGGACCGGAACCCGGCTGACCGATCTTGTCGGCAAGGCGGGTCAGAAACAGCTCGCCGATGCGCTCAGGTCAATCCGGCCGAATGTCAGGACCGCCCCGATCGACGCCCTGATGGCCTGTGGTGCGGACCGCGTTCGCAAGGCCCGCCTGCGCTTTTTCCAGCTCCCCGACCTCGCGCCGGCCATTTCCTGCTCCATCACCTATGACGGAGCGCCCTTCACCCTTGATCTCCCGGAAGCGCCTCAGCTGCTCAGCGCGGACGGTCTGCTGACGCGTGTTCGCGGCTCGCTCCTCGAAGCGAACGCAGCCCTTGCGGTCGCCTTCGTCGATGTCCCGGGACTGGCCGTGGAAGGTGAGGCACAACAGCGCGCTGCGGCACGGGTCGCGGCTGTCCTCCAGGCCTCATCCATCGACGGCTCTTCCGCAGCCCGGCTGACACCCGAACGGTTCGCCCTGGTGCGTGCATCGGAGGACAAGTCGGACCTCGCGACCGAGGTCCGGGATGCCGCCGCCGCCGAGGGGCTCGAACTCATCGTCCGGACCACAGAGGCCGCACTCTCCGGGGTCGTCTCGGCGGACTCGACCGTGCGGGCGCTCCGCTTCGCCCTCGAGGCCTGCATCAGGGAGGGCGGAATCGACGGTGCCGGAGCCGCCCTGTCGGAGAGCCTGAAGCGGACCCTGGATCAGGCTGACCGCTTCCGCGCCATGGTTCAGGCTCGGGAATTTGCCCTCGAATACCAGCCGATCGTCGATCTCGCGACCGGCGTGACCCACCATTTCGAAGCCCTCGCCCGGTTCGGGTCCCGCGGACCGGCCGATTCCATCCGCCTCGCCGAAGAACTGGGCCTGATCGAGGGCTTTGACCTCGCGGTTGTCGAAAAAACCTTGCAGCAGCTGCGACGCCCGGGGTTCGGCCTGACGAAGATCGCGGTCAATGTCTCGGGCGCTTCGCTGGGTTCGGACGGCTATGTCGACGGCTTGCTCCGGCTCACAGCCTCCACGCCGGACATCCGGAAACGGATTCTCATTGAGGTAACCGAAACGGCGGCGGTCGCCGATATCGAGGCTGCGGCGCGGCGTCTCTCCGGCGTGCGCCGGGCCGGCATCCGGGTCTGTCTCGATGATTTCGGCGTCGGTGCCGCGTCGCTTGACTATCTTCACCGGCTGCCCGCCGACACCGTCAAGATCGACGGCCGGTTCGTGCGCGAAATCGTCAGCGACCAGCGGGCTCGCGATCTCGTCTCCCATCTGGTCGAACTCTGCTCGGACCTGAAGATGACGACGATCGCCGAGATGATCGAGACGGAAGAACAGAAGGCGGCGATCCGGGCCCTCGGCGTCGGCTACGGACAGGGCTGGCTCTTCGGCCGCCCGGCTACGGAACCCACTACCGCTGGCCCGAGTTCGGCCACCGCGCGTCGCGTCGGTTCTGTCGAGGGCTGGGGCTGACAAGGGACCGGCGTCCCTTAACTTCTGGCCTTGCCTGACCCTGTATCACCCCCCCTGCGGCGAGCCGCGGGTCCGGATGGGCGAAGCCACGCGTGAACCTGGCACTCACCTGCCGAAGTCGGGCTCTGATCAGGCTACCGCGCTGGCCCCTTAGTCGCGCGAACCGCGACGGGTCCGGGCGCGGATACGCACGGGCACCGGGCGAGGCCGGGACATCACAAAGGCGAGCACGAGCAGCGGCGCGAAAAGGGCGAAACCGATTTCCAGGGCGCTGATCATGATCGTCGAACTCCGGTGAACCCAGTCAGATCGGAAGAATGCGGGTGAAGCGCCGGGCGCGCAAGCCCTTTCAGCACTGCCCGTGCCACCTCCCGGCCGTACGCCAGGCATTTAACCGTGCTGGACAGACCTCTTGTTCCCGCAATGTTCTTGCTGAAACCCGCGAATTGATGCCCATATAGCGGGCTCGCGTCGGGCCCTGCCCGGCCCCGTCGCCCTCCCTGACTCCCATCCTTCAGGCCCCATGACCGAAAAGCATAATTTCATCCGCGTTCGCGGAGCCCGGGAGCACAATCTCAAGGGCGTCGACCTCGACATCCCGCGCGAGAAGCTGGTGGTCATGACCGGCCTGTCTGGCTCCGGCAAAAGCTCGCTTGCCTTCGATACCATCTATGCCGAGGGCCAGCGTCGTTACGTCGAGAGCCTGAGTGCCTACGCCCGCCAGTTCCTCGAACTGATGGGCAAACCCGACGTTGACCTGATCGAGGGCCTGTCGCCCGCCATCTCGATCGAGCAGAAGACGACCTCGAAGAACCCGCGCTCGACCGTCGGCACGGTGACCGAGATCCACGACTATATGCGCCTGCTCTGGGCGCGCGTCGGCGTCCCCTACTCACCGGCCACCGGCCTGCCGATCGAGAGCCAGACCATCTCCATGATGGTCGACAAGCTGAGCGCCCTGCCCGAGGGCGAGCGCCTGCTGTTGCTCGCCCCCGTCGTCCGCGGCCGCAAGGGCGAATACCGCAAGGAAATGGCCGAATGGCAGCGCGTGGGCTTCCAGCGCGTCAAGATCGACGGCGAATTCTACGCCATCGAGGACGCTCCGATCCTCGACAAGAAGCTCAAGCACGACATCGACATCGTCGTGGACCGGATCGTCACCAAGGCCGGGCTGGAAAGCCGCTATGCCGACAGCCTGCAGACCGCCCTCGGTCTGGCCGACGGTATCGCCGTGGCCGAATGGGCCAGTGTCGCGGACGGCGAGAAGGAGCCGCGCCGCCTGACCTTCTCCGAGAAATTCGCCTGCCCGGTGTCCGGCTTTACGATCAGCGAGATCGAGCCGCGGCTGTTCTCGTTCAACAACCCTTTCGGCGCCTGCCCGGCCTGCGACGGCCTCGGCGTCAAACTGGCCTTCGACGCCGACCTGGTCATCCCCGACCGCGACAAGACCCTGCACAAGGGCGCCGTCGCCCCCTGGTCGCGCGGTCCGTCCCCGCTCTACACCCAGACCCTGCAGTCGCTCAGCCGCCACTTCGGCTTCTCGATGGACCTGGCCTGGCGCGACCTGCCTGAGAAGGCCCGGACCGTCATCCTGCACGGTACGGGCTCCGAGAAGATCAAATTCACCTATGACGACAACGCCCGCAAATATGAGGTCTCCAAGGCCTTCGAGGGCGTCCTGCCGAATCTCGAGCGCCGCTGGCGCGAGACCGACTCCGCCTGGGTCCGCGAGGAACTGGGCCGCTTCCAGTCCGAGACCCCCTGCGAGGTCTGCCACGGCAAACGCCTCAAGCCCGAGGCCCTCGCGGTCAAGGTGGCGGCCACGGACATCGCCGAGGTCTCAAGGCTGTCCATCAAACACGCCCACGAATGGTTCACCGCCCTCGACGGCAAACTGACCGACAAACAGATGGAGATCGGCCGCCGCATCCTGAAGGAAATCACCGACCGCCTGCGCTTCCTCAACAATGTCGGCCTCGACTACCTCAGCCTGTCGCGCGCCTCGGCCACCCTGTCCGGCGGCGAGAGCCAGCGCATCCGCCTGGCCTCCCAGATCGGCTCGGGCCTGACCGGCGTCCTCTATGTCCTCGACGAGCCCTCCATCGGCCTGCACCAGCGCGACAACTCCCGCCTGCTGGAAAGCCTGCGCGGCCTGCGTGACCTCGGTAACTCCGTCCTCGTGGTCGAGCACGATGAAGAAGCCATCCTCACCGCCGACTACGTCATCGACATGGGCCCGGCCGCCGGCGTCCATGGCGGCGAGGTCTGCGCCCAGGGCACCCCGGCCGAGGTCATGGCCAACGCCAACTCCCTGACCGCAAAATACCTGACCGGCGAGCGCGAGATCGAACTGCCCGCCGACGGCCGCCGCCCCATCGACCGCAAGAAGATGCTGCGCATCAGCGGAGCTACCGGCAACAATCTGAAGAACGTCACCGGCGAAATTCCCGGCGGCGTCTTCACCTGCATCACCGGCGTGTCCGGCGGCGGCAAGTCGACCTTCACCATCGAGACCCTCTACAAGGCCGCGGCCCGCCGGCTGCACAACGCCTCGGACGCCCCCGCCCCCTTCGACCGGATCGAGGGGCTGGAGATGTTCGACAAGGTCATCGACATCGACCAGTCGCCCATCGGCCGCACCCCGCGCTCCAACCCGGCCACCTACACCGGTGCCTTCGGCCCGATCCGCGACTGGTACGCCGGCCTGCCCGAGTCAAAGGCCCGCGGCTACGGCCCAGGCCGCTTCTCGTTCAATGTGAAAGGCGGCCGCTGCGAGGCCTGCCAGGGCGATGGCCTGATCAAGATCGAGATGCATTTCCTGCCCGACGTCTATGTCACCTGCGACGTCTGCAATGGCAAACGCTACAACCGCGAGACCCTCGAGATCGTTTTCAAGGGCAAGTCGATCAGCGACGTCCTCGACATGACGGTCGAGGAGGCCGCCGCCTTCTTCAAGGCCGTGCCCTCGATACGCGAAAAGATGCTGACCCTGAACCGCGTCGGCCTCGGCTATGTCCAGGTCGGCCAGTCCGCGACCACCCTCTCGGGCGGTGAGGCCCAGCGCGTGAAACTGTCCAAGGAACTGTCCAAGCGCGCCACGGGCAAGACCCTCTACATCCTCGACGAACCCACGACCGGCTTGCATTTCGAGGACACGCGCAAGCTGCTCGAGGTGCTTCAGGAACTGGTCGACAACGGCAACACCATTGTGGTGATCGAGCACAATCTCGACGTCATCAAGGTCGCCGACTGGCTGCTCGACTTCGGCCCCGAGGGCGGCGACGGCGGCGGCGAGATCGTTGCGGTCGGCACCCCCGAACAGGTCGCCGCCAATCCGCGCAGCTGGACCGGCAAATACCTCAAGGACATCCTCGACCGCCACGAAACCCGCCGCAAGGCGCGTGTGGCGGCCCTTTCGGACAGCCCCGCAGCCCCGGCGGCAGGAAGGCTGATCAAGACGAAGCAGCGGGCCTGATCCGGGCCCCTGTCGAACTATCCTGGACGCCCGTCGCCGGCCCGCTATTCCGACGCAGCGCCCTTGATGTCGCGATAGGCCGCCGAGAACGGCGCATAGACGACCGCGACCTGCAGGGCCGACATCACCGCATTGATGACGATCCAGGCGGCAATCGCCGGCCAGGCCGCCTGGAGGATGACCTGAAGGCTTTCGTCTTCCAGACCCTCCAGCGCCGTCATCCCGCCGCCGGTTGCCAGTTGCAACGGCATGGCGACCAGCGAGCCCAGCAGGCCGACAACCATGCTCAGGAACCAGGCCAGCAGCGCCATCCCCAGCAGCGGCCAGAAGCGTCCCTTGGTGAAGCCGATGGAGTCGAAGATCGCGATCCGCCGTTCGGCCATGGTGATCGGGATCGCAAGGCTCAGGCGCACGGAAAGCCAGGCGAACAGGGCAATGGCCCCGAGGACCAGCAGCACCACCAGCAGCCAGAGCGCCGGGGCCTCAGCAGCAACCGTCATCCCGATCACCACGCCGATCAGCCCGCTTGAGACGAATATCAGGGCCATGAAGACCAGGAACAGAACCACGGACACCACCAGTACGCGGACCTCGTCCATGCCGAGGCGCAGATAGCCGAAGGCGCTCTCGCCCGGCCGCAGGACCGCGCGCGCTACGGCGGCATAGATCATGGCGCTGGCAATCAGACTGACCGGCATCAGAACCGCGAACAGCAGACCCATCATCTGGAACAGGGGCGCGAAATCCTCCATCGTCGGGGTCGCGCCGGACTGCTCAAGCTGTTCGGTCGCCGTGACGAACCCGATCAGGGTCGGGCCGACCATGGCGAAGGCTGCGACCATGATCGCCGCGTAGAACAGGGACCAGAACACCAGGGTCAGCGGCTGCCGCCGCACCACCCTGAAGCCCTCGAACACAGCATCTGTCGCTGAAAACGCCATCGAATCCTCCCGCCCGACTGTCGGGCTACCCTGGTTTATCCCGTGGGCTGTGCGCACGGAACGCTTCAGTGACCGTCTTCCGCCGCCGGCGCTACCTCGGCGGACAACTGCCGACAGGCTGAGGCGAAGGGCGCGATGCTCAAGGTCAGAATAACCCCGTGGAGCGCCGAGGCGACCAGGCCGGCAAGCGTGATCCATGGCCAGTTGGCATTGAACAGGGCCGTCAGCGCCGCGATCGGGTTTTCCTCGATCGCCGCCAGGATGCGCGACCAGTCCATACCGCCGGCCGCAACCATGAAGACGGCCGAGCCGACGCCGACCACCAAGGCCTGTGCCACCAGCATGATCAGGATGATCAGCAGCATCATGCCGAACAGCGCACCCGTCCGGCCGCGGCCCAGCTTCCAGCCCTGCTCGAAGGCGAAGGTCCGGTGCAGGACACTGGCCGGTGCTATCAGGCTGACCCGCGCCGCACCAAGCCAGATCGCCAGAACGAAGCCGAAGCAAAGGGCCACAATGATCAGCCAGTTGTAGGGCTCGCCCAGACCCCAGGTCGCAAACCCGATCCCGACGCCCAGCAGAACGAGGACGAGGGCGCCCAGACAGATGCCCACAGTCAAGGCCAAACCGACGACCGCGACCCTCAGTTCGTCCATTCCGAGCCGCAGCGAAAAGAAGGCGGTTTCGCGGGGCCGAACCACGGCACGCATGATCGCCGTATAGACGATCACCGTCACCAAAAGCTGCACGAGATTCAGGAGCGACGAGATGGACTCCACCTGCGCGATGTCGGCCATCATCGCGTTATGGACCTGTTCGGGACCGGTCGCGCCTGAAGCCATCGAGGCGATCATCCCGCCCAACATCGGCAGGAGCAGGGCGATGCTCGCCACCGACGGCGCCGCCATCAGCAGCCCCCAGACAAACACCGAAAGCGGCCGTCGCCGGACAAGGCCGAAGCCCTCACCGATCGCCGTTCCAATCGAAAATCGCGCCATCCCAGCCTCCCCAAGCCAGATACCAATCTAGCCCCTTTGCTCCGTCCCCGCTAGAAGCCGCCCACGACGTGCACTCTGACGCCTGTCGACGTCATCGGCGGCGGCCTCGGCCGCTGAGCGTCCAGTGCGGAGCAGGCTTCATTGCGCAGCCTCAGCCGGGGTCCAGTACTCCAGCTGGCGATAGGCTGTCCCCAGCAGGGCAAGAGTCAGGGGCAGTTGCAGCCAGACAAGGCCAACGACCAGGATCACCGGGCTGAGCGGTGCGGCAAGGCCGGCCGTCCTCACACCGGCCAGCAAACCGGCCAGCGGCAGGGCTGTGATGATGAGGCCGGCCAGCAGCGGCCAGTAGCTGCCATAGGCAATGCCCATACTGTTCAGCGACACCATCTGATTGCGGCCCAGCGTGGCCGGGATGAACAGGGACAACCGGACCCCAAACAGCAGCAGGATCAGCAGGGCAGCGGCCCCGGGCACCGCCAGCAGGCCAAGCTTCCATGGCGCACCGACACGCTCCCAGTCACGAGCCTCGATCGCAGCGACGTCCAGCCCGGCCGTGCCAAGGATGGCCACAACGACGAGAGCCAGCACGATCACGATCATCGCCAGAAAGATCAGGCAGAACAGGGCCGACACAACCAGCCGGACCTCCGGCCAGCCGAACTGGAGGCCGGCGGGGCCCAGACCCAGCGCCCGGGCGGCCCGGACATTCTCCGTCACCGACAACCGCGCCAGCGCGCCCACCGCAACCAGTGTCGTCACTCCGGCCGCAATCGCCCACACCGGCCCCATCCAGCCTGTCAGGGGCCTGAAGACAGGCACAAGCCACACGGCCGTAAAGACCAGCAACGCGCCGGCGGCTCCCAGCCAGAGGCCCGGCATGGCGCGCAAGGCCGACCCGAGCGCCGCCTGAAGGTTCAGGCGACGGTTTCCCACATCCTTGTAGCTCATCAAGCCCCCCGGCTGAGCATCAGCCCTTTTATAGCCCTCGATGTCGCGGTCTGACAGACGGCTGCTGACGAAGTGCGCGGGCGTGGCTAAGAAACCGCATGACCCTTCCCTCCCCCATCCACGTTATCGGCGGCGGCCTCGCCGGCTCCGAGGCCACCTGGCAGATTGCCAATGCCGGCGTCCCCGTGATCCTGCACGAGATGCGCGGCGTGCCCGGCGTAAAGACCGACGCCCACAACACGGACGGGCTGGCGGAGCTGGTCTGTTCCAACTCCTTCCGCTCGGACGACTGGGAGCATAACGCCGTCGGCCTGCTGCATGCCGAGATGCGGGCGCTGGACTCCCTCATCATGGCCTGCGGTGATGCCCATCAGGTTCCCGCCGGCGGGGCCCTGGCCGTCGACCGCGACGGCTTCTCGCAGGCCGTGACAGCGAAGCTCGAGGCCCACCCCCTTGTCACCATCGTCCGTGAGGAGATCGCCGGCCTGCCGCCCGCCGCCAATGAGACGAACGGGTGGGACAATGTCATCGTCGCCACCGGCCCCCTGACCTCCCCGGCCCTGGCCGCGGCCATCCTCGACCTGACCGGCGAGGATGCGCTCAGCTTCTTCGACGCCATCGCCCCCATCGTCCACGCCGACAGCATCGATTTCGACACCGCCTGGCGGCAGTCGCGCTATGACAAGGAAGGCCCCGGCGGCGACGCCGCCGCCTACGTCAACTGCCCCATGAACAAGGCCCAGTATGAGGCCTTCATCGACGCCCTGCTGAGCGGCCCCAAGGCCGAGTTCAAGGAGTGGGAGAACGTCCCCTATTTCGACGGCTGCCTGCCCATCGAGGTCATGGCCGAGCGCGGCCGCGAGACCCTGCGCCACGGCCCGATGAAGCCCGTCGGCCTGACCAATCCGCGCGACCCCATGGTCAAGTCCTACGCCATCGTCCAGCTGCGTCAGGACAATGCACTCGGCACCCTGTTCAACATGGTCGGCTTCCAGACCAAGCTGAAGCACGGGGCCCAGGCCGAGGTCTTCCGCATGATCCCCGGCCTGCAGGACGCCCAGTTCGCCCGCCTCGGCGGCCTGCACCGCAACACCTTCCTGAACTCGCCGAAGCTGCTCGACCGCCAGCTCCGTCTCAAGGCCATGCCGCGCCTGCGCTTCGCCGGTCAGGTCACGGGCGTCGAGGGCTATGTCGAGAGCGCCGCCATGGGCCTGCTGACCGGCCGCCTCGCCGCCGCCGAACGGCTGGGCAGGCCCCTTGAAGCCCCGCCCGTCCATACCGCCATGGGTGCCCTGGTCGAACACATCACCGGCGGCCACCTCGACGGCCCCGGCGGCATCTCCAAATTCCAGCCGATGAACATCAACTACGGCCTCCTCCCGCCGCTCGAAGCGCCCAAGGTCGACGAGGCCGGGGTCAAGATTCCCCTCAAGGAACGCGGCCGTGCGAAGAAGCGGCTGATGAGCATCCGCGCGCTCGAGGCGCTGAAGGCGTGGCGGGACGAGACGTGATTCTGGAGCCGGCCAAGGTCGCCATCCGCCGCCGGATCACCGACCTGTTCAACGATGCTTCGAAGGGCGAACGGCCCATCCTGCGCCGCGCCGATGCCCTGTTCGCGACCGACTCCGTCGCCTGGCGCGTCAACGGCGACATCGTCACCATGATGATCGGCGGCGTCTCCGGCCTGCTGCTGCAGATGCTGCATCCGGCGGTGCTGGCCGGGGTCTGGGACCATTCGGACTTCCGCTCCGACATGCACGGGCGGCTGCGGCGCACGGCCAAATTCATAGCCGTCACCACCTATGACCATGCCGAATACGGCATCGCCGCCATCGACCGGGTGCGCGGCATCCACGACCGGATCGGCGGCGTCCTGCCGGACGGAACCCCCTACCGGGTCAGCGACCCCGCCCTGCTCGCCTGGGTCCATGTCACCGAGGCGATCAGTTTCCTCAACGGCTGGATCCGCTATGCCGAACCGGACATGCCGCTGGCCGACCAGGACCGCTATTTCGCCGAAATGGCCGTCGTCGCCGAGCGTCTGGGGGCCAATCCCGTCCCCCGAGGCCGCGCCTCGGCCGAGGCCCTGATCCAGTCGATGCGCCCGGCGCTTCGTGCCGATGCCCGAACCCGCGAGGTGGCGCAGCTGGTGCTGGGCCAATCGGTCGGCGCAGCGGTGACCGACGCCGCCTCGGCCGTGATCATGCAGGCGGGCGTCGACCTCCTGCCCCACTGGGCAAGGACGATGCACGGATTGAAGACGCCGCCGGTGCCGGTGGTCCGCGCCGGCGCGCGCACCCTCGCCCGGACCCTCGGCTGGGCCTATGACGGCTCGCCGAACCGTGAGGTCTGGCCGGCCGAGGTAACCGCCTGGCCGCGCGACTGACCGCCGGTCCGGCTCGCCTCAGAGGCGCCCACGGAGCGAGGCAGCCACCAGTCCCAGCCGTTTGACGAATTCGGGCGCATCCGGCCGCGTCAGCGTGGCAGCCGCGACGGCGGGAAAAGCCTCGACCGGCAGCCTGGCCAGCGCCCGGTTGGCCAAGGGCCTCAGCGCCTTGGCCTCGGCCGCTTGCCCCGTCTGCGACAGCCCCCGCACCCGTCCGGCCTCGACGACCGCCGCCTCATGCCCCGGCCCCGCCAGCACCCGCACGGCGGTCTGCATCGGTCCGACATAGAAGGCGTCCAGATCGTGCGGCTCGCCATGCACCCGGCCGATATGGGCCTCGATCAAGGCGTCGAAGGACGCTCGGTCCAGAGTGTGGCGTGCCACGACCTCGGTGAGCGCCTCCAAGACCGGATGGCCCTTGCGCGCGATCCCGGCGAAGACGCCGTCCAGTTGCTCTCGCCACCAGACGTAGCGCATCTCGGCCAGCAATGGCTGGGTCACCCGCGCAGGGATCGCCATCAGCTCGGCCTCGAAGGCATAGAGGGCGATCAGGTCCGCGCGCAGCCGCAGGTCGGCCACGAACCGGCTGGACAGCCACCGGTCGATATCGGCGGCGCGAACCTGTTCGTCGAGGGTTGTCGCCGGATCAGCCAAACAGCGTCTGGTACATCGCCATTGAGGTCAGCATGGGCAGCGACAGCAGCAGATTGGTACGGCTGCCCAGCATGGCGATCCGGGCGGCCTTGGCCTTGGCGTCATCGTCCACGACCACGATCCCCAGGGCGCGCTTCTGGTTCGGCCAGATGATGCCCCAGACGTTCAGGAACATGATGATGGCCAGCCAGATTCCGACGCCGAGCAGCGTAAAGCCCTTCTGGTCCTCGGTCAGACCGCCGGCAAAGCCGAAGGACATCACCTCGGCGGCATAGGCGTGCCCCCGGGCCAGCATGACACCCAGGCCGGCCACCACGGTGACCAGCGCCGACCAGCGGAACCAGAACAGGGCTTCCGGCGCGATATGCTTGCTGATCGCCGGCTTCAGCTCGGCCGGGATGTTGGGCATGACCCGGATCTGGACGAAGTTGAAATAGTACAGAAGGCCGATCCAGAGGATGCCGGCCACGACATGCACCCAGCGCAGGGCCGCCTGCCAGAAGATGTCTCCGAAACCGCCCGACACCTGACCGAAGGCCAGGATCATGCCCAGGGCCAGAGCGAGGCTCAGCAGGATGGTGGTGCGAAAGTTCGACAGCAGCTTGCCCATGGTCCGCCCCTCCCCGGGCGATTCGTTGAACCGGCACCATAGACGCGGGCGCGAAGTCGGCCAACGTCCCGGCTGGCCCGGAGTGGTTAGTGGCTAGTGGCTAGTGGCTAGTGGTTAGAAGCCACGGATTGCCCGACATCGGCAACGCAAAGGCGACCCGGACCGCGCCACCGCACAGGTACCGGCCAGCCACTAGCCACTAGCCACTAACCACTCACTCCCTACGGCCGGCTCGCCATCCCCAGTTTGATCGGCTTGGCCTCTTCGTCCTTGCCCCCGCGCTTGACGCCCCACAGCAGCAGGACCGGCGCGGCGACATAGACCGAGGAATAGGTGCCGACCACGATGCCGAAGATCAGGGCGATGGCGAAGGGCTGAAGCGGCCCGCCACCCAGCACCGCCAGCACCCCGAGGGCGAACAGGGCGGTAACCCCGGTCATGATGGTCCGGGACAGGGTCTCGTTGATCGACAGATCGATCAGCTCACCCAGCGGCATCTTCTTGTATTTCCGCAGGTTCTCACGGATCCGGTCATAGACGACGACGGTATCATTCATCGAATAGCCGATCACGGTCAGGACCGAGGCCACGGCCGTCAGGCTGAATTCCATCCCCGTCACGGCGAACAGGCCGAACGTCAGGATCACATCGTGGAACAGCCCGATCACCGCCCCGAGGCCGAACTGCCATTCGAAGCGGAACCAGATGTAGATCATCATCAGGATGATGGCGACGACAAGGGCCATGACCCCATTGGTCAGGAGCTCACCCGAAACCGCCGCGCCGACCGCCTCAGTCCGGGTGAACTGGATCTCCGAACCCAGGTCCGCCTTCAGCGTGGCCTTGGCCTGGTTGATCGTTTCGGTGGCGGTCATGCCCTCGATGTTTCCGAACTTGGCCATGGCGTGGAACCGCCCCGTGGGGTCCGTTCCCGGCACGGAATAGCTCTGCACCTGGGCATCGGGCACGCCCAACCCCTCCAGGCTGGCGCGGATCTCTGCAAGGTCCACCGGCTCCGGCCGCGTCGACATCTCAATGAGGTTTCCCCCGAGGAAGTCGACGCCGCAGGTCAGGCCGCCGCATTTGTTGTCGGCCGGATAAACAGTGAAGAAGATCGAGCCGATCACGAGCAGGATCGACAGACTTCCGAACAGCCGCGCGTATTTGACGAACTGGAAATTCGTCCTGATCGGCAGCAGTTTGATGAGGGGCCAGAATTTCGACATGGGCGACCTCAGGACGCGATCGGCAGGGATTTGGGCCGCCGGACACGGAGCCAGACGACAAGCAGGACCTGGGTGACCAGCACCGCGGTAAAGACCGAGGTGACCACGCCGATGGACAGGGTCCAGGCGAAGCCACGCACCGGTCCTGCCCCGAACCAGAACATGATCAGGGCCGCCAGAATGGTCGTCAGGTTGGCGTCGATGATGGTCACCATGGCGCGGTTGAAGCCTGCATCCATGGCCGCAATGGGGGAACGCCCCGCATTGGCCTCATCGCGCATCCGTTCATAGATCAGCACATTGGCATCAACGGCCATGGCCAGGGTCAGGATCAGGCCGGCGATGCCTGGCAGGGTCAGGGTGGCCCCCGTCATGGACATGGCCCCGATGATCAGCAGGCCGTTCAGCAGCAGGGCGACGACCGAGATGCCTCCGAACAGACCGCCGTAGGACAGGACCATGAAGACCAGCACGCCGGCGAAGGCGATCACGGTCGCCAGCTGACCGGCCCGGACCGAGTCGGCCCCCAGCGATGCGGTCACGCTTCGGCGCTCCTCAACGGTCAGCGGCGCCGGTAGCGAACCGCCGTTGAGCAGGTTCACAAGCTCGGAGGCCGAGGCGATGGTGAAACTGCCCTCGATGATGCCGTTGCCGCCAGTGATGGCGCTGTTGATCCGCGGAGCCGAGATCACCTTGCCGTCGAGGATGATGGCAAAGGGCCGGCCGATGTTGTTGGCCGTGGTCTCCCCGAAACGGCGAGCGCCCTGGCCATCAAAGCGAAAGCCGATGGCCGGCTGGTTGCTCTGGTCGGTGGTGACGCTGGCAGAGACCAGGTTCTCGCCCGAGACGATGACCCGGCGCTTGACCAGATAGGGCGTGACGCCGTCCTCGCCCATCAGCAGTTCTGCGTCAGGCGGCACAGCACCGGCCATGGCCTCCTGGACCGAATTCTCGACATCCACCATCTGGAAGGTCAGCTGGGCCGTCTGGCCGATCACCCGCTCCAGCTGGGTCGGGTCGCTCTCACCCGGGGCCTGGACCACGATCCGGTCAGCGCCCTGGCGGGTGATGGAGGGTTCGCGCGTACCGAGGCTGTCGATCCGGCGGCGCACCACCTCGATCGACTGCTCGACGGCGGTCGGGGCCATGGCCGTGACGGCTGCGTCCGTGAAGGCATAGCGGATGGCAGTGTCGCCCTGACGGGCCACCGTCCGGTCAGCCGCTACCGCCATGCCGTTACCCAGCAGGCCGCGCATGGCCGTCAGGGCAGGCTCCATCTGCGCCGGATTGCTCAGGGTGACGACCACCCCGTTGCCGTCGCGTACAATCCCCGCAACGGCGATCTGCGCCTCCGACAGGGTCTGGCGGGCATCTTCGTTGAGGTTGCTGATCCGCTTTTCGCGCATCGCATCAACATCGACCTGCAGCAGCAGATACGACCCGCCCTGCAGGTCCAGTCCCAGGTTCAGGGTCGGCTTGGGCAGCCATCCCGGCAGAGCCTCGCGCTGAGCCGGAGAAAGGGCATTGGCGTAGGAGAACAGCAGCCCGAACACGAGCGACAGGGCAAGAAGGATGACCTTCCAGCGTGACATCTGAACCATGGGAGCGTTCCCGGACCTTTCAGGACGGCGTCAGGACTTGGCGATGGTCTTGGTGTCGTTGGCGGCCACCCCGGTACGGTCACGCACCTGGGTGATCATCTGCTTGACCACAGCCACGTTCACGCCCTGGGCGATCTCGACCATGGCCTGCTCGGCCTCAACGCGGGTGATCTTGCCGATCACGCCGTTCGACAGCACCACCGTATCGCCCCGCTTGAGGCCGGCGATCAGCGCCTGATGGGCCTTCATCGCCTTCTGCTGCGGACGGATCAGCATGAAGTAGAACAGGATGATCACGGGGACGAAGAAGATCAGGGTGCCGAACGGCCCCGCCATAAGTTCCGCCACGATAGTCTCCGAAAACGTTTTGGCCCGCTCAACGCGACCCTTGAAAATGAGTCGCGGAAACTAGGGTGCGCCGCGTCACAATGCAACGCGACCTGTGTTCACGGTGTCGCTTTGCCTTGGAGCCATCGGCGCTTCAGATGACGCATGGGCGTCCAGCGAGAGGGGTTCATCACAGCGAGCACAACGCGGTCACAGCGGGCACGACGGGCTGGAGGCCGTGGCACCATCGCCGATCGCTGCCTTCAGGCTCGTGTTTTCGTCGGAGGAAGGATCGGCGGCAAAGCCGACCCTGTCCCGTTTCGATGCCAGGGAGAATCACCAACCGCGGCAACCGCGCGGTCCCGTCGTGTCCGCTGTGACCGCGTTGTGTTCGCCGTGATGAACCTTTCGACCCGCGCCAAGCGAGCCGACGAACGGTCTAGCGCGGCAGGACGGTCAGCGGATCGACGGCCACGGGCTGGTCGCCGCGCATCCGCCAGGCCTCGAAATGCATGGAGGGCCGCCCGTCGCCGGCGGTGTTCCCGACCGTGCCGATCGCCTGACCCGCGCGGATGTCCGCACCGTCCCGCACCGTCGCTGTGCCTAGATGGCCATAGACCGTGCGCCAGCCGTCCCGATGCACGATCAGCACCGTCAGCCCCTGCCCGGCCAGGTCGTCGCCGACATAGCCGACCCGCCCCGCCGCCGCCGCACGAACCTCGGTCCCGGCCGCTGCACCGATATTGACGCCGTTATTCCGCTCGCCCAGCCCGACCGGACCGAAGCGCCGCAGGATGTCGCCCCGCACCGGCCAGTCCAGACTCACGGTCGTTGCAGCCGGCGGCGGGGCCGGCAGAGCAGGTTCAGCCGGCGCGCGCGGCGAAGGCGGCGCAGCGACACCCTGCGAAGGTGAAGGCGGCGGTGGAGGCGGTGGCGGCGGTGGCGGCGGTGCAACCTCATCCGGCACCGACACCCCTCCCGGAGACGGACCGGTGGCATAGGGATCGCCGCCGATATCCACCGCACCGGACGGCAACAGGATGCGCTGTCCCGGGCTGATCGCCGCCCGGGGCCCGAGGTTGTTCAGATCAATCAGGGTCTGCACCGGCGTCTGGAACCGCCGGCCGATGCCCGAAATCGTATCCCCGGGCTGGATTTCATAGGCCAAGGCCGAATTCGCCGGCGGTGGCGGAGCCTCGAACCCTTCCGAGGCGGGGCCGGCGGCGGGTGGATTGCGCGGACCGGTATTGACCGGTGCCCCGAGCGTCCCGCCCTCGATCTCGGCCACAGGGGCGGTCACGGGCGGCGGCACCTCACGCGCAGGATCGGTTGGCCCCCGAACGCCCTCGCCGCTTGGGGCGGGTCGGTCCGGATAGGCGGGCACCCGCGCCGGCGGTGGAGCCCCGGCATAGATCGGATAGCGAGGCGCCTCCGGATAGCCTGCGCAGGCCGTCAGCGTCATTGCGACACCCAGCGCCGCCAGTACCCTGATCGCGAATCGAATCGTCATGTCGTCTCCCGCCGCTCGCCGCCGGCCCGGTGTGCCCCGACCGCCGATTCAAGCCAACCCGTCAAAGGGCGCGAAAGTTGGGCGGGAAGGTTAACGGGGGGGGTGGGGTGGTTAGTGGCTAGTGGTTAGTGGCTGGCCGACACCGGTGCGAGGGCGCGGCCAGCGCCGCCCTTCCGCAGGCAGTCGTCCTGCAACCACTAGCCACTAGCCACTAACCACTGGCCACCCCCTCACCCCTCCTTCGCCGTCCCCTCGACCAGCGGCACGAACCGCACCTCGGCCAGGCTTTCGCGCTGGAAGCTGCCGTCCGGCTGGCCGACATAGCGATGCAGCCGCTGCACCGACGACCGCCCGACCGGGCACACCAGAATCCCGCCCGGCTTCAGTTGATGCAGCAGTTCGGTCGGCTCTCCGGGCGAGGCCGCCGTCACCATGATCCGGTCGAACGGCGCCTGTTCCGGCCAGCCCAGCCCGCCGTCGCCGTGGCGGGTGATGACATTGTCGATCTTCAGCGCCTTCAGCCGCGCCTCGGCCTCGGTCAGCAGGCTGCGATAGCGTTCGATCGAATAGACATAGCGCGCCAGCCGGCTCAGCACCGCCGCCTGGTAGCCGCTGCCCGTGCCGATCTCCAGCACCCGGTGGCGCGGCTGCACGTCCAGCGCCTGGGTCATCAGGCCGACGATATAGGGCTGGGAAATCGTCTGGGCGCAGTCGATCGGCAGGGCCTGATCCTCCCAGGCCTGGTCGAGGAATTTCTCATGCACGAACACGGCCCGGTCGATCGACTCGATCGCCGACAGCACGCGCGGGTCCATCACCCCCTGCTGCCGCAGCCCGAGGATCAGCCGTCCGGCGCGATCGTCGTTGAGCTTCATTGTTCCTCCCCCATCGGGGGAGGGGGACCATCCGAAGGATGGTGGAGGGGGCTCATCATACCAGCACCGATTTCGGCGGCGCCCCGCCCAGCACGCCCTTCAGGTCATGCAGGCTCGGCGCATGGGTCAGGTCGATATGCAGGGGCGTGACCGAGATCTTCCCCTCATCCATCGCCCGCAGGTCGGTCCCGGCCGGATGGTCGTGCTTCGTCCCGCGGAAACTCATCCAGTAGTAGTCGCGGCCGCGCAGGTCGGTGCGTTTCACCGCGTGCATCTCGCCAATGTTGCGGAAGCCCTGCCGCGTGACCTCGACCTCGGTCACAGCCTCCGGCGCGCGGGCGGGGAAATTCAGGTTCATCACCACCCCCGCCTGCCAGGGCTGGGCCAGCAGGCGTGAGATGATCGCCGGGGCGAAGGCCTCCGCCGTCTCCCAGTGCGCCCGCACCTCGTCATGGAACCGCTCCAGGCTCTGGCTCAGGGCGATCGAGCGGATGCCGAAGGCCATCCCCTGCAACGCGCCGGCCACCGTCCCCGAATAGGAGCAGTCCTCACCGACATTATGCCCGCGATTGACCCCCGACAGGACCAGATCGGGCCGCCCGGGCATCAGGTCATTGACCGCCAGAACCACACAGTCGGTCGGCGTCCCGGTCACCGCGAACCGCTTCTCAGACAAATGATTGACCCGCAGCGGCTCGGTCAGGGTAATCCCCCGCCCCTTGCCCGACTGCTCCGTCTGCGGCGCGCAGACCCAGACGTCATCCGACAGGGTCCGCGCGATCCGCTCCAGGCATTCCAGCCCCTCGGCCTCGATGCCGTCGTCATTGGTCAGGAGGATTCGCATGGGGTCTGACTAATGCCTGGGCCGTCGCCGCGCACTCGAAAAATCGTGGCCTTCGGAGCGATCCCTTGTCATCCCGGACAGCGCGAAAGCGCTGATCCGGGACGGGCCGGCCTGACGTCTTCCAGTCCCGGGCAGCCCGAAGGGCTGAACCGGCATGACAAGGGGCAGGAAACTACTGCAGCACTTCGACCCGGTCGGCCAGGATCACCACATCCTTGCCGCAGTCGTTGGTGATGGTCGAACCCTGCCAGTCGTGGGTCTGGGCCTGGCCGCGGTCGGCCCAGGCCAGGGTCCGGCCGCTGAACCGCACCTGCGAGCCGGATAGGTCGCCCGACGCCCGCTGCAGGTTCCGCGGCAGCGCCCCCGAGACACAGGCGCGCGAGGCCGGGTTGCCCAGTTCGCGCTGCCCGGAGAACAGCTGGAACTCCTCACCTGTCACCCGCACCCAGCCCGTGAATTCGCTGGCCGAGGCGTCGAAACCGGCGGGCGGTGAGGCGGTGGCGGCGTCGCCCGTGGCGCAGGCGGTCAGGGCCAGGGTTCCGGCCAGGATCAGAACAGCACGCATCTCAAGTCCTCCAAAGACCGCTCGCACCGGTTCGGGCCGGATTGAGCGGGGTTATCGTGGCCCGCCCACGTGGGTCATGCCACCCATATAGGGGACCAGCGCCTCCGGAACCCGGATCCGCCCGTCCGCTTCCTGATAGTTCTCCATCACCGCGACCAGAGTGCGGCCAACGGCCAGACCCGAGCCGTTCAGCGTGTGCACGAACTCGGTCTTCTTCTCCCCGGCCCGCTTGAACCGCGCCTCCATCCGCCGGGCCTGGAAGTCCCCGCAGTTGGAGCAGGAGCTGATCTCGCGATAGGTCCCCTGCGACGGCAGCCAGACCTCGAGGTCAAAGGTCTTCTTCGCCGAAAAGCCCATGTCACCCTTGCACAGCAGCATCCGGCGATACGGCAGGTTCAGCTTCTCCAGCACCGCCTCGGCGCAACGCACCATCCGCTCGTGCTCGGCCTCGGAGTCCTCGGGTTTGGCGATCGAGACCAGCTCCACCTTGTGGAACTGGTGCTGCCGGATCAGCCCCCGCGTATCCCGCCCCGCCGACCCCGCCTCGGCCCGGAAACAGGGCGTCAGGGCCGTGAAGCGGATGGGCGTAGCCAGCTCATCCTCGGACAGGATCTGCTCTCGGACGAGGTTGGTCAGGGAGACTTCGGCGGTGGGGATGAGGAAATGGCGATTGGCGTAGGCTTCGGTCCCCTCTTTCGAGAGCAGGCTATCGAAGCGGTTATGAGCCTCCATGGTGAAGCAGGTCTCTTTAGCTCCAAGCAGAAAGTCCTCGCCGTCCGCGCCCTCTTCGACAAGTGCATCTCGGGTCCGCATGTCCTCGTCGGAGAGTTCGCAATCCCGCAACGCCCCGAGTGCCTCACCGACATAGGCATGGAGCCGAGCGACGTGGTCGAACCCGGTCGCTGCGAACAAATCCTCCTCGAACTTCGGCAGCTGCCCCGTCCCGAACATCGCCTCGTCGCGCACCAGATACGGCGGATTGACCTCCAGATAGCCGTGCTCGGCCGTCTGCACGTCCAGCATGAACTGGCCGATGGCCCGTTCCAGCCGCGCCAGCCCGCCCTTCAACACCGCGAACCGCGACCCCGACATCTTCGCCGCCGCCTCGAAGTCCAGCAGCCCCAGCGCCTCACCCAGATCGGCGTGATCCTTGGCCGGCCCGCCGTCACGAGGCACGCCCCACGGCTGGCCGACCAGCACATTGCCGGCCTCGTCCTCGCCCTCCGGCACATCCTCCGCCGCCAGGCTCTTCTGCGCCGCCAGCAGGTCGCGCAAGGCCTTGCCGACCCGCGCCTCCTCGGCCTCCGCCGCCGCGATCTCGCCCTTCAGGCTCTCGACCTCGCCCTTCAGCCGTTCGGCCTCGACGAGGTCCTTCTTGCCCATCGCCGCCCCGATCAGCTTGGAGCTCTCATTGCGCTTCGCCAGCGCCGTCTGCCCCGCCGTCTGCGCCGCTCGCAGCGCCGTATCCAGCGTCAGAATCTCATCGACCAGCCCCTGCGCCCCCTCGACCCCACGCGACGACCAGCCGCTCACGAAGGCGGCGGGATTGTCTCGGATGGCGCGGATGTCGTGCATGGTCGGTCTCGTCGGGAGGAAGGCCGCATCGGGTCGAGAAGGCATAACCTTCTGACCGCGGCCCGGCGAGATGTTGCTCTAGCCCCGGCAAGGGATTCCGCCAACCCGCCAACCCACAACCCCACCCGCTATCGTCATTCCGGCGCAGGCCGGAACCCAGCGGCGCCGAAGGCGACCTGTTCACGCAGGGTGTCCGCGACAGCTTCGCGCTCACGCGCGCCGCTGGGTTCCGGGTCTCGCTACGCTCACCCGGAATGACGAAAGCGGCAGGGCTTCCCTCCCTTGCCGTGTCTTCTCGCCCTTCTCGACCCCGAACAGTGTCTTCTCGACCCTGCCCATGGAGCCAATTCCACCCTGCGTCCGAATCCGACGCAGCCGCGTGCCTTAATGCCCAAACCCCCACGGGGCCGGTCTTTGACAATCCTGATCCATCGCTCCGCCCGCCTCAGGACGCAGCACACCGACCCAGCCGGGTACATTTTTTGTACCGCCCGGACCCAATTTTTGGGGTCGACTGAAGACTCTCAGATCAGCCCGGCCATCGGCGAGCTCGCACTCGCATACATCCGGCGCGGCATCCGCCCGGCCAGATAGCCCTGCCGCCCGGCGATGACCGCATGCTTCATCGCACCGCCCCAGGTCCCGGTTCCGAAGATCCCGCCACGCGTTCTGTCCAACGGCAATCGCCAGCGCGATGTTTCGCGCCGCCCCGGCCCGCTCGCTGAGGCGCACGATGCGCACGATGCGCACGATGTGAACGGTGTTTTTGCGTTCACACGGACGAAGACCCGCGCCGGCTCCTAGATCAGCCCGGCCATCGGCGAGCTGGCGCTGGCATACATCCGCCGCGGCATCCGCCCGGCCAGATAACCCTGCCGCCCGGCGATCACCGCATGCTTCATCGCACTGGCCATCAGGATCGGATCCCTGGCCCCCGCGATCGCCGTATTCATCAGCACCGCGTCACAGCCCAGCTCCATGGCCAGCACCGCATCAGAGGGCGTCCCCACCCCGGCGTCGACCAGCACCGGCACCTTGGCCTGTTCGATGATCAGCCGGATATTGACCCGGTTCTGGATACCGAGGCCCGAGCCGATCGGCGCCGCCGCCGGCATGATGGCTGCGGCCCCCGCATCCTCCAGCCGCCGGCACATCACCACGTCATCGGTGCAATAGACCATGACCTGGAAGCCGTCCTTGATCAGCAGCTCCAGCGCCCGCAGCGTCTCGATCATGTCCGGATACAGGTGCGCCGTGTCCGACAGCACCTCCAGCTTGACCAGATCCCAGCCGCCGGCCTCACGCGCCAGACGCAGCGTCCGCACCGCGTCCTCTCCGGTGAAACAGCCCGCCGTATTGGGCAGGAAGGTGAACCGGTCCGGCTTCACATAGTCGACCAGCATCGGCTGGCTGGGGTCCGACAGATTCACCCGCCGCACGGCCACGGTGACGATCTCCGCCCCCGCCGCCTCGGCCGCCTCGGCGTTCTCCTGATAGGTCCTGTACTTGCCGGTGCCGACGATCAGCCGGCTGGAAAAGGTCCGGCCGGCGACGGTCCATGTGTCTTGGGGAGAGGTCATGGACGGGGTTTAGCCCCCACCGACGAACTGCACCAGTTCCACCCGGTCCCCGTCCGCCAGAGCCGTCGTCGCATGCAACGACCGGGGCACAATCTCCAGATTGCGCTCCACCGCCACCTTGCGCACGTCCAGCCCAAGTTCCTCCACAAGGGCAAGGATGGTCGCGGCTTCAACCACGCGATGTTCCCCGTTGACCTGGATGCGCATTCCCTTACGTCACTCTTTCACACGTGCGGTTTGATAACCGCCACGCCTCAGCTAAAAGGCCGGTCCGATTCCGGTCGGACCGCCACAATCGCGAGCGCAATGCCCGAGACCCCCGTCCTCTACGTCCTGAACGGCCCGAACCTCAACCTGCTTGGGGTGCGCGAGCCCGACATCTACGGGCATGAGACCCTCGCCGACATCCAGGGGCTGTGCGAAAGCGCCGCAGGCGACGCCGTCGTGGTCTTCCGACAGACCAACCACGAGGGCGAACTGATCGAACAGATCCATGAGGCCCGCGAAAAGGCCTCGGCCCTGGTCATCAACGCCGCAGGCTACACCCACACCTCGGTGGCCCTGCTCGACGCGCTCAGGACTCTGACGATCCCGATCGTCGAATGCCATCTCTCCAATCCGGCAGCGCGTGAGCGCTTCCGGCATCGCTCCTTTGTCTCGCCGGTCGCCACCGGCGTGGTTTCGGGCTTCGGCCCATTCAGCTACGAACTGGCCGTCAAGGCCGCTCTTCGTCTGGCGCAGGAACACCGCGCCACCGCCGACCGTTCGGTTCAGTAAGGTAACAAGAGGCTCCCATGGCCGACTCCAAAACACCCGCTCCGACGCTCAAGAATGAAGCCGAGATCGACACCACCCTGGTGCGTCAGCTGGCCGACATTCTCAACGACACCTCCCTCACGGAGATCGAGGTGGAGCGCGGCGAGCTTCGCATCCGCGTCGCCCGCGAACTCGTGGCCGCTCCGGTCATGCAGTATGCCGCCGCACCGGCCGCCATCGCCCATGCGCCGGCCGCAGCGCCTGTCGCTGCTGCGCCGGCCTCCATGCCGTCGGACCCCGCCACCATCGTCGCCAAACAGGGCGAAGAGGTGAAATCGCCCATGGTCGGCACCGTCTACCTCCAGGCCTCGCCGGAAGCCCCGCCCTTCATCGCCGTCGGCGACAAGGTCAAGAAGGGCCAGACCCTGTTGATCGTCGAGGCCATGAAGACCATGAACCCGATCCAGGCCCCGCGTGACGGCGTCGTGGTCGAGGTCCTGGTCGGCGACGCCCAGCCGGTCGAGTTCGGCGAACCCCTCGTCCTGCTCGAGGCCTGAGACGGCCATGTTCACCAAGGTCCTGATCGCCAACCGCGGCGAAATCGCCCTGCGGATTCACCGCGCCTGCAAGGAGATGGGCATCTCCACGGTCGCCGTGCACTCCGAGGCTGACCGCGGTGCCATGTGGGTCCGCCTGGCCGACGAGAGCGTCTGTATCGGCCCGGCACCCGCCGCCAAGAGCTATCTGAACATCCCCTCGATCATCGCGGCCGCGGAGATCACCGGGGCCCAGGCCATCCACCCGGGCTACGGCTTCCTGTCCGAGAACGCCCGCTTCGCCGAGATCGTCGAAGCCCACGGCATGACCTTCATCGGTCCCAGGCCCGAGCACATCCGGGTCATGGGTGACAAGATCACCGCCAAACAGACGGTGCTCGAAGCCGGCATTCCCTGCGTTCCCGGCTCGGCTGGCGAGGTCGAGACCATCGAGGACGCCATTGCGGCCTCGAAGACCATCGGCTTTCCCCTGATCGTCAAGGCGGCAGCCGGCGGCGGCGGACGCGGCATGAAGGTCGCCCTGACCGCCGACGATCTGGTCGAGGCCGTCCAGACCGCCCAGTCCGAGGCCACCGCAGCCTTCGGCAACGGTGCCGTCTATATGGAGCGCTACCTCCAGAAACCGCGCCACATCGAGCTTCAGGTCATCGCCGACAGCCACGGCAATGTCGTTCACCTCGGCGAACGCGACTGCTCGCTGCAGCGCCGCCACCAGAAAATCCTCGAAGAGGCCCCCTCACCGGCCCTGTCGGCGGCCGAACGGGTTGCCATCGGCGAGACCGTCAACAAGGCCATCGCCGCCATCGGCTACCTCGGCGTCGGCACCATTGAGTTCCTCTGGGAAGATGGTGAGTTCTTCTTCATCGAGATGAATACCCGCCTCCAGGTCGAGCATCCGGTTACGGAAATGATCACGGGCGTCGATCTGGTCCGCGAGCAGATCCGCATCGCCGCCGGCCTGCCCCTGTCGTTCAAACAGTCGGACGTGACCTTCAACGGGCACGCCATCGAATGCAGGATCAACGCCGAGAACGCCGAGACCTTCACCCCCTCGCCCGGCACCATAACCGACTTCCATGCCCCCGGTGGCCTCGGAGTCCGGCTGGATAGCGCCATCTTCGCCGGCTATTCGATCCCGCCCTACTACGACAGCCTGATCGGAAAGCTCATCGTCCACGGCCGCGACCGCGAGGAATGTATCGCCCGCCTGAAGCGCAGCCTGAACGAGATGGTCGTCGGCGGCATCGACACCACCATCCCCCTGTTCCAGAAGCTGCTGCAGGAGCCCGACATCCTGTCCGGCGACTACGACATCCACTGGCTGGAAAACTGGGCCAAACGCCAGAAGGGCGAAGGCTGAGCGACCCTCGCTTCAGCGCAGACGAGCCCTTCGGCGGCTTCGGCCCCGACGAGCTGCTGGATTGCTACGCGAAGGGGGTCTTCCCCATGGGCGAGGCCCGCGATGATCCGCGGATCTTTCTGGTCGAGCCGGAACACCGCGGCATCATCCCGCTGGACCGGTTCCACGTTCCGACCCGCCTGAAGCGCACGGTCCGCGCCGACGGCGTCACCGTCCGGGTCGACACCGCCTTCGACGCCGTACTCGACGCCTGCGCCGCCTCCGGCCCAGGCCGCGAGGACAGCTGGATCAACGCGCCATACGCCGCCTCTACATCGAACTGAACGCCCGCGGTCAGGCCCACAGCATCGAGTGCTGGCGCGACGAGACCCTCGTCGGCGGCCTCTACGGCGTAACCCTCGGCGGGGCCTTCTTCGGCGAAAGCATGTTCAGCCGCGAGCGCGACGCATCGAAAATCGCCCTGGTGCATCTGGTCGCCCGGCTGAAGCGCGGCGGCTGGCGTCTGCTCGACACCCAGTTCCTGACAGGGCACCTCAGCCAGTTCGGCGCGATAGAGACCCCTCAGGCGATCTATCTCGAAATGCTATATGCAGCCTGCAAGCGAAGGCCGAACGTCCGGTCAATGTTCAACCCCATGACCGGATCGGAAGCGCTGTTCTACGCCTTGCAGCCGACGATCCAGGCATCATAGATCGGATGCTGGAGGCCGTTGACCGCAGGCGAAGAGGCAAACATCCAGCCCCTGAAAATCTGCCGCGGCTCGCTGACCTGGATCACACCCCGCGACTGCAGGCTGACCTCCAGATAGGCGACAGCGTCGGACACCTGTTCATCCGATGCAGAGACCTCGCAAGCCCGGGCACTGAAGATCAGCGTTCGCTGGAAACGGACCGGGCGGCCACCGACCTCAACCTCGAAACGCATGGATTCTGCCGTGATCTTGTCAATCGCCTGGACGATCGCCACCCGGCGGCGCTGTCGCCGTGACGGGGCGGTGACCGAATCCGCTCGCGTCGCCGGTACCTCGACAGCCGGCTCCTCCTCGCCCGGACTCTGATCAGACTCCGCGATCTCGGTTGGGGGGCTGACCGGGCTCACCGCGATCGGTGCCACAGGTGCCGGTGCCGCTTCCGGTGCGGACTCTATCGGAGGCGTTTGGGCAGGGGTCTGGCGATTCAGGGCCGCGGTCGGCTCCTCGATCGGGACCGCGTCCTGCGGCAACTCATTGATGACGGCGGCCAGAACCGCACCGGATACCAAAAGGGTCGCAGCCGTAACGCCACCAAGGATCGCGCCCCGAAGCTTCATTCCGGACGCCAGGCTTCATAGTCGCCGGTTGCGGGCGGGCGGACGCCATCAGCAACGAGCGAGCCCTTGGGCCGCCACGCCATCGGCGTCCCGGTCAGGTTGGGCAGATGATCCTCTTCCCATTTGCGTCGCGGCAATGGGTGCTCTGTCGGCAGTTCGTCAAAAGTGTAATGCAACCAGCCATGCCAGTCCGGCGGCACCTTCGAAGCATCGGCATAGCCATTGTAGGTCACCCAACGGCGACGCCGTCCATCATAGCTGGAGCGGTCACGCGACAGATAGTAGCGGTTCCCGAACTCATCCGTGCCCACGTGCTCGCCACGCTTGGCAATGGTGAAGAAGGTGCCGATGGTGGCACCGCTGGTCCAGCCGAAAATCCTGCCTAGCACGTCGGAAATCCACCCAAGCTTGCTCGCCCGCCGAAGACCGGCGTTGGTGTTCGTATCATAGAAAGCGGTGACGCCTGCGTCCAGCACCACGCAAACAGCTTCCACCTCAACATCTTGGGGGTAACCGACCAAAGACACGCCAGATTTATTGCCGATCAGGCGAACAGACCGCTAACCTCACCAACAGGCCAAAACGGGACCGCCGCATGCGCTTTCCATTCGCTTCCCACGCCGCTTCGATGGATCGGCCGGTTCGAGAGATTGAGCGAGCGAACCGCATTGTCACCGTGCGCGCGCCTGAGGGCTGGCCAGAT
>JBEIJS010000003.1:0-38148 GCA_040380105.1 Caulobacteraceae bacterium | reverse complement strand
CCTGTCGTCCCGGACCAGCCGCCTTGACCGATACGCCAAGTGCTGGCCGGTATATTCAGGCCCGACCGTCATCCGTTCCGGATGAGGTGAGATAGGCGGAAAGCTGATCGCGGTGCCGCTCGAAGTGATCGGGTCTCGTTTCTACCCAGACACCATGGGCCGTCGCGCGATCGCGCTCTTCGCCCTGAAGCCGGAGCGCCCCGGACATCGTGATCCGGCGGCCTTCGCGGGACATGACGCGGACCACCAGGGTCAAGGGCTGGCCGGTCGGCACTGGCATGAGATAGTTCACCGAGAGAGTGGCCGTGACGGTTTTCACGTCCCAATGGTTCAGGAAGCGTCCGAGGACGTCGTCGAAGACTCCGGCGATCCAGCCGCCGTGTGCGACTTCGGGTCCCCCGTCGAAATCGGGAGGGCAGACAAGACGGACGAGACCCTCTTGCGGCGACAGCGCGACGAGGTTGTCGGCGCCAAAGCGGCAGGGCCGTTCCCCGACACGGCAGCCTCTGCAAAGCCCGATCTTGTTTTCCATCGATTGCCTGACCTTCGATTGCGTGAAGCGCGACGCTATGCGGAATATGATTGTGATAGCAGAACGTTCGGCGGGCGGATGGCCAAGCTCAAGTTTCGTTCCAGCCCCGGTTTCTGATAGTGAATTGCGGGATTGCGTAAGCGGTTGGTCAAAGGTGGAATGCGCATGGCGCGATCAGCGACGGAACAAGTCGATCGGGCAGACGTCGAGCTTCGGGATGGATCCGATGCGGCGTCGAACGATGCCTCCGAAAAGATGGTGATCGTCAAACCGGCCGCGAATGCCATCCGGATCCTGAAGTTCCTCGTGGAGGCGGGCGGGCCGACGCGTTCGGTCACGATCTCGCGAAGCCTCGGCCTGAATGCCAGCACCTGCTTCAACATCCTGCGCACCTTGGTGCTCGAGGATGTCGTGGAGTTCGACCCGGTCATGAAGACCTATTCCGTCGGCGTCGGACTCACGACCCTGGTGGGAAACCTGCTGACCGAAGGCCAGCGGGTCGCAGCTGCCACGCCGCAAATGCGCGATCTCGCGGATCGCTTCAACATAACCGTCACCCTGTGGAAGCGGCTCGGACCCGACAAGATCGTTCTGATCAAGAGCGTACCCAGCCCCGCCAATGTCCGCATCGAAATGGCCGAGGGTCAACGCCTTCCCGTGCTCATGGCCTCTACGGGCCGGGTGATGGCACCCCACCTGGGTTGGACCCGTAAGGAGCTGAAGGCCGCATTCGATGCCCTGCGATGGCAGACGCCTCTCACCTTCGAGGAATACTGGGATCAGGTCGAGGCCGCTGACAAGCGCGGTTGGGCGGCTGACAAGGGCTATTTTACCAAGGGCGTACAGACCATCGCGGCACCGGTGTTTGACCGCGGCGGCGACGTAGCGTTCACGATCGTGGGCGTGATGCTGCTGGGTCAGCATGACGATGGCGCGCTTGAGGAGATTGGCTCCGCCCTTCGCGAAGCGGGCCGCCGGCTGACGTCTGCGCTGACCTGAGCGGTTATCGTGGGCTCAACCCGGCGTGGGCTTTCCAGTCTTCGGGTGGCGTTTCATCCTGGGCAAAATCCAGTTCGACCTCCACGCCGTTGGGGTCGAACAGGAACATCTGCCAGAAGCTGAACGGGCGTGGCGTGCGGATCACGCGATAGGTCAGGCCGGCCGCAGTGATCTTTTCGGCCGTTCCGACGAAGTCTTCCGAGAAGAATGCCATGTGATCAAGAGCGCCGCGCCTTGGCTCCGGCATGCGGCTGGTCTCGACGATGTGAAGCACCGGATGGTCTGCAACGTAGAGCCAGGCACCACCCACGTCGAAGTCAGGTCGCGGACCCGCCTTGAGGCCCAGCATGGCGTAGAAATCCACAGTCTCCGCAAGGCGATCTGTGACGACCGTGAAGTGGTCCATCCGGCAGATCATGTCTCTCCCTCGATCCTGGCCGCGCCGTGCGCCGCGCTGCGATTCAAGCCGATCATTGAATGATATTTTCTAGACACTTTTGGCATTTTTGTTATAGAACGCAATTCAGAATGGCGCGGCTGCACAAGACTGCGCCCGGATTGCAGGCGGTGCCAAGCCCGCCCGTGGAAACGAGGAAAAGGCCCCATGACCATCGATGACATGATCCTGGTGAGCGTTGACGACCACGTTATCGAGCCCCCGGGTGCGTTCAAGCCCCACTGGCCCGAGCGCCTCAAGGGGCGTGAGCCCCATATCGAGCAACGCGATGGCCGCGACGTCTGGATGTTTGAAGAAAAGGCCGCCGGCTACATGGGCCTGAACTCTGTCGTCGGTCGCCCGAAGGAAGAGTACGGCATGGAGCCGCTCAACTACGAGCAGATGCGCCGGGGCACCTGGGACATCAAGGCACGTGTCGAGGATATGGACGCCAACGGCATCCTGGGTTCGATCTGCTTTCCTACCTTCCCCGGCTTCGCGGGTGCGCGCTTCCAGACGACCTCGAGGCAGGATCCTGAAGTCGCCCTGGCGGCGATCCGTGCCTACAACGACTGGCATGTGCATGATTGGGCCGGCGCGGCACCGGGTCGGTTCATCCCGCTGATGCTGACGCCGTTCTGGGACATGCAGGCCGCTGTCGCGGAAGTCGAAAGGATGGCCAAGCTTGGCGTCCACGCCCTGTCTTTCTCGGACAATCCGGCTCTGTCGGGATGGCCCTCGCTTCACGACTCCTATTGGGATCCCCTGTGGAAGGCCTGTGCCGACAATCAGGTTGTCATCTGTTGTCACATCGGCACCGGTTCTGCGGCTCAACACGCCTCGGACCTTTCGCCGATTGATGCCTGGATCACCTCTATGCCGATCTCGATCGCCAATTCGGCGGCCGACTGGATCTGGGGTCCGATGTGGAAGAAATTCCCCACGCTGAAGATGGCGCTCTCGGAAGGCGGCATCGGCTGGATTCCCTATCTGCTGGAACGTGCAGACTTCACCCACGGCCACCACAAGGCCTGGACCAATTCGAACTTCGGTCCGGGTGTCATGCCAAGCGATATCTACAAGAAGCACATCATCAGCTGTTTCATCGAGGATCGGTTCGGCCTGGCCAACCTCGACTACATCGGCGAGGACATGGTCATGTACGAATGCGATTATCCGCACTCGGACTCGGTCTGGCCGCACTCAGCCGAAAAGCTTTGGAACGATGTTCAGCACCTGTCGCGGGAGACGATCGACAAGATCACCCACCTCAACGCGATGCGTGAGTTTTCCTACGACCCGTTCTCGGTCCTCAAGAAGGAAGACTGCACGGTCGGCGCGCTGAAGGCTGCGGCGGCGGCAGTGCCGGTCCACACCGAGGCGCTGTTGAACCTCGGCGGTGCCGCGCCGAAGCGCGAGGCTGGAAAGCCTGTGACCTCGGGCGATATCAACCGGATGTTCGAGAGCGCTTCCGCCGAATCGACAGTGTCGGGCCGCCGCTAACCCCCGATAGACGATGACAGCGGCCGCCGGGTCAGGGCCCGGCGGCCTCTTTCATGACGCCCGACCCTCGATCCAGCGTCCGGCGCGGCCGAGCAGGCTCACAGCATTGCCGTGCAACCGCTCGCCGACCTCCAACGGTGCCTTGCCCGCACATGCGCGGGCCCATGACCCCTCCAGGATCAGGGCCAGCTTGTAGCAGGCGAAAACGCGATACCAGTTCAGGTTTGACAGGTCCGCACCGGTCAACCGGCCGTATAACTCCACCAGTTCCTCTGACTCGGGAAACCCCTCCCAAGGGTGGACGACGATGGTCGTCTGGCTCATGTCGCCGCCCGGGCCGGGCCAGGTGGCCAGCAACCAGCCGAGGTCGATCAGCGGGTCGCCGATCGTCGACAGCTCCCAGTCGATAATGGCCTCGAGTTCGGGCGCATCCTGTCTGAACAGCACGTTCTTCAGGTGGAAGTCACCGTGCATGAGACCGGGGCGGAAGGTCTGTGGCCGATGACGATCCAGCCAGTCGCCGATCGCGTGGACATCGGGCAGGCCGTCCGGGCCGGGCCAGCCTTCGAACTCACTGTAGCCCTCAAGTTGTTTCATCCAACGCTGCGCCTGGCGTTGGAGGAAACCCTCAGGCTTGCCGAAGTCGCCCAATCCTATGGCTGTGTAGTCGATCAGGGCGATGCTTGAGAGGCCGTCGATCACCGACAGGCCCATGGCGTGGCGGGCGTCGGGTGATCCGGCGTGAAGGCTCGGCATGCCCACGGCGGCGTTGAAGCCATCGAGTGGCTCCATCAGGTAGAAGGCCGCGCCAAGCACCGAGGCGTCATCGCAGGCTGCAATAAGTTCAGCGTGCGGCACGTTCGATCCCCTGAGCGCCTTCAGCACCCGCGCCTCGCGCCGCATGGTGTTGCTGCCGTCATGGCGGGGGTTGAGCGGCGGTCGGCGCAGGACGTATTCGCGCCCGCCGCGTTTGAACCGGAGCAGGACGTTCTGGGAACCGCCGGTCAGTTGCACGACATCGATGATCGGGCCGTGGCCAAGGCCCTGATCATCCATCCAGGCCGCAAGATCGCCCAGATCAACCAGCTCCAGGCCGTGTGGGCGATCTATGCTCAAGCGACAGCCGCCTTAAGGCCGGCCTCATCACCCGAGAGACCGTACTTGGCCAGCGCGGCCTCGCGGCGGGCGGGCAGGTGGTAGTCGGGGAACAGACCCAGCGAGTGTTTGCGCCCGCGCAGCAGCTGTTTTGCGAGCGTTACCTTGTGGATGTCGGTGGGGCCGTCGGCGAGGCCGATCTGGAAGGAGTCGAGGACCATCGCGGCCAGCGGCGTCTCGTTGGATAGACCCAAGCTTCCGTGGACGTAGACAGCGCGCGCGGCGATGTCGTGCAAGACCTTGGGCATGGCTGCCTTGACCGCGGAGATGTCGCTCCGGACCTTGTTGTAGTCCTTCTCGCGATCGATCTTCCACGCCGTGCGCAGGACCAGCAGGCGGAACTGTTCCAGTTCGATCCAGCTGTCGGCGATCTTCTCCTGAACCATCTGTTTGTTGGCCAGAGGCTCGTTGCGGGTTACGCGAGACAGGGCGCGGTCGCAGAGCATATCGAAGGCCTGTCGCGCCTTGCCGATGGTGCGCATGGCATGGTGGATACGTCCGCCCCCCAGACGAACCTGGGCCACGACGAAGCCGTCCCCCTGGCCGCCCAGCATGTGATCGACAGGCACGCCGACATCCGTGAAGCGGAGATAGGCGTGAGACGGATCGCGATCGCCGTAGCCGACGTTGCGAACGATCTCGAGGCCCGGCGTCCCCTTGGGGATGATGAAAACTGAAAGGCGTCGATGCGGTGGCGCATCGGGATCGGTTACGGCCATTACGAGGAAGAAGCTGGCGTAGCGGGCGTTGGTCGCGAACCATTTTTCACCATTCAGCACCCACTGATCGCCCTTCAGGACGGCGCGGGCCGAGAAGGTCGTGGGGTCGGCACCGCCTTGCGGCTCGGTCATCGAGAAGCAGGAGACGATGTCGTTGGCCAGCAGGGGCTTCAGGTACCGGGCCTTCTGGTCTTCGGTCCCATAGACGGCAAGGATCTCGGCATTGCCGGAGTCGGGGGCCTGGCAGCCAAAGACGGTCGGCGCGAAGACGGAGCGCCCCAGGATTTCGTTCATCAGGGCCAGCTTGACCTGACCGTAGCCGGGACCGCCCAGCTCCGGTCCGAGGTGGCAGGCCCAAAGGCCGCGATCCTTGACCCGCGCTTGCAGCGGCCGGACGAACCGGCGGTTCAGCGGGTTGTCGACATCGAACGGACTTTGGAGAATGAGGTCCAGCGGCTCTACTTCCTCGCGGACGAATGTGTCGATCCAGGCGAGCTGTTCGGCGAAATCGGGGTCGGTCTCGAAATCCCAGGCCATAGGCGTTTCCGTTCGTTTTGATAATCAGGACAGGGTTCGGCCGCCATCGACGACGATGGTCTCGCCCACGATGTAGGCGGCGAGCGGCGAGGCGAGAAAAAGCGCTACGCCGGCGATGTCTTCCGGGCGTCCCAGGCGGTTCAGCGGAATGCCCTTGAGTCGTTCCTGCAGACGTACCGGGTCCGAGGTCGTGACCTCGGTCATCTTTGTGGCGATCAGGCCTGGCGCTATGCCGTTGACGCGGATGCCGCGCCCCGCCCACGCATCGCCGAGAGCGCGGGTCAGGTGGATGGCACCGGCTTTCGAAGCCGAATAAGCGGGATTGCCACGCGCTGCGCGCAGCCCTCCGACCGAACTGATGATGATCAAACTGCCGCCGCGGGCCTCCAGAGCCGGGGCCAGCTTCTGGGCGCAAGCCATCAGGCTGTTGAGGTTGACCTCTACAACCTGGCGGAAGGATTCCGCCTCGAATTCCCGGCGGCGGTACTGCACCGCGCCCTGCGACAGAACCACGACGTCGAGAGCTTCGAAGGGTGGCGTCCAGCCGTCGATCGCACCCGGTTCAGCAACATCCAGGCGGGAAAAGGAAAAGGGGGCGAGGGCTTCGGTACCGTCGCCGTAAGCCTGTTTGCCGGCGCGGGTGCCTGTGACGGCAACGCAGGCGCCGCGCGAAGCGAATGCCTGGGCGCAGGCCAGACCGATTCCGCTCGAGCCGCCGACGATCAGGACGTTCTTGCCGGCGCAGTCGAGGTCCACGGCGTGCCTAAAACGAACAAATGAAACAGTTGATTTATTTTGCATGGCCGCGATAGACCGTCAATCCATGAAAGCAGATATCGCCCGGGATGCGATCAAGAGGGCCGCACAGAGTCTGTTCGCCGCGCGGGGTGTGGATGCAGTTTCGGTGCGCGAGATCCTGACGGCGGCGGGCCAGCGAAACGGCGCTTCGCTGCACTACTATTTCGGGTCCAAGGACGACCTGGTCGCACAGCTGGTAATCGATGGCGCGCGCCTGATCGACGACCGCAGGAACGCGCGGCTGGATGCAATGGAGACTGACGGCGGCCCGCGAACCCTTCGTGAAGTGATGGAGGTGCTGATCATTCCCTCCACCGGTCTCGGGCGCGACGGAGGGGAAGGCGACTACCTGCGCTTCATCAGTACCTTCAGCCTGCAGAACCGTGCCGCGTTCGAGGCCATCGTCGGGGATGGCTGGAACCTCGGATATCAGCGATGCCTTGAACAGATTCGCCGACTCTCGCCTTTGCCGCCCCAGGTGCTCGAGCGGCGACTGGTGTTCCTGAGCCTTGGCCTGCGCGCGATCATGACAGCGAGGGAAGCAGGCCTGGCCGCCGATCAGGACCACGCCTTCTGGAGTCCGCAAGCAACCCTCGATGATCTGGTGCAGACGCTCGTCGGAATGGTCTCCGGGGATGAGGCCTGATCAGGACAGTGCTGACCCGGCTCTGATCAGCAAGCGAAGTTGGACCTCCGTCAGGGCTGGCCCGGCATTGGCTCCAGCCTATCACTGCCCGGCATCACGTTTGCGCAGCCTCCGCCGGACTCGAGAAAGGCCAACAGCCTCGGGGGCCCTCGCGGCAACAGTAATTCTGGTCGCGCAGGCATGCTGCAGTTCCCGGTACAGCCGTTCTGATCTAACGTTTGAAATGGCCTCTAGGGGCATGATTTTAGGATTGTCGCGTTCTGGTCTCGACGCGACCCGCTCCGTTTGGGTCCGGCCGGCTGCGTCTGGCCAGCACAGGGTGAAACCATTGCGTCTGGTTACGTTTGAGCATGAGGGCCGTCGCCGGGCAGGGGCGTTCATCAACGATGATACGAGGGTTGTCGATCTGGCGGCTGCCCACGAGCAGAGGCACGGGGTTCACGCACCGGAACTCGCGGACATTCTGGCCCTGATCGAGGGCGGCGACGACGCGCTCGACAAGGCGGCCGAGGCTGTCAAATCGGCACCCGCAGCGGCGAGCCTGCCCCGCGCCGCAGTCAGGTTGCGGGCCCCGATCCAGCCGCCGCCGCAAATGCGGGATTGCAGCTGTTTCGAGCTGCACCTTCGCCAGTGCTACGCCGCTGCCCGCGAGATGCGGGCCAAGGCCAAGGGTGTCGAGCTCCTTGCCGACACCGGGCCGTCAGAGGCCGAGCAGCGTATCCTCGACCTGTTCGCCAAACAGCCGATCTACTACAAGGCCAACCGGTTCTCGGTCATCGGGACCGGGGAGACCGTGATCTGGCCGGCCTATTCCCGGATGATGGATTTCGAACTGGAGTTCGGTGTCTACATCAAGAAAGCCGCCAAGGACGTGCCCGTCGAGAAGGCGCGGGACTACATCTTCGGCTACACGATCTACAATGATTTCAGCGCCCGCGACGCTCAGGCCGTCGAGATGATCGGTCAACTGGGCCCTGCCAAAGGCAAGGATTTCGACACCGGCAATGCCATGGGGCCCTGTATCGTCACAGCTGACGAGATGCCCAATCCCTATGACCTGACCATGATCGCGCGCGTCAACGGCGAGGAGTGGGGCAGGGGGAACTCCGGCACGATGCACTGGAAGTTCGAGGACCTGATCGCCTTTATCTCGCGGTCGGAAACCCTCTATCCCGGAGAGTTCCTGGGATCGGGTACCATCGGCAACGGCTGTGGCCTGGAGGCTCAACGGTTCCTCAAGCCCGGCGACGAGGTAGAGCTGGAGGTCGAGGGGATCGGCGTCCTCAGGAACCGTATCGTCAAGGAAGCCTAGATCAGGCCGGAATACGCCCCGCCGTCCAGTTGCAGGTTCTGCCCGGTGATGTAGCCGGCACGGTCGGAACACAGGAAGGCGCAGGCGTCGCCGACTTCGCCCGGACGGCCGAACCGCCCGGCCGGAATCGAAGAGAGCATCCCGGCGCGGGCTTCAGCCTCATCGACCTTGCGGACCCGAGCCAGCGATCGGGTCATCTGGGCCAGCCGGTCGGTTTCGACCTTTTCCGGCAGGATGCAGTTGATGGTGACGCCGTCGCTTGCGACCTCTGCGGCCAGCGCCCTGCAGAAGGCGGTCAGTCCCGCGCGAGGTCCGGTGGAAAGGGCCATCGGCAACTTTGGAGTCTTGACCATGGCCGAGGTGATCGCGACCACGCGGCCGAAACCCCGCTCGCGCATGCCGCCGATCACCGACTGGATCAGCAGGATCGGCGAGACCATCTTGGCGGCGACGACCTCGCTCCAGACCGTTTCGGTCCAGTCCTCGAGACGACCGGGCCTTGGCCCGCCACTGTTGCAGATCAGGATGTCGGGGTCGGGACAGGCGGTCAGAACGGCTGTACGTCCCTCGGCCGTGTCGATATCGGCAAGAACAGTATGGGGCCGACGTCCCGTCAGGGTGTTGATCTCGACCGCCGCAGCCTCGAGCCGTTCTTTATCCCGACCGTTGATCCAGACTTCGACGCCTTCTAGAGCCAACGAGATCGCGCAGGCCTTGCCTAGTCCTGATGACGAGGCGCAGACGAGGGCGCGCTTTCCGGCGATGCCGAAATCCATGAGCCTGCTCCTGGTCGCCCGTCAGAGAGTGCGGGCGATGATTTCCTTCATGATCTCGGAGGTCCCGGCATAGATGCGGGCCACCCGCGCATCGACCCAGGCCCGCCCGACGTCATACTCGCTCATATAGCCATAGCCGCCGTGCAACTGGAGCAGTTCATCGAGCAACTGGCCATGCAGTTCGGCGCTGGTCAGCTTGGCCATTGCGGCGGTCTCGGGCGTCAGTTCACCGTCCAGCAGCTGTTGCAAACAGTCGTCGATGAAGACCCGCAGCATCTGGGTCCGCGCCTTGACGTCCGCCAGTTTGAACCGGGTGTTCTGAAACTCCAGCAGGGGCTTGCCGAAGACGACGCGGTCCTTGGTGTAGGCGATTGTCTTTTCCAGCATGGCTTCCAGCGAGGCCGCCGCGCGGATGCCGATGACCAGTCGTTCCTTGGCCAGTTCTGTCATCAAGCAGGCGAAGCCACCGCTTTCTTCCCCCAGTCGGTTCTCGATCGGCACCCTTACGTCAGAGAAGAATAGCTCCGACGTATCCTGGCCGCGCAGACCGATCTTCTCCAGCTTCTTGCCCTTCTCGAAGCCGGGCGTGCCGTCCTCTATGCAGAACAGGGTGATGTCCTTGGGATTGGACTGACCTTCGACCTTGGCCGCGACAATCACGAGGCCGGAGTTGATCCCGTTGGTGATGAAGGTCTTCTGGCCGGACAGGATGTAATGGTCGCCGTCGCGGACCGCCCGGGTCTTCATGCCCCGCAGGTCGCTGCCGATCTGGGGCTCCGACATGGCGATGACGGCGATCAACTCGCCGGAGATCAGCCGTGGCAGCCATCGGGCTTTCTGATCATCCGTCCCGTAGTTGCTCAGATAGGGAACGGCGACGTCGGAGTGGGTGGTGAAGCCGACGGCGGTGGCATTCACCCGCGCCAGTTCCTCGATCAGGACAGCGCTGTGGCCGAAATCGCCTCCGGCCCCGCCGTATTCTTCAGGCGCCGTGACGCACAGCAGGCCCTCTTCGCCCGCACGGAGCCACAGGGATTTGGGCACGATGCCGTCGCGTTCCCACTGGGCGTGGTGCGGAACGATCTCGGTCTCAATGAAGCGTCGGACCTGATGGCGGAACATCTCATGGTCGTCGCGGAACACCTTGCGCATGGTCATGGCTCCGTCAGCTGTCAGTGTAGACGGCCGGGCGCTTCTCGATCATCGCCGCGACCGCCTCGGCATGATCGTTGGTATGGTGGGCCAAGGCCTGATAGGCGGCCGACAGCTCAAGCAGGGGGCCGAGACGCATATGCTGGCCTTCGCGCAGCAGCCGTTTGGTCAGGCGAAGGGCATGGCCGGGGCTGGAGGCGACACGGTGGGCCAGGGCCATGGCGGTGCTCATCAAATCCTCAGGTGCGGTCAACTGCGTGACGAGCGTCCAGTCCAAGGCGGTCTGGGCGTTCAGTGCGTCGCCGGTCAGGGCCATGTGGCTGGCGCGAGGCATTCCGACGATCCGCGGGAGAAGCCAGGCACCGCCGTCGCCCGGGACGATGCCCAGTTTGACGAAACTCTCGGCAAAGGTGGCGGTGGTCGAGGCGATGCGGATATCAGCCATGCAGGCGAAGTCCAGGCCGGCCCCGATCGCGTGGCCGTTCACCGCCGCGATTACCGGTGTCTCCAGCTCATAGAGCGCCGTCGGAATTCGTTGAATGCCGTCCCGGTAGCGGTTGCGCAGGCGATACGGGGACCCCTCGAAGATCCCGGTGCGGTTTTGCATCGCCTTGATGTCGCCGCCCGCACAGAAGGACGCGCCTGCGCCGGTCAGGACCACGACGTGGATCGAGGGGTCGGCGCGGACCTCTTCGCAGGCGTCTTCGATCTCGAACATGTCCTCTGGCGTCGAGAACGCATTGCGGCTTTCGGGTCGGTTCAGGGTCCAGACCGCGACGGGGCCGTCGCGGGTCTTGAGGAGGAAGTCAGCCATGGGTCGGGGCCTCCGAAAATGCGCCGGTGACCAAGGGCCACAGGCCGTCGTCGCCTGCCGCCGCAATGGTCTGACCCAAACGCTCGGCCCAAAGGGCGTCAGAGCCGTATTCGGCGCGCCAGGCCCACAAGCGACGGGTCAGGAAATGAAGGCAGTGCTCGTGCGTAAAGCCAATGGCACCGAAGACGGCGTGGGCGATCCCTGCGCCCTTGCCCGCGGCCTCGCCGGACACGGCCTTTGCTGAGGCGGCGGTGAGGAAATGGGCTCCCGGCCGGGCCATCAGGAAGGCCGCTTCTGACGCTGCGACGGCAGCAGCAGTGTGGGTGGCGAGGACCGCCAACTGTTGCTGGACGGCCTGAAACTTGCCGATAGGACGGCCGAACTGGACGCGTTCATTAGCATAGTCCGCGCTCAGTTCGGTCAGCCGAGCCAGCGCCCCGGCCATTTGGGCCGACCGCAATGTGGCCGCTGCCAGCATGACATGGTCCGCGGCCATCGACGTGGCGGCGTCGAACACAAGCGACCCCGACGCCAGGGTGATGATATCGCGAGGTTCGCCCGCAACATTGAAATCAGCGGTGATTTGCGCACCGCTTAGTGAATGCAGGGCGATGCGACCAGCCGAGGCATCGTGGAGTGCCAGCCAACGGGCGTGGCGGCCCCAGGGGATGTCTGCCAAGGGTGCATCGGCTGAGCCGGTAGCGAAGACGGTCGGGCCGCTCTCTGGCGGTTTGAGGCCTGCTGTGGCCAGCAGGCTGTTGGCCAGAATGGCCTCGGGCAGGGGGACGGGCGCCGCCGCAGATCCGCAGGCGCGTATGACGACGAAGATGTCGGTCCAGCTCGAGCCCGTCCCGCCCAGATCTTCGGGAACGGCGGCAAGGGGCAGGCCCAAGGCTTCGATTTCGGCCCAGAGGTCCGCAGACCAGACACCGGCTTCGGCGGCGCGGAGAAGGTCGGGTGTTACGGCGTCGGCCAGCAGCCGCTCGATCGAGTCCTGCAGCAGGGTTCTCATCAGCGCACTCCCAGGCCGCGCGCGAGAATGCCGCGCAGGATTTCCCTTGTCCCGCCGCGCAGGGAGAAGGACGGGGCCATGCTCTGGGTGATGGCCAGGACCTTCCGGGTGGTTGCCGTCTGCTCGCCGGGTGGCAGGGAGTCGATCAGCCGTACCGCCACCTCGACGGTGTCCTGTTCGTAGCCGGTGCCCAGGTCCTTGACGCACGAGGCACCCCAGACCGGGTCTTGGCCGGCGGCGAGCTGTGCGGTCAGCGAGACAGACATCGACCGCAGCGAGATCAGCCAGGCGGCAAGGCGCCCGATCTCCATCGCCTGACGCGCGTCCGGCGTTGGGCCGATCGCACCGACCAGGCAGGAGAACAAGGTCATGGCGCTGAGGAATCTTTCGGGGCCGCTGCGTTCAAAGGCGAGTTCCGAGGTGGCCTGAGCCCAGCCGTCGCCCTCGACTCCGATCAGGGCGTCGGCATCCAACCTGACATTATCGAAGGTGACCTCGTTAAAATGTTCATGGCCGGACAGATCCTTGATCGGACGGACCATGACGCCGGGCAGGGTCAGATCGACGATAATCTGGGACAGGCCCGCGTGGCGTTCGCTGGCGGAGTCGGTCCGGACCAGGGCGATCATTGCGTGGCAGCGGTCGGCGTTGGTGGTCCAGACCTTCCGGCCATTCAGCAGCCAGGAGCCGTCTGGCTGCCGATCCGCTTTCGTGCGCACCGAGGCAAGGTCGGAGCCGGAAGCGGGCTCGCTCATGCCGATGCAAAAATACATTTCGCCGGCGCAGATGGGGGGCAGATAGCGCTGCTTCTGGGCCTCCGTTCCGTGGCGCAGGATCAACGGTGCACTTTGGCGATCCGCGATCCAGTGGGCGGTGACCGGAGCGCCTGCTGCCAGGAGTTCCTCGCTGACCACAAACCGCTCAAACGGCGACGCGTCGTGACCGCCGTATTGTTTGGGAATGCTCAGGCCCAGCCAGCCCATCGCGCCGAGCGAGCGGCTGAAGTCGGCATCGAACCCCATCCAGGACAGGGCGCGTTTTTCGGGCGGGCAGGTCGGGCTCCAATCGGCCAGAAAGGCGCGAACTCGCGCACGCAGCGGTTCGAGGCCCGACGGCAGGACAGGCGGACCGAACTGATCGAACAGATTCACGAAGGTATTCCGGACGCTGGACTGGCTCCATCTGGAGCTCTGGCACTCTAATACACGTCAGAATAACGTTCTGAACAGAGAATTTTGTTTGCGAGGCCGTTCAATATCCCGGTAGAGTCTGCCCACAATGATGGCGGCTGATCCGTCACTCGCGGGGGATCCCGGCCTCTGATGCAGCCGGCGTCGGCGGCGTCAGGCCAAGCACCGGCTCCCGTAGATGCGGCGATCGGGCTCAGGAAGAGGTGTTGAGTTTGGCCAAGATAGCGGTGGTCGGAGCCGGCCTGATGGGCGTCGGGATTGCACATGCGTTCGCGTCGTCGGGTCATGATGTCTGCTTGATCGACGTCTCGTCCGAACAACTCGGCAAGGCAGAAAAGACCATCGCGGGAATACTCGCTGATGGTGTGCGGCTGGGAAAGGTCGAGGAGTCGGCTGCTGCTGAAGCGCTGGCGCGGCTGACGACATCCGGGAGCGTGACCGAAGGAGCCGCAGGTGCTGATCTGCTGGTTGAGACGGTTTCGGAAAACCTGGCGATCAAGATCGAAGTCGTTCGTATGGCCGAGACGGTGATGGCCCCGACCGGCCTGATCGCCACAAACACCTCGGCGTTGAGCGTGACCGAGATAGCTGCCGCATGTCAGGACCCGACGCGGGTGCTCGGCATGCATTTTTTTAACCCGGTCCAGAAGATGAAACTGGTCGAGCTGGTGCGGGGGCTGGCCACCACTGACGAGGCGGTCGCGGCCTGTCGCGACTATGTCGCCGGGCTCGGCAAGACGGCGATCGTCGTCAACGAGACGCCCGGTCTGACCACCAGCCGCATGTCGGCCATGGCCGGCAATGAGGCGATGTGGATGCTTCAGGAAGGCGCTGCGACGGCCGAGGACATCGACACGGCGCTGAGGCTGGGATTCAACCATCCGATGGGCCCGCTGGAGCTGGGCGACCTGACCGGCTGGGACACGCGCCTTGCCGTGCTTCAGTACCTTCACGCCACCCTGGGCGACAAATTCCGGCCCTGTCCCTTGATCATCAAGATGGTCAAGGCTGGACGGTACGGCCGCAAGGTGGGCTGGGGTGTCTACAGGTACGAAAACGGCGTCAAGGTGCCCGGCTCGGGCCTGCGCGGGAGCAATTTGTGAAGCCGGTCTATGTGGTCGCTGCGGTTCGCACACCGATCGGCAGGTTCCGAGGGGCGTTGGCAGGCGTGCGCGCTGACCATCTGGGTGCTCATGCGCTGAACGAACTGATCGCCCGTGCGGGCGTGGGTGCCGGCGAGATCGACGATGTGATCTTCGGCAATGTGACCCAGATCGGCGAGCAGTCGGCCAATATCGCGCGGACGTCCTTGCTGGGTGCCGGCTGGCCCGAGACTATTCCCGCCATGACCGTCGACCGCAAATGTGGGTCATCGGAAGCCGCCATCCATATCGGCGTTGCCCAGATCGCCGCGGGCCTGAGCGACCTGGTCGTCGCTGGCGGAGCCGAGGCGATGTCTCGCGTCCCGATGGGGTCCAATCGCGCCATTCACGGCGAGGCGTTCGGCTGGATGGTGTCGGATCGATATGAACTGACCTCCCAAGGCGAGGCGGCCGAGCGGATCGCGGACAAATACGGCTTCGACCGTGACGCGATGGATGATTTCGCTGCCGAAAGCCATCGACGGGCCGCCGTCTCGACCGACGCGGGCTATTTCCGGGCCGAGACCGTTGCTGTTCCGGTCGAAGACCTTTGCGAGAAGGATTGGGAGGGGCCCCGGGACACGCTGGAGGGCGATCAGACCATCCGGCGCGACACCAGCCGGGAAAAGCTCTCGACCCTGAAGACCAGTTTTCGGGAGGGTGGCCGCGTCACAGCGGGCAATGCGTCCCAGATTTCGGACGGGGCGGCTGTGATCCTGCTGGCCTCCGAGGCCGCGGTGAAGAAATTTGGATTGACGCCGCTGGCTCTCATACGGGCCGTCGCCGTGGTCGGTGCCGACCCGGCTCTCATGCTCGAAGGTCCCATTGCCGCCAGCCGAAAGGCCGCGGCCCTCGCCGGCCTCTCCTTCGACGATATCGCCCTTTTCGAGGTCAATGAAGCCTTCGCCAGCGTTCCCCTGATGTGGATGCAGGTGACCGGCGTCGGTGCCGACCGGCTGAACGTCAATGGCGGCGCGATCGCTCTCGGCCATCCGTTGGGCGCGACCGGGGCCCGGCTGGCCACCAGTCTGATCCACGAACTGGGCCGAAGTGGCCGGAAATACGGACTTCAGGCGATCTGTTGTGCCGGCGGTCTGGCCACGGCCACGGTTTACGAGAATCTGATGCCGAAGCCGGGCTGACGATCAGGGGAACCGGGTCGACGGCCGCGTTGGTCTTCCAGTAAACGCCGACCCCCCGTTCGATGGCAGGTGGGCAAACGCCCGGGGTTCCAGCCTGCGTCAGCGTTCAGGGGCGAGGCCGACTGGGGTCGTCGAGACCGAGCGGCGTAGAGGCGTCCGGCTGACCTGCATCGATGGCGAGGGTCCTCGCGCGCTTGCTCTGAATCTCCCGGATCGTGATGTAGAGGGTTGAGACGACGATGACCCCCGCGCCGATCCAGGTGAAGGCGTCAGGCCATTCGCCGAACACCAGCAGTCCGGCGACCACCGACAGTACCAGCCGCGCATAGTCGACAGGTGCCAGGACGGCGGCCTCGCCGACGGCCATGCCCTTGATGAACAATAACTGGTTGGCGGCGCTGAGCAGGCCAATCAGAAACAGCGGGATCAGATCTCCCGGGCTGGGCCAGCGCCAGTCAGCGAGTGCGAAGGGCAGAGACAACAGTTCGCCCATGATGCTGGACCAGACCAGGATCGAACTCGCCGACAGGTTCTTCGTCAGGGACTTCACGCCTGTGATCGTTCCCGCCAGGCACAGGGCGGAAAAGAGTGCCGCGACGTGCGGCCAACCAATGGCGGCGTCCGCGCCCCAGGGCCGCATGATGACGACCACGCCGACGAACCCCATGAGCACTGCCGCGATCCGGCTCGGACCTATGGTCTCGCGCAGGAACAGGACGGCCAGAAGCACCACCCAGAGCGGGCGGGTGAACGACAGGGCGTTCGCCTCGGCCATCGGCATGGCTTCATAGCTGTAAAGCAGCAAGATCATGCCGATTGTCGCCAGCAGGGATCGCAGAAACAGCGCGGGCATTGTCGAGCGCGGGACGAACAGCACCTGCCCGGGGCTGCGCAGCATGAAGGGTATGGCGACGATCAGAGAGCCGGTCTGGCGATAGAAATTCTGGACGTGCGACGGGTAATCGCCGCTCAGATGCTTCACCAGGGTCGTCATGGCGACGAAGGTCACCCCGGACATCAACACCCAGATGGCACCCTGGGTATTTGGCGACAGGCGCGAAAAGAACGCCTTCAAGCCGGGGTGTCCTCATAGCCCTTGAGGACATAGGTCATCCGACCGCCGGCCAGCATCAGGCCGCTGAACAGGTGAAGCTCGACGATCTGTTCTTCGGTGAAATGCGCCCGCAGATGATCGTAAACCTCGTCGCCCATGGCGAAATAGTCGCCAGCGAACAGTTCGGCGAAGCGCAAAGCGGCCTGTTCGGGCGGGCTGAAGCGGGGATCGGACCAGTCACTGCAGGCGACGATGTCGGCCTCGCTGACGTCGTCCGACTTCCGCCCGATCTGGCAAACCGGACACATCGTGATCGAGGCGATCTTCAGCCGAACCAGTTCGCGAAGGCGTTCGGGCAGAACGCCCCGCTCATGGATCTCTGCCATCGTGCCCAGCCATGCGTTGGCCGCCGCTGGTCGGCGCGCCCAGATCTGGACCGGCAAGGTATTGGACAACATGCGGGTCGCCGTTCCCCGGGCGATCGACGCGCGCAGTGGATCAGCCAGGCTGTCCAGGGGCAGGGGGCTCACGCGGGCCACCAATCAGCCCCGGTCTTCGCAGAACTCGAAAATTGCGCCGCCAAGCTCTGCCGGATCGACGCGCAAAAGGGCACCACCGACAGCCTGACAGTGCTCGATCCACTCGAACTTCACGCCCAGCGCGGTCAGACGGTCGGCCTTGGCGTCCAGTCCATTCACAGAGATGCGGATGTAGTGCGGACCCGGTCCCCAGTTGTGCAGATAGCGGCCCGCGGGGCTGTCCCATTTCGTCGGCTGGATGACGTCAAGCGTCGCGCTGGTCCCGAGGTTGAAGCCGATACGGGCGAGTTTGTAGCCCTCGCGATCAAGCTGTTCGACAGCACCGGTGGGCTGGAGGTCCAGGTTCCGGTCGAGGCGCCGCAGCACATCGTCCAGATCCCGGACCAGAAAGCCGCGCCCGACGACCCGGACCATGTCGCCCGGCTTTGGATCGCGCGGCCGGGGCGGGGGTGTGCTGAAGGCCTCGGCCGGCATCTGGATCGCAGCGAGCGGAATGACTTCGATGCACAGGCCACCGTCGACGGACGGTTCATAGACCGGGTTTTCGGGTGTGCAGCCGACCCACAGGCGATCGAACGGCATTTCGGGCGTCAACTGCGCAAGGCGAAAGGGCTGTCCCTTGCTGAGCAGGTGCTCGACCACGCCGCCGATGTTGTCGGAGACCAGCACCGTGGCGTGGGTCTTGATCGGGCGGAACGGACCCTGGAAGTCCTCCAGGCTCTTGAGAAAGCCAGGGAACATCGGGTCGCCATGGTTCGGGAAATCAAGGTGGCCTTGCGGCTCGACCCGCGTCGGCGACACGGCCAGTGATTTGTGAACCCTGAGAAAGTGGGCAACATAGGGATGCCCCGGAAAGGCCTGCCGCCAGTTGGCGTGACCGTGGATCTCCAGCTTGCTGACGATTTGCTCGGCCGTCTGGTCGGCGTCGTGGACCATCAGATCGCCGCTGAGAAGCAGGTCGTAGAGGCTCATCTCATTCTCCTTGGTTCGGGCGCGTGAACGCTCGCCGAATGGTCTTCAGTCCTTGACCAGCAGCAGGCTGCCGGCGAGCGGTCCGCCGCCGGCGGCGCAGACGGCAACATGCGGGTCGCGGATCTGGCGCTCGCCGCCGCGTCCCCACAGCTGGGTACAGGCCTCATGGACGTAGCCGAGGCCGTGTGTGCGTCCTCCGGACAACTGGCCGCCATTGGTGTTCAGGGGCAGTTCGCCGTCCAGGGCGATCCGGTGGCCGCCTTCGACGAAGGCGCCGCTCTGGCCTTTTGGGCAAAGGCCCAGTCCTTCCAGCCACATCATCGTGAGGATGCTGAAGCCGTCGTAGAGCTGAGCCGTGTCGACGTCGGCCGGCGTCAGGTCCGTTCGCGCCCACATGGCGTTGCCGGCGTCGGGCATGGCGTTGGCAGTCAGATCGACCTGGTCCCAGAGATAGGGTTGATTCATCGCTGCCCCGATCGCCTCGATCCGGATCGGCGGCCGGCGGAGGTCCCTGGCAATGTCCTTGCGCGACAGGACAATGGCCGTTGAGGCGTCGCAATGGACGTCGCAGTCGAACATCCGCAGCGGCGTCGAGATCATTTTCGATGCAAAATAGTCGTCCATCGTCATGGGCTTGCGCATGACGGCCTTGGGATTAAGGAGGGCGTTTCGCCGGGTGGTCAGGGCGATCTGGGCCAGCTGTTCCGGCGTCGTTCCATATTTCTCCATATGGGCGGCGGCATACATGGCGGTGATATTGACCACCGACAGCACGTTGAACGGCGTGCACCACTGCCACATGAAATTGCCGTCGCGCGGCCCCGATTTGGCGGCAAGGCTCTGATCCTTGCTGCCGGTCAGGCGGTTGCTGGACTCGGTGATTGTGCGGAAGACCAGCACGTTGTTCGCCATGCCGGAGGCGATGGCCATGGCACCGTTCATGAGACCGGCCAGCGGTCCCGCTGCCTCATAGCCCCCGCTGAACCAGTTGCATTTCAGTCCCAGCATGGTCAGCACCGACAGCGGTCCGACCGGTGAGAAGCTGCTGCCGTTGGAGTTGTCGCCTGGCCAGGAACAAACGCCGTCGATGTCTCCGGGGGCCAGGCCTGCGTCCGCAATGGCCTCAAGTGCTGCATCCACCGTCAACTGCATGGCCGAGCGCGGGGAGGGGCGCCCGACCTCGGACTGTCCGATGCCGACGATCGCGACATCCTTTTCGAGAAAGCGATTGCCCATCAGGCCGCGGCCCGTTCGAACATCGGGATCCAGACATCCTCGAGCTGTTCGAAAACGACGGTCACGGGCATGCCGAACTCGACGTCCTCCGGCGGGCAGTTCACGACGTTGGACAGGAAGCGCAGCCCTTCCTGCTCTTCCAGTTCAATGATGGCGACGACATAGGGTTCGGCGAGATCGGGCGTCCAGACCTGGTGATTGATGGTGTAGGTCAGAACCCGTCCACGCCCGGACACAGGCGTCGGCGCGACGTTCAGGCTTGTGCAATGGCGACAGACCGGCGCGGGCGGATGGAAAAACCGCGCGCAGTCTGCGCAGCGATGCATGCGCAGCTCGCCGACCTCTCCGCCAGTCCAGAATGGTCGCGTTTCCGCGTTGAGCAAGGGCAGCTTTCTCACGTTCCCGCCTCGGGTCTTTGCTGAAGACGACCCATCTAGCGCCCCGTGAAGACCGGGGGGCGCTTTTCCTTGAAAGCGGCAGCGGCCTCCCTGCGGTCCCCTGTGGACATCAGCAGAACGAACAGGTCCTTTTCGAGCTTCAGTCCGGCGCGCAAATCCAGCTCCAGGCCGTCGCGAGCGGCCTCTTTCGCATAGGCTGTCGCGTTGGCTGGTTTGGCTGCGATACGCTCCGCCAGGGCCTGAACCTCATCGATAAGGCGCTCGTTCGACACCGCGAGGCGTGAGACCAGTCCAATCCGGAGCGCTTCGACTGCATCAATCCGGTCCCCGGTCAGCAGCAGATCCAGAGCACGGCCAAGGCCTACGATCCGCGGCAGTCGCTGAGTGCCGCCTCCGCCCGGGATCAGACCCAGTCCGGTTTCCGGCAGGCCGAACACCGCATTGGGGGCGGCGACGCGAATGTCACAAGCCAAGGAGATCTCGAGGCCGCCGCCGAGGCAGTAGCCATGGATGGCTGCGATGACCGGCTTTCGGACCCGATCCAGGACCTCGATCCAGCCGGGCGTCATGTTATTCCTGAGCTCGGGCAGAGATGTCGCGTCGCTCTGGGCCTTGATGTCGGCTCCGGCGCAGAAACCTCGTTCGCCCGCGCCCCGAATGGCGATCACACCGACGTCCGGGTCATTGTCCAGGAGTTCCAGTGCCTGAACTGCCTCACGACGCAGGATGGAATTGATCGCATTGATCTGGCCGGGGCGATCAAGGACGACCCAGCCCACGCCGTTGATGCGCTCGATCTGTACTGCGTGTTCGATGGCTCCATCTGCCATGGTTGTCATGCTCCAGCGGCTGCGACGGCGGTTCCGGGGGCGCCGGGAAGGTCCAGAAAATACTGCGAAAGGTTCGCCATGCGCTCGCTCCAACAGCAAGCCGCTCCGGGCTGCGAGTGGCCAGCCCGGAGGCCAGAAAATGCGGGCTGTACCGGCTCGGTCAGAATCGACATCACCGTTCGGTCGATCGCGTTCGACACACGGACCAGCGTCAGCATGGCAAGTGTGTACCAGGCCCTCGGGGTGAGTGGCGCTTTCGCGGCGCGGGGCATTGTTAGTATCGTGCCCTGCGGTCCGGGCCCGAGCTAGCCGGGGTGCGGGAAACGACAGGCACTGATATCCTCCGGTACGCGTCTCGAATGTCGTCTCTTCGGTTGACGCTAGAACAGCGAGAAGAATTCGGCAAGAGAAACGCCGTTCTAGTGTTAGAATGTTCGTGGGTTTCGGTCGCGGTCACCCTTCTTTGTGGTCAGGCCTGTCGAAGCGCCTTCGCGTTCTGACCGGGAGTTTGCCGTGCGAGCCCTTCTCAGTCTTCAGTCCGGAGGTCCCGATAAGCTTTCGATCCGTGAGATTGAGGAGCCGGCTCCGGGGCCCGGTCAGGTCGCCATAACGGTCCATGCGTGCGGCGTGAATTATCCGGACCTGCTTGTTATTGAGGATCGATACCAGATGAAGCCGGCGCGCCCTTTTTCGCCGGGCAGCGAGCTGGCGGGAGTCGTTCGCGCTGTCGGGGAGGGCGTAGAGGCACCTTATGTTGGGCAGCGGGTGTCCGCCTCGCTCCCGTTCGGGGCCATGGCCGAGGTGGTCGTGGTGCCGGCAAATCGCTGTACGGTCATCCCGGACATCATGCTATTCGACCAGGCCGCTGCATTTCAGGTGACCTACGGCACGGTCTATTATGCGCTCGTGGGGCGAGGCCAGCTTCGGCTGGGGGAGACCTTGCTGGTTCTTGGAGCGGGCGGCGGCATCGGCCTGGCCGCTGTCGAACTCGGGAAGGCCCTTGGAGCAAGGGTGGTCGCTGCGGCCTCGTCACAGGACAAGCTGGACGTTGCGCTGGCCATGGGTGCAGACGCCGGGGTGCTCTATTCTAGGTCGCTCGATGCACCTGCAGAAGGCAAGGCGTTCACTGAAGCGGTCCGGTCCGCGTGCGGCGGGGAAGGGCCGGACGTCGTCATCGACCCCGTCGGCGGTGTCTATGCCGAACCGGCATTCCGGTCCGTCGCGTGGCAGGGACGCTATCTGGTCGTCGGCTTTGCGGCCGGGATACCGTCGATCCCGCTCAATCTGGTCCTGCTAAAGAGTGCCCAGATCATCGGCGTCTTCTGGGGCAGCTACATGGCGCGAAGCCCACGCCGTGGCTCTGAAGACATGAAGGCGTTGCTGGATCTGTTCGCAGAAGGCAGGGTCAAGCCCTTGGTTTCGGAACGGTTTTCTCTGGAGCGCGGGGGGGAGGCGATCGCCCGGTTGGCGACGCGTAGCGTCCACGGCAAGGTCGTCGTGGTGATTGAGGGTTCTGATAACAGAATGAACGGCTAGAATGAGAATACAGCTGGACCGGGTCGGGCGGTCCGTTTAGTTTGCGGTGATGCAGTGTCGGCCTGCGTGGCTTCGCTTTCTGCCCTGTTTTCAGGTCGACTGACAGGCAGGACGGCGGGCCCGCCCGGGACGGAATGAGATCCCGGATACTGTCGGTGTCGGGCATCGCCCTGGCGCTGGTTCGCCCCGCCTGCGCCGAGGATGAACGAATGAATGCGATTGCCGATGTGACTGAAGCGGGATGGCGCACCGGCCCGCGCGACACCCCGGTCGCTGCGCTGCGCAGGGCCGTTGCGGCTCATCCAGACAAGATATTTCTGGATTTCAGCGGAGAGACTCACACCTACGTCGAGTTTGACGAGACCAGCAACCGGTTCGCCCATTCCCTTCAAGACCTTGGCCTGATCGCCGGCGCGCCGATCGTCTCGATGCTCGACAACAATGTCGACGCGGTCACCACCTGGATCGCAGCCAACAAGATATCCGCCATCAGCGTGCCGCTGAACACGGCCCTGATTGGTGAGTTCCTGCGCCACCAGATCGAGGACACCGGCGCCAGCTTGATGGTGTGCGAGGCGCGATATCTTCAGCGGGTGCTGGATATCGAGGATCAACTGACGACCCTGAAGACGGTTCTGGTTCGGGGTGCCTTCGCGCCTTCGGCGGAATCCACGCTGACCATTGTGCCCCTGGACAGTCATCGAGGGACCGACGCCAGCCCGTTCGAGGCATTGCCCGATCCGGGCGCATTGAACGCCCTGATCTACACCTCGGGGACCACGGGTCCTTCAAAGGGTTGCATGATCACCGGCAATCAGATGTGCCATTTTGCGCGGATGTTGACGCGGTCGGCACCGTTCGGACCGGACGACATCTATTGGACGCCCTTGCCGCTGTTTCACATGAACGCGATCGCCACGGGGGTCGTTTCGGTCATGCTGGTGGGCGCGACAATCTCGTTCGCTCCGAAATTCTCGGTCTCGGGGTTCTGGCCGGCCATCGAGACGTCCGGGGCCACAGTGGTGTCGATTCTGGGGTCGCTCGGGACGATGCTGGCGCGCGCCGAAGATAATGACGCGATGGCTCGCTGCTTCGGGCAGGTTCACACGATCAAGGGCAATCCCTTCCCTGAAGAGATCAAGGAAATCTGGCGCTCGCGCGTCGGCGCGAGAAATGTCGGTTACAAAGTCTATGGCCTGACCGAAGGGCTGCTGACCTCGATGCCCGCTGACGGCGCTTATGCCGAAGGATCATCAGGCAAGGCCGCGCCTGAGCTCGATGTCCGGATATTTGACGACAACGACAATGAGGTTCCGAACGGGACTTCGGGCGAGGTGGTCTGTCGGCCGCTGCTGCCGGACATCATCTTCAAGGGCTATTGGCGCCGGCCGGAGGACACGCTGAAGGTCTGGGGGAATCTGTGGTTCCACACCGGCGATATCGGGAAGTTCGATGAGAATGGCTTCTTCTATTTCGTGGATCGAAAGAAGGACTATCTGCGGCGAAGGGGAGAGAACATCTCAAGTTTTGAGATGGAGGCCTCGATCCTGACCCATCCCGCGATCGAACAGGTCGCGGTTCATGCCGTACCCTCGAACCTACAGGAAGACGACCTGAAGGTGACCGCCAAGCTGAAGCCAGGCGTGGCGCTCTCTGAGGAGGAACTGTGTCGGTGGCTGATGGAACGGGTGCCCTACTATGCGGTGCCGCGATTCATTGAGTTTCGGGCTGAACTGCCGGTCAATCCGCAGGGCAGGGTGCTGAAATTCCAGCTTCGTGACGAGGGCTCGACTCCAGACACCTGGGACATCGAGACCACGGACATCAAGCCCAACCGTTGACGGTGCGCTGAATCGCGCCAGGAGAAATTCCGATGAGACTCCTGTCGTTTGACAACCACGGCGTGGCTCACCTCGGCGTGCGGATCGGCGATGAGGTGATCGACCTGTCGGTTGCCGCGCCCGAACTGCCACGCGATATGATCTCGCTGCTTGCGGCGGGCCCGGACGCCCTGTCGGCCGCCAGACAGGCAGCAGCGTCGGCTGGAGCCGGCGCCCGTCGACCACTGGAGGGTCTGCTTCACCGGACGCCCATTGCAAGACCGGACAAGATCATAGGTCTGGGCAAGAACTATATGAAGCACGTCGAGGAGATGAAGGCCGATGTGCAGTCCTTTCCCGGGATGTTCCTGAGAGTTCCGGACTCCCTGGTGGCTCACAACCAGCCGATCTGGCGACCCGAAGCCTCCGACACGCTCGACTACGAAGGCGAGCTGATGGTCGTCATCGGCAAGGGGGGGCGGATGATCTCGCGCGAGGAGGCCCTGTCGCATGTGGCCGGCTACGCCTGTCACAACGACGGCAGCGTTCGCGCCTACAACTACATTCCCTCGGCCGTGACGGCGGGGAAGAATTTTCTCAACACCGGCGGCTTCGGGCCGGAAATTGTCACCGCAGATGAACTCCCACCCGGTTGCAAGGGCCTGCGGCTTACGACCCATGTCAACGGCGAACTGCGCCAGAGCGCCGATATCGCGGAGATGCATTGGGACGTCGCCCACCTTGTGCATCTGATGTCGACGATCTTCACCCTTTATCCCGGTGATCTTATTGCGACGGGGACGCCGTCGGGCTGCGCCGCCGGTTCGCCGAACCCGCAGTGGCTCGTGCCGGGCGATGTCGTACGGGTCGAGATTGAGAATGTGGGTGTTCTGACAAACCCGATCGTCGATGCGCCGAGGGTCCGTGGCGACCTCGACGTGCGGCTCTAGCGAACCATCATCAGGCCGCCGTCGACCGCGAGGGTCTGGCCGGTGATAAAACGCGACGCGTCACTGGCCAGGAAAACCAGCACCGGAGCCATGTCGGAGTCCGCATCTCCGAGCCGCCCGCCGAGCGGGATCATCATGGTCATGCCTCGGTCGTGGGCCTCCAGTTGTTCGGGCGTCATGCCGGCGCGCGTCGCGTCATACATCGGCGTCCACATTCCCGGCGCGATGGCATTGGCCGATATTCCGTAATGACCCCACTCCTGGGCGATGGTTCGGGTCCATGCCAGGACAGCGCCTTTGGAAGCGGAGTAGTGCGCGCAACCGCGCAGGCCGACCGCGCCCGCTGCCGAAGCGAAGTTGATAATCCGGCCGCCTCTGTCTTTGAGGTAAGGGAATGCCGCCTGGTTCGCGATCATCGTTCCCCGGGCATTCACGCCAAGGACCAGATCCCACTCGTCATCCGTAATGTCCTCCGCAGGCGTGTAACGCTGGATGCCGGCGGCATGGATCAGAACATCCAGCCCTCCCATTGCGGTGACCGCCCTGGCAAACGCTGCTCCGGTCGACGCGCGCGAGGAAACATCACAGGCGTCAAAGGTCAGGGATCCCGGGCCTGGGCCGTTGACCGATTCGACCGGTCCCCCGGTGATGTCGAGGCCTGTCACCCTCGCCCCGGCTGCGGCCAGAGCTTTCGCCGCGCTCAAGCCGATCCCGCGCGCAGCGCCGGTGACGATGATCCTCTTTCCCGACAAGGTTCTGATGTCGCTCATCTGTCGCTTTTCCCTGCCGGGTTACCCCGGTTGCCAGCTGTTTCAGGACCTTCGGCCTCGATGTGACGGGTTCGCCTTCCACCAGACCATAGTCGGCTGTCCGCGGGGCGGCAGCCCGGGTTCGGACACCAATCGAGCAATTCTTACCCTAGATTTTTATTCTTGCGACAGATTTCTAATTCTGTTTAGCTTCTCACCAACGCATCACCGTCCGGTAGTTGCGATATGCGGGGCAACAGACCCCCTTGGGGAGGTTTCTATGCGATCCAACCACAGCCGACGTATTCCCAATTTTCTGACGCGTGGCGGTGCCCTCGGGCTTCTGGCCTGCACAGCCTTGACCAGCCCCGCCTTCGCTCAAAGCGCGCAGGCACCGCAGGCGACCGACCAACTCGATGAGATCGTCGTCACTGCGCGGCGGACCGAGGAAAACCTGCAGTCGACTCCGGTCGCCGTGACCGCAATTGGTGCCGAGGCCCTGGAACGGGCGCAGGTCGCGGATGTGACTGATCTTCAGCGCACCGTGCCCAGCCTGTCGATCGCAACGGGAGCGCCTTCGTCTTCCGGCTTCTCCTTTGTCTCCATGCGCGGGCAGGGCAATCTTCAGGCGCTGGTCTCCAACGATCCGGCTGTCGCGATTTATGTCGACGGCGTCTATATTCCGCGCCCGTCGCAGGGGTTGACCGACCTCTTCGACCTCCAGCGCGTTGAAGTGCTGCGTGGACCGCAGGGAACCCTGTTCGGCCGCAACACCATCGGCGGAGCTGTGAACATTCTGACGGCAGATCCGACCGGTGAGTTCGGTGGGTCCGTCCGTATCGAAGCCGGAAACTACGACCAGATTGGTGCGAGCTTCGTCCTCAACGGCGCGCTTTCGGACCGGGTCTCGGGCCGACTTGCTGCGAGCACCAGGGGGCGTAGCGGCTATGGCCAAAGCATTCCGCTGGGGCGCGATGTCTGGGATCAGGACAGCGACTTCATTCGCGGCAAGCTGAAGTACGAGGGCGAGGGGGTCGAGCTGGTCCTGTCCGCAGACTACAATACGATTGAAGATAACGGGCAGTTCACCGCCCTGAACTCCTTCGCGCCCGAGCTTTTCGGTCCCACGGGATCGTTTGCTCCATTCGGCCTCGGTACGACCCTGACCAACTCGCTGCACGACGGCGGCTGGTACGATACCTATGCGACCGGCTATTTCGTGCCGTCGAGCAATCCGAACTTCGCGGCTCTGCCGCAGGAGGTCAGAGACCTCTATACGAAACCGCTGGGTAACCGTCTGGAAGCCTATGGTTTCGGACTGAACGCCTCGTTCGACCTCGGCAGCGTCACGCTGAAGTCGATCACAGGCTTTCGTTTCAGCGACACGGACGGTGTGATTGACACCGACGGTACGCCGGTGCCGATCCTGACGACCTGGGCCGGCTACAACTCCGACCAGTGGTCCCAGGAATTCCAGATCACCGGCGGCATCGGGGAAAGCTTCACCTACATCGCCGGTGTCTACTACTCTGACGAACAGGGTGTGGAATTCAGCCGGTCCCAGAACTTCGGCTTCCTGCCCTACAACGCCACGACGCGTCCCTATGCCGGGTTCGCTGGCCAGAACATGGCCGATGTGCACAACACCTCGGCCGGTGTGTTCGGCCAAGGCTACTATCAGCTGACGGAGAACCTCAGGCTGGCGGCCGGTCTTCGCTGGACGTGGGACAGCCGCGATACCGAGCTCCATAACTTCTCCACCTGGGGCGTCGCTGCGACCTGCAATCTCCAACGTCCGGACGTCGTGGGCGTCTGCACCCAGACGCAGGAGGTCAAGTTCGACTATCCGGCCTACACTCTGGGCCTCGACTGGCAGATCAACCCGGACATGTTCGCCTACATCCAGACGCGTCGGGCCTCGAAGTCTGGCGGTTGGAACACGCGCGCCGGTGGTCTGCCTGCCTTCGACCCGGAGACCGTCGAGGACCTGGAACTCGGTTTCAAGGCGACCTGGCTTGAGAATCGCCTGCGCACCAACATCGCCTTCTTCCATTCCTGGCAGTCCGACGTGCAGCGGAACGCCGCGGCTCTGACCCCGGCCGGCGCCAGCACCCAGTTCATCGTCAACGCCGGCGATGCAAGGGTTCACGGGCTCGAGTTTGAAGGTGCCTTCCGTCCCTGGACCGGGATGGAGCTGACCAGCAACATCAGCCTGATGGACGGCAGCTACGTCGACGGTTCCTTTATCGAACAGCAAGCCGTGCCCGGTGTTGGCTTGGCGGGATGTACTTTGAACCCGGCGGGAACTGCGTCGATCTGCCCGGTCGACCGTAGCGGAGAAGAACTGCCGCAGCTTCCGAAGCTCCAGTACAACCTGGGTGCCACCCAGGTCGTGCCGACCTCCTTCGGTGCGGTGTCCTTCCACGTGGACTATTCCTATCTCGGGGAACAGTTCTTCAACCCGGTCACGCCTTCGTCGTTCCAATCGACGACCACCCAGGGCATCTATGCCGCTTCGAACAGGATCACCCGGACGCCCGGCTACGGCCTGCTGAACGCGCGCATCACGATGGAGTTCGACGCCCAGAACGTCGAGGTGGCGATCTACGGCAAGAACCTTGCTGGCGAAGAATACAGCACGCGTCACTGGGCCGACGTCTATGCTGCCGGCCTCGGGTTTGCGACGGACTTCATCGGCGAGCCGACGACCTACGGCGTCTCTCTGACCCGGCGTTTCTGAGGAAGACCCACTCCTGATGTAACTTGCCGCCGACCGGTCCCCGGTCGGCGGCTTTTTCTTGGATGCGATGAAACAGAAAATGGGCCGTCATGCCCAGCATGGCGGCCCATTTCTTCGGTGAATCTTCTGAACCCGTCCGCTGACGGGTCACGCGGTGGCTCAGGGCACGTCCCAAATGACATGAACGGCGTCAGGGCCGCGCAGCGAAACGCCACGGATTTCCGGACGTGGATATGACGGATCGAGCCGGAGGTTAGGGAGCCGGTCGAGAAGCAGGCCAACCGCCTCTTCTATCTCGACCTTCGCCAGCCAAATGCCGATGCACATGTGAGCCCCGAATCCGAAACCGAACGCGGCCATCTGCTTTCGATCGATGTCGAACACGTCCGGGTTTTCGAATACGGTCTCGTCCCGGTTCGCAGAGGCAACGCAGGCAGAGATCACGGCCCCCTTCGGAATGGTCACCCCTTGCAGGGTGACTTCCGTCTGGGTCTCGCGAACCTTGAAGGTCGTAACAGAATCATACCGGACGCTCTCGTCCAGAACCTTCCGCATGAGCGAGCGATCCGCACGAAGCCGTTCCAGAACCTCGGGGTGATCGAACAGGTGGGTCAACATGATCGCGAAGGTGCGGGACGTGGTCTCGGAGGCGGCCGGCAGCATCATTCGGACGAAGTTGGTGATCTGGTGGTCGGTGAGTGTGCGTCCTTCGAACTCGGCGCGTATGAGACGGCTGATCAGATCTGCGCCGGTGGCACCTGATTCCCGGCGCGCCTGAACAGCCGCGAGGGTCGGATCGTAGAGTTCCTGGAAGGCCTGAAACGCAGCTCGCTTGGCCTCCGGGTCATTCGCCATTCCGCCCAAAACCTTCAGCGCCTTACTCGCGAAGAGTTCAAGAGCCGCCGGGTCATCATCCTGGAAGCCCAGGACCGCATAGACGACATGGATCGGGAACATCACGCCGACGCTTGAGACCAACTCAGCCTTCCCAAGCGGGATGAGGGGCTCGATGAAGTAACGCTGGATCAATGGGCGGATATAGGCCTCGCGCCACTCTTCCATGACCGCCGGCGTAAACGAAGGCTGCAGGATACCGCGAAGCTGGCGATGTTCATCGCCGTCCAGACCGGTGATCATGAGCCCGTCGAGGAATTGGCCGAGACCGGTCTCCATAAGGATCCCGCTTGTGAAGGTCCTGGTGTCACGAAGCACCATCATGACGTCGGCATGTTTGAAGACCGAGTAGATCGGGCGTCCCGTGTCTCCGGCGAAAGAGGCGGCACCCAGTTCGGCACAGATGTCGCCCTGCATCACCGGCATTGTAGCGCGGTGCTCCCGATAGATCTGATCGAGATTCCCATCATTGCCGGCGAACAGGGCACCGATCTGGGCGAAACCCTCGGCGAGGTCCTTGTTGGGGGTCATCTGGGAGGTGCTCATCGGTCATGCTTTCCAGAAAATGCCAGTCTCGCGGGTGCAAGAGATTTCACATACAGAATAGTATTCCAGAAAAAAGTCCATCAATCCCGGCGTTTCGATCGATCAATGCCCGTGTATCGCGGCGACTGCCGATGGGTCCGTATAGTCGCGCCACCGGAGCAACTTGCCCGCGACGTCCAGCTCGAACACACCCGCGATGGCGAAGGCACCAATCTCCCGCCCGTCGGCGGTGAAGAGCCGGTCCATTCGTTCCGTCAGGACGACATTGCCGTGAGCGGCGATGTGCAGGGTCTCAACCAGGATTTTCGAATACCCCATAGCGGCTTCGAATTTCGCTCCGAGCGCCAGGGCTTCATCGGGCCCGACGGTTTTTGACAGGCCCATGTTGACCCATTCGGTATCGGCGCGGAACAGGTCGCGGATCGCTTTTTCGAGCGGTTCGGGGCCGTCGGACCAGGCGTTCAGGAACTGGCGGATGATGTCGATCGGCAGTCTTTTCACCAGATATTCGTCCTTCCACTTCGGGTTTCGGATTGGCGCTTTCCGGCGCGACTCCAATGCCGGTTTGCGGCAATGTGCGCCGACTGCGGCGCTTGCCGTGCTGACCTGATGGAGCTGTCGTGAGCGACCGGATCACAGCTATTCCCCTGACCCGCATCGACGGAGAACCCGACAGCCTGGCGAACCATGAGGGCAAGGTTCTTTTGATCGTCAACGTTGCGTCGAAATGCGGTCTGACGCCCCAGTACGAAGGGCTCGAAGCCCTCTATCGCAGCAAACAGTCTGAGGGGCTGCAAGTGCTGGCGTTTCCGGCCAACAACTTCAACGGCCAGGAGCCCGGCACTGACGATGAGATCGTGGACTTCTGCAAGACCAGCTACGACGTGTCCTTTCCGCTTTATTCCAAGATTAGCGTCAGGGGCGAGGACATCCATCCGCTCTATGCCCGTCTGACGGCGAGCAAGCCTGACGCGGTCGGGGAGGGCCCCATGCGAAAGCGACTGGAGGGCTATGGGATCGCGACGGGTGCGCCGGGCGAGATTGTGTGGAATTTCGAAAAATTCCTGGTTGGTCGCAATGGCCAGATCATCGACCGTTTCGCGCCTGATGTTGACGCTGCCGATCCTCGATTGGTCCGTGCGGTTGATAAGGCGCTCGCGGAAAGCTGACGCGGCAGTGGGGACGCGGAGGTGCCGGTATCCTACCGCGCCCTTCATCAGCGGAGCTTGGCTGTGATCTTGGCATGAGGGCCGGCAACCTGGGCTGCCCAGGCTTCGGCCGCGTCCGAAAAGTCATAATCAAGGTAATCGACCTTGATGGCCTGATCCTTCTGCATCGCCAGCAACCGCCGCCAGATCGCCTCGCGGTCGGCGGGCGGGCGCTGGCCGGTGCCGATGCACGTCAGGGTGCGGAAGAGGAGGTCGCCGATATTCAGGTCCACGACGCGACCCGCGCCCGTGCCGATCGTGATCAGGCGAGCACCCCATTTGGTCGCCTTGACCGCTGAAAGGAAGGGCTTGCCGAAGACGAGATCCAGCACGACGTCGAAGCCCTCGCCGCCTGACGCTACCCGCAACGCCTCGGTATCGTTCTCGCCGCCCATCGCCACGACGGCGTCGGCAAGCCCGCGTTCCATGAGCCGGTCTAGACCAGCCTGGTTTCGCGCCGCCGCCACGACCTGGCCAGCACCGAGATTTTTCGCAAGCTGCAGCCCGATCTGTCCAAGCACGCCGGTGGCACCGAGGATCAGCACACGCTCGCCGGGCTGAATCCCGGCGGCCTCCAAAGGGATGAGAATGCCGGTGCCGGCGATGCCCATGGTGATCGCAGTGCGATCATCAATATCGTCCGGGACGTCCCAGACCTCGGCCGAAGGTACAATGGTTCTTTCCGCCCAGGCTCCCCAAGGCGCCAATGATCGTTCGCCGAAATAGACCCGCCGCCCGTCCTCGGCGCGGCCGACGCCTTCGCCCCGGATCACACAGGGATACTGCACGCCGAGACGATAGGCACCGAGTACGTCCCATCCACCAAGGCCGGCGGTGTCGACGTCAATCAGGACCGCCCCGTCCTGGGCGGTCGGTTTGGGAAAGTCCTGAAGGACCGGAGCGGCTCCGCTCCCGGAGATGACGGCGGCGCGCATGAGCAAGTTTCCTGGTCAGGACGTTGCGAGTCGAGCGTCGGCGCATCGTCGGCGATCGACGGGTGCCGCCGCCTTCTTCAGTCGGTTCAGAGGAAGATGGCGAGGTTCGGGAAGCCGAGCACGGTCTGATCAATGATGATCTCGCGCCGGGACAGTTTGAAGCTGCCGCCATGGCGGCGCAGCAGGTCGTGCCGAACGCAGCTGAGCATCAGCAGGGTTGTCTCATCGAACCGGCTCCGGCTGCACAGCAGATAGCTTTTCACCTCGAACTCGTCTGGATGGTCCGTGGATTCGACCAGAATGTTTGTCACCAGACGACGGGTGCGTGACGGCGGATCTTCGGCCCAGGCGCTGTTGGTGTCCGTTATCCGCCCGACGCGGCCGCGGATCGAGGCATAGGTCTCGTCAAAATGCATTACCGTGCGGACGACAGATTGTGCATGCTGCTTCAGCGAACGCGTCTGGCGCACCGGGCAGGTGTAGCGAAGATCGATGTCGAGCCGAGCCACCCATTCCGCCAGACGTATCTCGTCGAGCAGCCAGGCTTCCTCATAGAGGAATTCGGCGATCTGGTTGTAGACGGGCGAACCGACGGGCACGCGGTTCGGACGAAACGGGGCATCCGAGGCGCTGCTGACGTCGGTGGGGATCACGGCGTTCATGGTCATGGCGGTGTTATCCTGATGATGTCGACGATGATCAGCCTGCGCTGTTCATCAGATCGCGATAGGCCAGCCACCAGTTCCACTGCGTGTCGTCCTTGGTGAAGCCTTCATATACCAGGGCCGGGCCGGGCCAGTCCGGCCGGGGCGGCGTGGTGCAGACGGCCTGGTATTTCATTGTGATGTTGCGGGCGGCGGCACCCTTGGCCGTCTGAGTGATGTGTGGCCAGGTGTCGGAGTCGTCCTGCTCCACCATGCCGGACGTGCCGAGCATGCGAACCGCGAACTGCAGAGCCTTCTGCTTGTGCTCTTCGGGCGCGTCCTTTTCCGCGAGGATGTAGTTGCAGAACTCCAGCTCGTCCGGCCCCTTGGGTATGTAGGTATGCAGTGACGTCAGGCCGATGATTTCGCCGTCGGGTTGGGGCACATAAATGAAGGCGATCAGGACGTTGGGGAACATGCCTCCGACCTGGGGCGGGCTGTCGACCAGCAGGCCGAGCTGTTCCGGTGTCAGATTGCGCATCAGTTGGGGCAGCATTTCCTTGGTGATGCCCGGGGGCGGCACGATGGCCAATTTTTCCGCAAGCGTCAGATTGCCGTCCCTGAAACCGGCCGCCTGCTTGAATTTGTTGGCGGCAGGCATGCAGCGAAGGGCGTGACCCTGAAGCGAACCTACCTCGGTGCCATACATCGAAGTCGTCAGGTCTCCGTCCCCGAACTTGGCGAATTCACCCAGCCAGCGGTGAAGCGTCAAGGTATGGAAGCCGTCGGCGGCAGACTGCTCACAGGCCGTTTTCCAGTTCGCCTTGATGGTAAAGCGCTGGGGCGGGCCGAGGACCTCGAGGCCACGGTCCGTGCGGCAGAACAGCATGTCGTAGTACCATTTCATTTCGCCGAGGAACTCGTCGAAAGAGGGCCCTTCGAAATTCCAGGTCGCGAAGATCAGCCCGCCGTACAGGTGGCTGCGCGCCTGGGTCAGGCCGAGTTTTTCCTTGGGCAGCATGTCGCCATGCATTTTCTCGCCCGCGACGGGCGCGCCAATGAAGTCGCCGTCGTTCTTGAAGGCCCAGCCGTGATAGATGCAGGTGTGCACCTTGGCATTGCCGGCGTCGCTGGTGCAGACCCTCATGCCCCGGTGGGGGCAGACGTTGAGCATGACCCTGATCGAGCCGTCTTTCTGGCGCGTTATCAGGACGGGATCGGATCCCATCAGCCGGGTGATGAAGTCGCCTGGGTTAGGGATCTCGCTCTCATGGCCCAGCAGAAGCCAGGTCTTCCCGAACACCTTGCGCATCTCGATGTCGTAGAGCTCGGGGTCGGAGATCGCGCGGAGCTGTACCTCCCGGGTGTGGACATTGATCAGATCGTCGATCGTCGTGCCATCGGAAAGCGTTGTCCGGGTCCGATCCAGCATGGGTTTCCTCCGCGGCGATTCCCGCCATTTAATTGTGAACAGAGGTGGCATTTCTGTATAGAAAATGCAACTGTTCGATTCATAGAGGAACGACGGACCGCAGGTCCCCGGAGAAGTCCCAAAGGGGCACCCGGCATGGAGGATGACTATGAGTTCGGAGGCGATTTCCCATCGCGTCACGGCCGACCGCAACGCCTGTTGCGGCTACGGAACCTGTGTTGAGATCTGTCCGGAAATCTACCAGCTGCAGGGCGGGCTGGTGACTCTGACGACCGATATCGTGCCCGCGGAACTCCTGGAACGCGCCATCGAGGGTGCCGAGTCCTGCCCGCAATCGGCGCTTGTCGTCGAAGTGGCCACGGTATGACCGAGCCTCCGGTCGTTTCCAGCCCGTCAGCACCGACCAGGGGTGTGCGCAGGCCGCCCGGCCTGATCGCGCTCTCTCTCATGGGGGTGCCCCTGACGGCCCTGTCGCTTCCTCTCGTGGTCATGATCCCCGAGCACTATGCGACAGTGATAGGGCTTCCCTTGGCGGTGGTCGGTCTGATCTTCACCAGCGTGCGTATCTTCGACATCGTCATCGACCCCTTGCTGGGCGCGGCGATGGACCGGACCCGCAGTCGTTTTGGCCGATACCGCCCTTGGCTGATTTTTGGCGCGCCGGCGCTGATGCTGGCGGTGTATCTACTTTTCATGGCTGAGCCGGGCGTCGGGCCGCTTTACCTGCTCCTGACCCTCACCGCGGCCTTTCTGGGCTGGTCAGTCCTTTCGCTGGCCCAACTGGCCATGGCTTCCGGATTGGCGGCCGGTTACGACGAGCGGTCGCGTGTTTACGCCTGGATCCAGTTTGCTTCGCTACTGGGCATTTTGACCGTCATGGGCTTTCCGATCCTTTTGTCGAGGCTCGGGGAAACGGGCCTGGCTCCCACCCAACTGATGGGTTGGATCATCATTGTCCTGATGGCCCCGGCCGTTGCCCTGGCCGTGTGGCGGGTTCCCGAAGCCGCCGAGGTCGCCCAACGGCATGTCATCGGCATCAAGGATTATCTTGCTGTTGTGGGCCGGAAGGCGGTGCTCCGGATCACGGCAATCGACCTGCTGTTCGGCCTCGGCTTCGGAACGGCGTCGGCCATGCTGGTATTCTTTGTGACAGCGGCCAAGGGTCTGGATCGCAGTGCTGTTGGCATTGTGCTGATCGCCCAGGTCATCACGGCCATGATCACCGTGCCTGCCATCGCATGGCTGGCGCGACGGTTCGACAAACATTTTGTTCTTGGAATCTCGGGTCTGCTGGCGGCGGCGGTCAGCATCGCATTTGTCTTCGCTCCCGACCGGAACCTGTTGGCTATGGCGCTGGGAATGATGGGGTGGGGGCTGTCTTTCGCTGCCTTCAACCTGCTGCCGCGCGCCATGATGGCCGATGCTGCGGACGAGCTCAGACTGGATTCGGGTTCGGATCAGACAGGCGTCCTTTATGCGCTCCTGATCAGCAGCTGGAAGCTGGGAGGGGCGCTCGCGGTCGGGCTGTCGTTCGCGGCCCTCGCCCTGGTCGGATACAAGCCGGCCCTGATGGCGGCCAACACGCCCGAGGCTATCGCGGGTCTGGAGTTGGTGTTTGCCGGCCCGTCGGCGGTGCTCTTCCTCATCGGTGCCTGGCTGGCCTTCACCTATCCACTGACCCGAGAGAAACACGCTGCGGTCCGCGCTGCGCTGGACCTGCGCGATGGCGGGTCGGAGCCAGCGGTGTGAACCGGCGGCTCGAAGGCAAGGTCGTCCTGATTTCGGGCACTGGCGGCGGCCAAGGTCGGGCGGCCGCGCTGCGGTTCGCCGCCGATGGCGCGATCATCGTCGGCTGCGATGTGAGTGGTGCAGCGGATGCCGAGACTGCGGGGCTGGTGACGGAAGCCGGTGGGATCATGACGACCATGGTCTGTGATCTCGGCGATCCCGCGGAAGCCCAAGCATGGGTCGACCGGGCGGTATCGGATCACGGTCGGGTCGACGTTGTCTACAACAACGCCTCGGCGGCAAAATTCGGCTCGATCGCAGATCTTTCCATCGATGACTGGCGGTTCACAATCCGCAACGAACTCGACCTGGTGTTCCTGACAACCAAATTTGCATGGCCGCACCTGGCGAAACGGGGCGGAGCGATCATCAATGTCGCCTCGACCGCGGGCTGGCAAGGCTCACGCGGGAACGGCACGATCGCCCACAACGCGACCAAGGGCGGCGTGATCGCCATGACGCGACAGATGGCGCTTGAGGGCGCACCGCTGGGCATTCGCGCCAACAGCATCAGCCCTGGCTTCATCATCACTCCCGGCACGCGCGCCTTCGCCGAGAACCCCGCCGTGCGGGCTCAGTTGACGAACAGCATTCCGCTTGGTCGACCGGGCGAGCCCGAGGACGTTGTCGGCATGGCCGCCTTCCTGGCCAGCGACGAGGCCGCCTTCATCACCGGCGCTGACATCATCATCGATGGCGGCACCACTGCCTGCTAGCGAACCGAAAGACTGAGGATCTGGACCATGGATATCCGGGGTATCGGCTATCTGGGCTTTGAAAGCCCCAACATCGACGCCTGGCGAAGCTATGGCCCTGAGGTTCTGGGCCTCGCCATCGCACCCTCGCCTGATGACGAGCCGGACGCTCTCTATCTTAGGATGGATGACCGTCGCTACCGCTTCGCCTTTCAGCCCGGCCCGATCGACAAGCTGACCTATATCGGTTGGGAGTGCGTTAACCGGATCGCCTTTGAGAAAGCCGTCAGAAAGCTCCAGGATTCAGGGATCGCGGTTGAACAGGGCAGTGATGACCTGAAGATGCGTCGCGCGGTTCGGGACGTCGTCCGGTTCAAGGACCCGGTGGGGTACCAATACGAACTCTTCTACGGGCAGAAGGGCGAGCCGGACTCGTTCGTGCCGGGACGTCGGCATGGCGGCTTCAACACCTATGGCCGGGGTTTCGGCCACGTCGTGGTCATCACGCCGGAGTACGGTCCCGAACTTGACGACTTCCTGATCAATGTCATGGGCTTCCAGTGGTACGGATCCGGCGCAGGCAAGGGCAAGACGGGGTTCTACCGCGCAGGACTCAACAATCTGACGAGCCATGATATCGGCTATGGCCATGGGCCGGGCCGCATGGGTATCCAGCACATGGGCCTTCTGACGGGCAGTCTTCGTGATGTCGGCGAGACCTGGGACATCGTCAACAAGCGCAAGATCCCGGTTCAGATGACCCTGGGCCAGCACACCCAGGATCCCCATTTCTCCTTCTATCACTTCAGCCCGTCAGGTTTCGCCGTCGAGGTCATCGCCGAAACCCACCCCTGGCCGGGCGATCCGTTCGAGCTGAACGCCGAACGCCTTAGCTACTGGGGGCATGAACTGGTCGGGCCGATCCTCGGCACGACGGTACGCACACCCGAGGAATTGCGTTGATGGGATTGCTGGAAGGCAAGGTCGCCCTGATTACCGGCGGCGGTGGAGGGATCGGAAGAGGCATTGCCCGCAGGTTCGTGCGCGAAGGGGCCACCGTCGTCGTGGCAGAGTACAACGAAGACTACTGTGCCACGATCCGGTCCGAGCTGATCGACGAACTCGGAGGCCGCGCTGAGGTCCTCAAGGTCGATGTGCGCGTCAAGGATCAGATCCAGGGTGCTGTCGAAAAGACGGTCGAGCTTTTTGGCGGCCTGGACATCCTCATAAACAACGCCTTCACGCTCAGCCCCAAGGTCCTGCTTGAGCAGAAGACCGACGAGATGCTTGATGCCACGCTGCACTCGGGCCTGTGGG
>JBEIJS010000002.1:0-39554 GCA_040380105.1 Caulobacteraceae bacterium | reverse complement strand
ATTGCGCCGCCGTCGGGGATGTCGTGGAGCGGATCGCAGCCGGGCAGCTTTATCAGGCCAATATCGCCCGGGCGTGGTCCGGCACCCTGCGCCCCGGTAGCGATCCCTTCGACGTCATGCTGAGGCTGGCCGGGCGGGCGGCGGCCTATGGTGCCTTCTGGCGTCTGGGAGACCGGGCCGTCGTATCAAACTCGCCCGAGCTGTTTCTGGCCTTCGACCCCTCGAGCCGGCGCATCGAGAGCCGGCCGATCAAGGGAACCCGGCCGCGCCATGCCGACCCGGCCGATGACGCCGTGCTCGCAAACGAGCTTCGTTCAAGCGCCAAGGACCAGGCCGAGAACCTGATGATTGTTGACCTGATGCGCAATGATCTGTCGCTGGTCGCGGAGCCCGGCTCGGTCGCCGTCACGGCACTGTTCGAGGTCGAGAGCCATCCGACTGTCCATCATCTGGTTTCGACGGTGACGGGCCTGGCCCGGGCGGGAACCGGAATCGCAGGCCTGCTGGAGGCGACCTTCCCGCCCGGCTCGATCACCGGCGCGCCCAAGCATGAGGCAATGAAGGTGATTGCCCAGCACGAGCCGCCGCGCGGTGCGTGGTGTGGCAGCCTTTTCCATGTTGAGGATGACGGCCGGCTGACGGCGTCTGTGCTGATCCGGACCGCTTCGTTCGAACGGGTCGGGGGGCGTTGGTGCTTTCGAACCCAGGCCGGTGCCGGCATCGTGGCCGACAGCGATCCGACGGCCGAACTGGCGGAGACAGACGCCAAGATCCGGGCGCTGAGGGAGGCGCTGGTCGGCCCCTAGCAGTTTGAGCAGAGGGTTTTGTCGACGGTCCGTGGCCGCAGATAGTAGATCTGCGAGAACCGGGTGATCCCCGGCATGAAATAGTCGACCGGCGAATTGTAGTCGTAGGTGGCTTCCGACACCACGACGCTCTGGCCGTCGACGATCAGATTGTCGGGCAGGGTGATCGTGGAATTGACGGCCCGGGCGACCATGCCGTCGCCGCGGCTCCAGTCCACCTTGGCCACGCCGTCGGTGCGCGTGACGCTGCTGACCCGCAGGTTCAGCTGGGACATCGGGAACGGCTTCATGATCAGGCCGCCAATGTCGAAGATGTCATCCAGGTTGGTGGTTGTGACGGAGTCTTCCTGCGCCACCAGGTCGGCGACCATGGAGGTGACGTGGCCCATTCGCTTCTGGGCCATAAAGCCCTGGCAGAACTCGGCCATGCCGAAATAAAAGCCGATCAGGACCGGAGCCAGCATGGCGAATTCAACCGCCGAAACTCCGCGCTCGTCACGGCCGAGTCTCGCGAACAGACCGCGCCGCATCATAGCGGTTCGTTCCGGAACGCCGTGGCCGCGGTCAGCATGGCGGTCCCGTCACTCAGGCGCGACAGCCCCTGGGACAGGAAGGTCGTGATCAGCGTATGCCGGTACCAGACCCGCACCAGGATCAGGTCGCCGGGTGCGCCGTTGCTGTAGGTCAGATCCCCCTCGTCGAACGCACCGCCGTCCATCGGATCGGGCGGAACAGTGGCGAACTGCGGAATCACGCGGACGTCGATCTGTGCGCGGTTGACGCAGTCCGAGGAGAAGATGCTCATCCGGCTGCACAGCGACGTCTTGAATGTTTCGGACGTCATTCCAAGGGCCGAAGCCTGGCCGGTTCGCACCAGCCGCCCCGTCGTGATCGTTGCATTCTCGAGGATGGAATCCGTCACAAAGACGAGTCCGATCTCGAGGATGGCAAAAACCATCAGCATGAAGGGCAGGGCGAGCATGCCGAACTCGACCGCCGCCGAACCCCCGGTGTCGCGCAGCAGGCGGCGCGAAAGGCGTGACCTTTGCTTGCGGCCTTTTCCTGGGCGGAGAGGGTGCGACACGGGTGCCGGGCTCCTAGGGAGTCGGCAGATTGCCGACCGGGCCGCGGATGGTGGCTGAGCAGGAGGCACCACAGGCCATTTCCGTGGACTGGCCACCGCGCCAGATCCGGACCCGGCCGGAGCCCGCACCGTCGCTCACCACCACCTGGCTCTGGAACACCGTGCGCCCGATGGTGTCGACGGCCACGACTTCGGTGACACCGAAGCCCTTGCCGGTGATGTAAAGTGTGTTGGCATCCACCACCGTCACATCGGCGATGGCGGGGTTGCCGACAATGACCGAGCCGGCGGGACCGCGCAGCTGGACCCGCTGGGCCTGATCGATTTCGACATTCAGGCGGCCCGACTGAGCGGTTCCGATGGTCGGGACCATCAGGACGGCGGTCGCGACCAGGGCAGGGATGAATCGGGCGGGGCGAACGGATCGGATCATGGCGTCGACTTCCAGTGAACAGGGCGCGCGCGTGAGCGTCAGCGGACATTGCCCTGCAAACCTCAAGAAAGTCTGAAATCGACCGCCTGAGATCGATATCATAGTAAATGGCCCGTCAATAAAGAAGAGAGTTCCAAAAATATTCGCTTTACTTGTCTTTAATCTGAAGTGGGTATGTTGAGATCGCAAAAAGGGGTCAGGCGGGCACAAACCGATGACTCTGTTGGTGACAAAGATCGCTCGCTTAAACCCAGAAGGATTTCAGCCATGACCAGGTTTGTTTCGCAGTTCATGTCCGACGAGTCGGGTGCCACAGCCATTGAGTACGGCCTGATCGCCGCGCTCATCGCCGTCGTCATCATTTCGGCCGTGACCGCTCTGGGCACGACCATCAAGGGCAAGTTCAACTCCGTCGTGACCGGCATGGGCGGCACCGCCGGCGCCTGATCGCCAACGACAGTCCTGAAACCGGGGAAGGGCCGGAGCGGCAACGCTCCGGCCTTTTTCCTTGAGGTGCACGATTTCGTTTCGGGCCTGACGCCTGATGCGCAGGACGGCAGCGCCGTGCCCTGCAAATCCCAGAATCTTTTAAAGTAAATCGCCGAGTAACCACGCGAGACCACCTGAGTTTAACTCCTTTCGGCGAAAACAGTCCTGCATCTGGGGGTCAAGCGGGCTACCGGCTCCCCCCGCCACAACAGCTCGCTTCACCCTGTCCAAAGGAAAGTCCAATGACCAAATTTGTTTCCAAATTCATGTCCGACGAGTCGGGTGCCACGGCCATTGAGTACGGCCTGATCGCCGCCCTTATTGCCGTCGTCGTCATCTCGGCCGTGACCGCCCTGGGCACGACCATCAAGGGCAAGTTCAACGCCGTCGTGACCGGCATGGGCGGCACCGCCGGCGCCTAAGCGCTGACGACAGTCCTGAAACCGGGGAAGGGCCGGAGCGGCAACGCTCCGGCCCTTCTGCGTTTCCGCCACGGGGCCGCTGATCATCATCAAGCTTTGAGTAACGACGCTCATACGCTTGGGCTTAACCCGCCTGAGTCATGGTGATGACGTTCAAGAGGTCAGGTGGTTGATCGGTTTCCCCCGTCGGTCGCCAGCCCCCTCAATCAGGAGATACAGGTCCATGACCAAGTTTGTTTCGCAGTTCATGTCCGACGAGTCGGGTGCCACGGCCATCGAATACGGTCTGATCGCCGCGCTTATCGCCGTCGTCATCATTTCGGCCGTGACCGCCCTGGGCACGACCATCAAGGGCAAGTTCAATGATGTCGTGACCGGCATGGGCGGCACCGCCGGCGCCTAACCGCCGACCAGGTCTTGAAACCGACGGGAGGCCGGAGCGGCAACGCTCCGGCCTCTTTCGCTTGCAGGGGATGCACATGGCAACCGGGTTTTAACCGTCGCCGGGTGATAACAGGGAATGGACACTGTCACCCTGATCCTTCTGGGCATCATGCCTGCCCTCGTGATCGTCGCGGGGCTCAAGGACCTGACGTCGATGAAGATCCCCAACTGGATCTCCGGACTTCTGATCATCGCCTTCTTCCCGGCGGCCCTGGCGGTCGGAATTGATCCCATGACCGTCGCCGTAAATCTCGGTATCGCGGCCCTTGCCCTGGTGGTTGGAGCCGGGATGTTCGCCCTTCGCTGGATCGGCGGCGGCGACGCCAAGCTGATGTCGGCGACCTGCCTGTGGCTGGGTGCGACCGGTTCCGGCATGTTCCTGTTGTGGACCGGAGTGATGGGCGGCCTGTTCTGCCTGGTGCTGCTGTTTGCGCGCTTTCACTCGCGCCCCTATCTGCTCGGGGCGCCCGGATGGGTGGTGCAGTTGATGGAGCCGAGGGGTGACATTCCCTATGGGGTCGCCATCGCGGCCGGTGCGCTGATGGCCTATCCGGCCTCGCCCCTGCTTGCCGCCTTTATCGCAGGATAGCGAGGGCCCGCCTGCCTTTAGGCCCGCGTTAACCCTCACCCGGCATGATCGTTAACGGCAGGGGCCCAAGGACCGATTCAAGGGTTCGGCCCAGCCTGCCGGAGACCGTCGATGAACCCCGCCCGTATCATCGTGATCTGCGTAGCCGCGGTGGCCGCCATCGGTCTCGCCCTGGCTGTGCGCGCCATGGGATCGCCTTCGAACGCACCGACCGCCGTCGCCACTGCCGCTGCCGTTCCGGCGCGCCCGATGGCCAAGGTGCTGGTCGCCGCCAAGGATCTGCAGCCCGGTCAGCGCCTGACCGAGGCGGACATGGCCTGGAAAGAATGGCCTGTCGACGAGGTCAATCCAGCCTTCATCACCGACGGCTCGGTTCCCCTGACGTCAGCCGCCGCCGAAGACCCGCCGGCCGCGCCACCCGAAGGGGCGGTGGCCTCGGTCACCCGGGTCGCTGCCAATCTGGCCGCCGGTAACAGCAAGTCCGACTATGCCGGCTCGGTGGTGCGCGAACCCATTCTGGCCGGCGAACCGATTGTCAGCCGCAAGATCGTGCGTGCGGGCGACAGCGGCTATATGGCCGCCTATCTTGAGCCGGGCATGCGGGCGATGGCCATTCGGGTCACGGTCGAGACCGCCGCCGGCGGCTTCATCCTGCCCGGCGACCGCGTCGATGTCCTGCTGACCCGTGAGACGACGCTCGGTAATCTGGGAGCCCAGGAGAACGACCGGTCCAAATTCGCTTCCTCGACAGTGATGCAGAACATCAAGGTTCTGGCCATCGACCAGTCGACGCGGGCCGACGACGACGAGCAGGCAGTGGTGGGTGCAACCGCGACCCTTGAGGTGGGTCCCCGCGACGCCGAAGCGCTCGCCCTGGCCAAGTCCGAAGGCGAGCTGAGCCTGGTGCTTCGCTCCTACGCCGACACGGGCGGCCCATCAGGGCGAGCCGCGCCGGTCACGCGTCAGGCCTCTGCCATCCGCATCTATCGCGGCGGCACCCCCGAAGTGGTGGTGGTCCAATGAGACCTCTGATCGCCCTCGCGCTCGCCAGCCTGACCATCGCATCCGTCGCCCTGGCCGCGCCGACCGAGGCCCGGGCCCAGTCGCGCGCCGCTGTGCCCATGGGGCCCGGTGCCCAGCTGATCAATCTGCCGCGCGGCTCGTCGATGGCCGTCGACCTGCCGTCCGACGCCCGCGACGTTATCGTGCCGAACCCGCTGGTGGCCGAGGCCATGCTGCACTCGCCACGTCGCATCACCATCATCGGACTCCAGCCCGGTGAAACCGACGCTGTCGTTCTGGACAGCTCGGGCCGCACCATCCTTTCGTTGCGGATCCGCGTCGATGCCGGTGTCTCTGCGCTGCAGGATACGCTGAGTCGGGTCATGCCGGGGTCCCAGGTCCGTGCCGAAGCGGTCAATGACAGTATCATCCTGACTGGCCCGGTGAGCAGCCCCGGCGAAGCCGACCGCGCGGCCCAGGTCGCCCGGGCCTTCGTTGAGGCCCCGGAACAAGTCATCAATATGATGACCATCGCCGGGTCTGACCAGGTCATGGTCCGGGCCCGGGTAATCGAAGTCCAGAGAACGGCGATCAAACAGCTGGGTCTGGACGTCAACGGCGTGCTGAACAGTGTCGCAGACGGACTGTCCTTTACCCAGGGCGCGACCTTCGGCGTCTCTGGCAGCCAGCTGGGCGGCGGGGTCCTGAGCTATGTCGACCGGGCCGGCAACGGCAACCGGCTCAGCTCCAGTATCCGGGCCTTTGAGCGCGCCGGTCTCGTCCGCATCCTGGCTGAACCGAATGTGACCTCGGTCAATGGCGAGAACGCCGAGTTCCTGGCCGGCGGCGAGTTTCCGGTCCCGGTCGGACGCAGCGTCGATTCCACGACCGGCCAGGTCACGATCGGTGTCGAGTTCAAACCGTTTGGCGTGCGCCTGGCCTTCCGGCCGATCGTGCTTTCGGAAGGTCGCATCTCGCTGCAGCTTTCCACCGAGGTGTCCGAGCTGACGACCGCCGGTGCCTTCACCCTCGGCGGTACGGCCGATGACGCCCTCGTCATTCCGGCCCTGAACGTGCGTCGCGCGTCCTCCACTGTGGAACTCCCCTCGGGCGGATCGATGATGATCGCCGGCCTGTTGCGCGAGGATACCCGCCAGAACATCGATCAACTGCCGGGCATCGGCACCCTGCCGGTCCTCGGGGCCCTGTTCCGCTCCAGGGACTATCTTTCCGGCGAGACCGAACTGGTGATCATCATCGAGGCCTATATCGTCTCGCCGACCTCGCCGGGCCGGCTGCAGACCCCGTCTGACGGCCTGATCATCGCCAATGACGCCCAGACCCTGTTGTTCGGTCAGTTGAATCAGCAGTTCCGTCGCCCCGGTGATCCGGCCGCTGCCGACAACGGATGGAGCGGCCCTGTGGGCTATGTCATCGAATGAGGATCCTCGTGAACCGCGCCCTCACTTCCGCTGCCATCGCTTTTGCGGCGGCGCTTGCTGCTTCCGGCTGCGCCTCGGTCCCTGACGCGCCGGTGACGCCGCTGTCGCGCTACGCCCTGCAGGTGGAACCCGGCCTCGATCGTATCGCCCTGGCCGTGCACGATCAGGGTCTGTCGTCGAACCAGCGCAACGCCCTGATCGGCCTCGTGGCGCGCTACGGCACCTCCGGGGCCGGGCATGTCAGGATAGAATCGCCTGCCGGAGACGATCCGGTCGCTCTCCAGCAGGCCTACGCTGTCCGCACCTTCCTGCAGGACGCCGGGGTTCCCGGGGATCGGATCCAGATGGCCGCCTATGCCGCACCCGATCCGCGCGCGCCGGTGCTGGCCGGGTTCGAGACCATAAGGGCCTCCATGCCCGATTGTGCGGCAGAGGCCCGGAGCATGAGCGCGAGGGTCTCCAACCAGAGCTCCGGCGGCTTCGGCTGCGCCATCACGGCCAATATGGCGGCACAGATTGCAGATCCGCGCGACATTCTCGGTGCCCGGCCGATGACCCCGGCCGATTCCGGCCGCGCCGCTGTGGTGTTCGACAACTATCGAAAGGGTGAGGTCAGTTCGACTCCCCAGGAGCGGCTGGTAAGCGGCCGCATATCCGGGGCTGTGGAATAGCGTGACATGACCAACGCCTTCGCACCCCGGCCGTTTGAAGAGTTTGACGACGAGTTTGAGCTCGACGCGGGTCCTGTCGCGCCTGATGCCTACATGCCGGACGGGGACGATGGCAGCCTCGATACCTTCGAGGACGCCGTCGTCGGACAACGCCAGGCCTTGCCATTCATGGGGGCGACCGGAGCGGTCCCGGCGGCCCCCCGGTCCGATGGGTTCAACCCCGTAGGCGATCTGCTGGTGAGCGCCGCGACCGCCATGTCGCCCATGAGCGTGAGCGGCAGTCAAACGGCCGAGGTATCGGTCCCCCGGATCGCCATCCACGTCTTTGCCGAGCGTCAGGACACCCTGGCTGCGGCTGAGCGCGCCGGTCAGGACCGTCGCCTGTCGCGGGCAACCACCCAGATCCGCGTCGGCGGCGTCGCCGCTGCGGTCGAGGCCTACCGCCACGAGCCGACCCCGCCCCTGATCGTGGTCGAATGCATGCAGGACCCGCAGACGCTGCTGCTGGAAGTCGACCAACTGGCCGAGGTCTGCGATGCAGGGACCAAGGTCGTCGTGGTCGGTGCCGCAAACGACATCCTGCTGTTCCGCGAACTGATGCGCCGCGGTGTCAGTGAATATCTGGTCGCACCCCTGCAACCGCTGCAACTGATCTCGGCCATCGGGGGCCTGTTCGCCGATCCGGCCCAGCCCTTCGTCGGTCGTACGATTGCCTTCGTCGGCGCGCGCGGCGGCACCGGCTCCAGCTCCGTTGCCCACAACACCGCCTTTGCCATGAGCGAGCGGATCGGGGCCAATACCGTCATCGTCGACTACGATCTGCCGTTCGGCACCGCCGGGCTGGACTTCAACCAGGATCCGCTCAGTGGCGTCGCCGATGCATTGAGCCAGCCTGACCGTCTCGATCCTGTGCTGCTCGACCGCATGATGGTCCGCTGCACCGACAAGCTCAGCCTGTTCGCCGCCCCGGCGACCCTCGACGTTGACTGGGACATTTCCCCCGAAGCCTTTGAGGAGGTGACTACCCAGATCCGCTCGACGGCGCCGTTCGTCGTCCTGGACCTGCCGCACCTGTGGTCCGGCTGGATGCGTCGCACCCTGATCGCCGCTGATGAGGTGGTGATCGTGGCAACCCCCGATCTGGCCAGCCTGCGCAATGCCAAGAACATGATCGACCTGATCCGTCAGGGCCGTCCCAATGATGCGCCACCCCGGCTGGTGCTGAACCAGGTTGGTGTCCCCGGGCGTCCCGAGATCCCGGCCAAGGACTTTGGCACCGCCCTCGGTGTCCACCCCAGTCTGATCATCCCGTTCGATCCCAAGGTCTTCGGAGTCGCGGCGAACAACGGTCAGATGATCCTCGACGCGGGCGGCAAGTCCAAGGTGGCCGATGCGTTCCAGACCCTGGCCCAGATCGTCTCGCGCCGTGAGCTTCCCGTGACCGCCGGGACCCGGGGCAAGCCCGGCAAGGGCGAGGGCAAATCCATCTTCTCCGGCCTGTTCAAGAAGAAGACCTGACCCGTGTTCGGCAAGCGCACAAGTCAGCCCGGTTACGCGGCCGCCGCTCCCGGGCTGGCCACCGAACCCGCGCCGGTCGTGCAGCCGTCACCGGGGGGGACGGCCGAGGCCTTCGCCACTGGTGCCGACGCAGATGCACCCCAGTTGCAGGCGGCTGCGCGCAGGGCGGAATCCTATGCGACCCGGCCTTCCTCGGCGGCCGCAGACCGGCTTGACGCCCTGGCCTCGCGGCCACGGCCCGACGCTGCGCCCCTGCCCGCCAAAGCGGCGCCCGGTCCCAAGGCCACGCCAGGCTTCGAACAGCTCAAGAAGGCCCAGGCGGTCGCGGAGATCGTCCGCGAGCAGTCGGACTATTATCACGCCACCAAGACGACGATCTTCAACGCCCTGATGAATACCATCGACCTGGCCCAGCTGGCCCAGCTCGATACCAAGGCGGCTTCCGAAGAAATCCGCGACATCGTCGCCGAACTGGTGGCGATCAAGAACGTCTCCATGTCGGTGGCGGAGCAGGAGCATCTGGTCCAGGACATCGTCAATGACGTCCTCGGCTACGGCCCGCTCGAGCCGTTGCTGGCCCGGGACGACATCGCCGATATCATGGTCAACGGGGCCGGCCGGGTCTTCATCGAGGTCGGTGGCAAGGTTCAGCTGACCAATGTTCGCTTCCGCGACAACACCCAGCTGATGAACATCTGCCAGCGGATCGTGTCGCAGGTCGGCCGCCGCGTCGACGAGAGCTCCCCGATCTGCGACGCCCGCCTTCCTGACGGCAGCCGTGTCAACGTCATCGCCCCACCGCTGGCGATCGACGGCGCGACGCTGACGATCCGGAAGTTCAAGAAAGACAAGCTGACGATGAAAAATCTGGTGGAGTTCGCCTCCATCAGTCCCGAGGGCGCGCGCGTGCTCGGCGTTATCGGAGCCTCGCGCTGCAACCTCGTGATCTCGGGGGGCACAGGTTCCGGCAAGACGACCCTGCTCAACACCCTCACGGCCTTCATTGACCCGACCGAGCGGATCATCACCTGCGAGGACGCAGCGGAACTGCAGCTCCAGCAGCCGCATGTCGTTCGCCTGGAGACCCGGCCGCCCAACCTCGAGGGCCAGGGCATGATCACCATGCGGGACCTGGTCAAGAACTGCCTGCGGATGCGCCCGGAGCGGATCATCGTCGGCGAGGTCCGTGGCCCCGAGGCCTTCGACCTGCTGCAGGCCATGAACACCGGCCACGACGGCTCGATGGGCACGCTGCACGCCAACTCGCCGCGCGAAGCCATCAGCCGGATGGAATCGATGATCACCATGGGCGGCTACGGCCTGCCGTCCAAGACCATCCGCGAGATGATCGTCGGATCGGTCGACGTCATCATCCAGGCCGCCCGCCTGCGCGACGGTTCGCGCCGCATCACCCACATCACAGAGGTGGTCGGTCTCGAGGGCGACGTCATCGTCACCCAGGACCTGTTCGTCTACGAGATCACCGGCGAGGACGAGAACGGCAAGATCATCGGGCGTCACCGTTCGACCGGCATCGCCCGTCCCCGCTTCTGGGACCGCGCCCGATACTACGGGCTGGAGCGCGAACTGGCCGAAGCCCTCGACGCGGCGGAGTAGGGCAGATGCTTCCCGTCCTTGTGGCCGTCCTGGCATTCATCACCATCGGCGGACTGGGTTGGGTGTTCGTCGGCAACGGTGACTCTCGCGGAACGGCGGTCAAGCGCGCCCGGGGTTTGGGCGGGCCCAAACAGACCAACTCGGCAGCCCGTAAGGCAGCGGCGGCCAACTCGCCGGAGGCGCGCCGCAAACAGATCATGCAGCAACTGCAGGAATCGGAGCGGGCCGAGCGCAAGGCAAGAATCAGTCTCGCCGCCCAGTTGCAACAGGCGGGTCTGAGCACAAAGGTCTCGACCTTCTGGATCATCAGCGCCGTTCTGGGTGTCATCTCCTTTCTGCTGCCGCTGCTGTTCGGCCTCAATATCCCGATCTGCATCGGGGTCGCCGTCATCCTCGGCCTGGGCCTTCCGCGCTGGGTCGTCGGCTTCCTGGGCAATGGACGCCGCAAGAAGTTTTCCAGCCATTTTGCCGACGCCGTTGATGTGATCGTGCGCGGCATCAAGTCCGGTCTTCCGGTCCACGACTGTTTCAAGATCATCGCCCGGGAGAGCCCGGCACCCCTGGGCCCCGAGTTCCAGAAGCTGGTCGAGGGCGTCGCAGCGGGCCTGACCCTCGCCCAGGCCCTGAACAAGATGTACGAGCGGATGCCGACGCCGGAGCTCAAATTCTTCTCCATCGTCATCGCCATCCAGCAGAAGACCGGCGGCAATCTGGCAGAGGCGCTGAACAATCTTTCGGTCGTGCTGCGGGCCCGCAAGATGATGGGTGAGAAGATCAAGGCCCTGTCGTCGGAGGCCACCGCCTCCGCCGGGATCATCGGCTCCCTCCCGCCCGCAGTCATGATCCTCGTCAGCCTCACGACGCCTGCCTACATGGCCCGGCTGTTCACCGACCCGCGCGGCCAGTTCATGCTGCTGGTCGCCGTGGCCATGATGGCCCTCGGCGTGTTCGTGATGAAGAAGATGATCTCGTTCAAATTCTAGGAAATGCCCGGCTCAAATGGTCGAGTTCTTCACCAACGTTCAGAACCTTATGAGCCTCGGCGTGGGGCTGCTGGTGTTTGCCACGCTGGTCACCCTGCTGGGCTCGTTCGGCGGTGGCCCCAGGCTTGAGGGCCGGATGAAGGCCGTGGCCGCGCGGCGTGAGGAATTGAAGCGGCGCTCGCGTCAGGCCATTGCCGCCGAGAACTCCGGGTCCCAGAACCTCCGCCACTCGGACGGTGGCTTCAAGAAGAGGGTCGTCGAACAGCTGAACCTGACCAAGTTGCTGGAAGATCCCAAGGTCGCGGACAAGATGGCCCAGGCCGGCTTTCGCGGGCCCAAGCCGCTGACGACCTTCTACTTCTTCCGCTTCTCCATGCCGTTTGTTCTCCTGTTGATCGCGGCGATTTATCTGTTTGTTTTCAATATTTTCGAACTGCCGGTGATGACGCGCATTACGGCCTGTATGGCCGCCGCGGTGTTCGGATTCTATGCGCCGAACATCTACCTCTCGAACCGCATTGCGAAGCGGAGGACGTCGATCATGCAGGCGTTTCCCGATGCGCTCGACCTGCTGCTGATCTGCGTCGAGGCGGGGATGTCGATCGAGGCGGCGATCCAGAAAGTCAGCCAGGAGATCGGCGGTTCGTCCATCGACCTGGCCGAGGAACTGACCCTTTTGTCCGCCGAGCTCAGCTATCTGCCTGATCGCCGCATGGCCTATGAGGGTCTGGCGAAGCGGACCAACCATCCCGGTGTCAAGTCGGTGGCCCTGGCCATGACCCAGGCCGAGACCTATGGCACCCCGCTGGGCACGGCCCTGCGGACCATGGCGAAGGAAAACCGGGAGATGCGCCTCTCGGCCGCCGAGAAGAAGGCCGCGGCCCTGCCGGCCAAATTGACCGTACCGATGATCCTGTTCTTCCTGCCGGTTCTGTTCATTGTCATCCTGACCCCGGCCATCATCAACATCCAGGACACGATGGCCGCCGGTACGCTCGGCGGCTGATCAGAGACGAAAGCGTTCAGGCCTCGGCGGCGGCCTTCCAGGCATCGGCGACCGCATCGACAGCATGCCGCAGGTGTTTGCGGTGCCGGTCGAAGAACATCTCGCCGCGCAGGCCGGAAAAGATGAAGCCGTTGGAAACGATACAGCTGTTCGGCTGATCCAGCGGCTCAATCTCGAAATAGCGCAGGGAGCGGAACCACAGGCCGCGCTTTTCGGCCCAGACCAGTTGGGAATAGGGCTGCCACTCGCCAACCCGCATGGCGGCCCTGCGCTCGGGAAGGTCCCCGATCCGCTCGGTAAGGGCGATTTCGGCCCCGAAGGCGATCGCGCCTTCAAGCTTCGTCTCGACCGGATTCCAGCGGTCCCAGCCGGGCAGGTCCGCGATCAGGTCCCAGATCTGGTCGGGCGTGGCGCGCACGCCGATGCGGCGCTCGATACGGGCGATGTCCATGGGCCCGATCTGCCACGGCTTTGGGCCCGGGAAAAGGCCCGGAGACAGATGGAGGCGATCAGCGGTTGCCTTCGGGGCCCGGCTGGGAAGCGGGCGGAGTCTCGGGCGAGGGCGTTTCGTCCCGGTCGGGGAGGTCTGGTGGACCCTCGCGCAGCCGCGGATCGATGAAGCAAAGGGCGGTTGCGGCGGCCAGCAGGATGGCATTGGCGATGAAAGGGGCCGGTTCGGCCAGTTCGTAGAGGGCGACCCCGATCACCGGCGGGGCGAGGAAGCTGAGCCCGGCCAGCGACATCATCAGACCGGCGATCGCCCCCTGTTCGTGCGGCTCGACCGACAATGAGGATCCGGCGGTGAAGCCTGGCCGGGCGAAGCCGATCCCCATGGAAACGACGGCATAGCCGACGACGACCCCGTAATAGCCCGGGGATGCGATGCTCATCAGGTTTCCGACCAGTGCCAGCGCCGCGCCCCAGCGCATCAGGTCCGCCGGCTGAAGCCTGAGCAGCGGAATCAAACCCCATTGGGCCATCAGGGTGGCGGCGGCTCCCGCCAGCATGGCGATGCCGATAAAGGGCTGGGCCTCGCGCGCGGCGATGCCCGCGGCCGACAGTTCATCAATGATGTGAAAGCCCAGCACCGAGATATTGGCCGCCTGCGCTCCGGTGACGAACAGGCCGTAGAGCAGATAGCCGCGGATGCGCGGGTCCTTCCACAGCCCCTTGCCGGCGTCGCCGCGATGGCCGCTGGGCGACGGAATCCGGACGACCTCGCCGCTGGGCAGTCTGCGCCAGACCACGACCAGCGCCAGCAGGCCGAACAGGGCGAAGGCGTACATCGGTCCTGCCAGGCCGATCATGGGCAGGACGAAGAAGGGGGCCAGCGCAGGGCCGATCACCGTGCCCAGCCCTTGCGCCGAGGCCAGCAGCGACATGGCCTGGGTGCGCTGCTCCGGCGTCGTTCGATCGGCGACATAGGCCTGGGATGCGATCGGCGCGGCGGAGCCGAAGACGCCGTAGACGGTGCGTGCCACCCCCATCATGACAAAGGCCAGACCTGCGCCGAGCCACTGTTCCAGCCCCGAGGTGGCGGCCAGGCCGAAGCCGGACATGGAGACGACGAACCCCGCCAGGCCGATCATCATGACCCGCTTGCGTCCAAGGGTGTCGGACAGCCGCGCCCAGAAGGGCGAGGCGACCGTCCACATGAGGGCCGAGATAGCGAAGGCCCCGGCGACGAGGGTGTCTGAAAGCCGGAACTCGCGGCCGATGGCCGGAAGGACGGACTGGAGCGCCATGTTCCCCGCCGCCGCGATCAGGCTGACGGCGAACAGGATCGCAAAGGCAGGGGAGCGCAGGTTCACCGGCGCAGCCTAGGCCTGCTGACGCGCGCCGTCACCCGGCTGACGCCATCTCTTTGCTTCAAGACTTGCGCCAGACCCCCTGCTCCGCGCACCTTGTCGGCTCTCTGATACTGGGAACCGCCATGACCTTCCGCCGCCTGCTCGCTGTCTCCACCCTGTCGCTGGCCTTGTCTGCGGGCCTGGCCCAGGCGCAGGAGAGGGGCGCCGCGCCGGTCGCCCTCGACCGGATCGAGGCGGCGGTGACCGCCGGGACGCCGCGCGTCATCGCCTGGCGCCGCGACCTGCACGCCAACCCCGAACTGGGTTTTGCCGAGACCCGCACCGCCGCCATGGTCGCTGCGCACCTGCGGGCGCTGGGGATGGAGGTCCGCACGGAAGTGGGCAAGACCGGTGTCGTCGGCGTGCTTCGCGGCGGACGGCCGGGCAGGGTGGTGGCCCTGAGGGCCGACATGGACGCCCTGCCGGTGCTGGAGGCCACGGGGCTGCCCTTCGCCTCGACCGCGACCGGCACCTATATGGGCAGCACGGTGCCGGTGGCCCATGCCTGTGGCCACGACGCCCATGTCGCCATGCTGATGGGTGCCGCCGAGGTGCTGGCCGGCATGCGCGAGGACATTCCCGGGACCATCGTCTTCATCTTCCAGCCCGCCGAGGAGGGCGCCCCTCCGGGCGAGCCGCTGGGCGGTGCCCGGCTGATGATCCAGGAGGGGGCCCTGGCCAACCCCCGCCCCGATGCCATCTTCGGCCTGCATGTTGTTCCGGGTCGGCCGGGAACGGTCTTCTATCGCCCGCGTGGATTCATGGCGGCCTCGGATCGGGTGGATATCACCCTGCACGGTCGCCAGACCCACGGGGCCTGGCCCTGGAAGGGCGTCGACGTCATCGCCACTGCGGCCCAGGTCGTCCAGACGATCAATACCCTGACGGCGCGGACCATCGATCCGACCACGACGCCCACGGTCTTCACCATCGCCACCCTCGATGCCGGCGTCCGCTACAACATCATTCCGGACCGGGCCGTCCTGTCCGGCACCCTGCGGACCTTCGACATCGCCCAGCGCGATGATCTGGTCGCCCGCACCCGCGTCGCCATCGACAATGTCGCCGAGACCTATGGCGCGACGGCCGAGTTCACGGTGCGCCAGAACGCGGCCCTGGTGTTCAACAATGAGGAACTCTCGGCCTGGCTGGCCCCGGTTCTGGTCGAGGCGGCCGGGGCGGGCAACGTCAATCCGGCCACCCCGCCGACGACGGTGGCCGAGGATTTCAGCTATCTGTCGCAGGAGGTGCCGGGGGTCTTCTACCACCTCGGCGGCTCAAAGGACGGGGTTGATCCCTCGACCTCGCCGCCGAACCATTCGCCGGAGTTCGACGTCAATGAGGCCGTGCTGCCGTTGGGCGTCCGCACCCATGTTCTGAGCGCCATCCGGTTTCTGGAGCGCGACTGACCCGTGGCCGACGAACGGGAGCGGCTGAAGGCGCGTCGGGTGACGGCCCTCTATCGGCTCGACCTGATCGGCAAGGGGGCGCAGCTCACCTATGACGATGGCACGTCGGTCGACATGAAATCGGAGCAGGCGCGGCTGGAGGAGATGGTGGCGGATCTCGACCGGCGGATCCCCCGGCTGGAGGCGACGCTGCACTGAGGGCGCGCCGGGATGACAAGGGACCGCTACGCCCGCGCGAAATACCTGCCGATCACCGTGCGATAGACCTCGGCCAGGGCCTCGATCTCGGCCACGGGCGCGCGTTCGTCGATCTGGTGCATGGTCTGGCCGACGAGACCCAGTTCCAGCACCGGACACATGGCGCGGATGAAACGGGCGTCCGAAGTGCCGCCGGTGGTCGAGGCCTCCGGACGGCGGCCGGTGGAAGCCTCCACGGCGTCCTGCACGGCGGTGACGAACGGCCCGGTCTGGGTCAGGAAGGCATCGCCCGAATGCAGGTGTTCGAGCTCGATGCGCAGTCCGCTTTCGGCCTGGGCCTTGCCCGCCTCGGCATTGAGCCAGGCCATCAGGTTCTCGCCGGTGTGGTTCGGGTTGAACCGGATGTTCAGCCGCCCGCGCGCCTCGGCCGGGATCAGATTGGTCGTCGCATTGCCGACGTCGAGGGTGGTCAGCTCCAGGTTGGACGGCTGGAAGGCCTCATAGCCGTCGTCCAGACGGTGGTCGGCGAGACGGGCGACCAGCCGGGCCATCACCGGGACCGGATTGGCCGCCCGGTCCGGATAGGCGACATGGCCCTGTTTGCCGTGGACGGTGATCCAGGTGTTGAGCGAGCCGCGCCGCCCGATCTTGATCATGTCGCCCAGCAAATGCTGCGAGGACGGCTCGCCGACCACGCAGGCGTCGATGACCTCGCCCTCGGCCATCAGGGCCTGGACCACCCGTTTGGTGCCATGCAGGGCCGGGCCCTCCTCATCGCCGGTGATCAGGAAGGACAGGCTGCCCGGCACCTCGCCTTCGGCCAGAACACGCGAGACCGCCGCCACCCAGGCCGCGATACCGCCCTTCATGTCGACGGCGCCCCGGCCGTAGAGGATGCCGTCCTTCACCTCGGCCTCGAACGGGCCGGAGGACCAGGCCGCGGTCGAGCCGGTCGGCACCACATCGGTGTGGCCGGCGAAACAGAGATTGGGCGAGGCGGTCCCACGCCGGGCATACAGGTTCTCGATGTTCTCAAAAGGCATCCGCCGGCAGTGAAAGCCCAGCCCCGTCAGGGCGCGTTCCAGCACATCCATCGCCCCTTCGTCGGCGGGGGTGACAGAGGGCCTGCGGATCAGGTCGCGGGTGAGGGCGACAGGATCGATAACGGGAGTTGATGCGGTGCTCATGAGGCTGTGCTTTACGGGGTTCGGACGACTGCGAGAAGACGCCATCCCATGCCGAAGATCGACATAGACGCCGCACCCACGGGGCACGGCACCAGCTATCCGGAGGAATTCGCCGGACCGTGCAAGCCGCGTCGCCGCTGGCGGCTGGGCGATGCGGTCGGGCTGGACCAGTTCGGGGTCAATCTTCTGCGCCTTGCGGCCGGGGCCTGGTCGAGCCAGCGGCACTGGCACGAGGGGGAGGACGAGTTCGTCTGGGTGGTCTCGGGTGAAGTCGTGCTGGTTGAGGATGACGGAGAGACCATCCTGCGCGCCGGAGACTGCGCGGGCTGGAAGGCGGGCGTGTCCAATGGCCACAAGATCGAGAACCGTTCCGGCGCCGAGGCGGTGTTGCTTGAGGTCGGTACGCGCACGCCGGGCGGGGATTCAGGCGACTATCCTGACATCGACATGGTTTTTCGCGGTGACGGCTATTTCCACCGGGACGGCACCCCCTATCCGAAAGTCGACCGCCGCACGTGACCGGACCAATCGAGACGACCGAGCCGGTCCTGCCGCCTGAAGGGCCGGCCAGCCCCTGGGCTATCCACGACTTCCGCCTGCTCTGGGTCGGGCGGGTGGCGGCGGTGCTGGGCATCCAGATCCAGTCCTCGGCCCTGCTGTGGCAGGTCTATGAGATCGCGCGTCGGGACCATCCGGTGGCCGAGGCGAGCCTGTATCTGGGGCTGGTCGGCCTGTGCCAGTTTCTGCCGCTTCTGGCCCTGACCCTGCCCGCCGGAGCGCTGGCGGACCGGCGCGACCGCAAACACACCGTCACCCTGTCGGTCATGGTCGAGGGCGGCTGCGCGCTCGCCTTCCTGTTCATGGCGCTGCACGGATCGCCGCCACTGTGGGGACTGCTGGCCGTCGCCGCCGTCTTCGGGGCAGCGCGCGCCTTCCTCGCCCCGGCCAGCCAGGCCTTCCTGCCCATGGTGGTCGGACGTCGCGCCCTGCCGCCGGCCATCGCGGCCCAGTCCATCGCCTTCCAGACCGGGGCCATCGCCGGTCCGGCCCTGGGCGGGGTGATCGTCGGCTTCTCGGTGCCCGGTGCCTATGCCGTGGCCCTGGTCATGTTCGCCATCGGCTTCGCCAGCCTTGTCCTGATCCGCACCAGCGGCAAGCCGGCCCCGTCCCCGACCGATGTCTCGCCCGTCGACCAGGTCAAGGAGGGGCTGGCCTATGTCTGGAACACGAAGATCGTGCTCGGGGCCATTTCTCTGGATCTGATCGTCGTCCTGCTGGCGGGCGTGGCCCTGCTGACGCCGATCTTTGCGGCCGACATCCTGCATGTCGGGGCCGTCGGCTTCGGCCTGCTGCGCGCCTCCTTCGGAGCCGGGGCCCTGCTTGTGGCCCTGTATCTGAGCCGTTTCCCGATCGTGCAGCACGCCGGCCGATGGATGTTCGCCTCGGTCGCCGTATTCGGCGCTTGCACCCTGACCTTCGGCCTGTCGACCAGCGTCTGGCTGTCGGGCGCGGTGCTGTTCCTCGGCGGGGCGGCGGACATGATCAGCGTCAACATCCGCCAGACCCTGATCCAGCTGGCCACGCCCGATCACATGCGCGGGCGCGTCTCGTCCGTGTCCATGCTGTTCATCGGGGCCTCCAACGAACTGGGCGAAGCCTATTCCGGCGTGGCGGTGCGTTTCCTCGGCCCCATCGGGGCGGCGGTGTACGGCGGTCTGGGCGCGCTGGCGGCGACGGGGATATGGGCGCGGTGGTTCCCGGACCTGAGGAAGGCGGACCGGCTGGAGTGAGTGGCTGGTGGCTAGTGGCTAGTGGTTGGCCACCGCTTGCGGTGTCGCGCAGTCAGCGCCGCCCTTCCGCTGGCAGGGAAGGTGCAGTCGCTGGCCACTAGCCACTAGCCACTAGCCACTAATCACTTCCCTCACCCCCACGGCCGGAAATGTTTCGACAGCTTCAGCCCCTGCCGCTGATAGTGGCTGCCGCCCTCGCCGTAGAGGCGGGTGGGGCGTTCGGTCAGCGGCTCATAGACCAGCCGGGCAACGATCTGGCCGTGCTCCAGCAGGAAGGGGGTGTCGTGGGTGCGGACCTCGAGCACGCCCTTGGAGCCGGCGCCGTGGGCCTCGTCTGTGCCGAAGCCGGGATCGAAGAAGCCGGCGTAGTGGACGCGGAACTCGCCGACCGACGGGTCGATCGGGGTCATTTCGGCGGCCTGATCGACCGGAATCTCGACGTCATCGCTGGAGGCCAGAATATAGAATTCGCCCGGATCCAGCAGCAGTTCGCCGCGCCGCAGGGTCAGGGGCTCCCAGAAGTCGCGCGGGTCATGGCCGTCGATATTGTCGAGGTCGACCACCCCGGCGTGGCGGCGGCCGCGGAAGCCGACGATCGAGCCCTCACCGCCCTGCAGCTCGACCCCGACGCTGCGGGTCTCCAGCCGGGGCGGCTCGCCGGCCTTGAGCCGCAGCTGGTTCAGACGGGTGCCCGGACGGACCAGGATGGGGAAGGTCTGGGGCGAAATCTCCAGATACAGCGCCCCCTCATAGCCCTCGGCCACATCGTCGAAACGCCCGCCGCGGTCGGTCAGCAGCCGGACGAAGACATCGACCCGGCCGGTCGAGCTCTTGGGGTTGGCGCGGGCGATCAGGCCTTTCGGCAGGCTGAGCCGCTCCTGCAGCCGCACGATATAGACGCAGCCGCGCTCCAGCACGACGCCGGGCGACAGGTCGATGGTGTGCATCGAGACATCGGCGATCCGGTCCTCGACCGTGCGCTGACCCGGCAGGAAAGAGGCCCGCACGCGCCAGGCCTTGTCGGACAGGCGCAGGTCCAGACTGGCCGGCTGGACCTGATCGGCGTCGAAAGGGGTGTCCGAGGCGATCGCGCCGCCGGCGATCAGGGCCTCGATGGACTGGCAGGGCAGGATGCCGGGGGTGGGGAATTCGATGGACTGCATGGCTATGGCTTACACGATTCCGCCGTCCGTCTCCCCTTCCCGGCGCCGTGCGCTTGACGCAGGCCCGCGTTGCACGACCATGGGCGGATGCACGATACGCGCGCCTATGAAGCCGAAACCGACGGCATCCTGATCCGTGTCCGCCCCAGCTATCTGGCGGGTCAGTCCGATCCGGAGGGCGGCCGCTGGGTCTGGGCCTACCAGATCGAGATCGTCAACCTGACCGGCGTCCCGGTGCAGCTGATGGCTCGCCACTGGTTGATCACCGACGCCCGCGGTCATGTTGAGGAAGTGCGCGGTCCCGGCGTCATCGGTGAACAGCCGACCATCCTGCCGGGTGAAAGCTATGCCTATGCCTCGGGCTGCCCGCTGGGCACGGCCTCGGGCTCCATGGTGGGCGGCTATTCCATGACCGACGCAACGGGCCGCATCTTCGAGGCGGCCATCCCCGCCTTCAGCCTCGATGTGCCGGGAGAGCGGCGGGTGCTGAACTGAATGGTTACTGGCCTGTGACGGGTGGTTGGCCGGCACCCGTGTGAAGGCGCTCTCAGCGCCGCCCTTCCGCTAAAGATGAGCGGCCTGCGCCAGTCACTCCTCACTCGCCACTCATCACTCTTGCCCGCGCAGCGGGCGGGTGAGGGGCTGCGTCAACCCGGAAAAGCGCAGCCCCGCCCCAGTCTCACGGTCCCGTGCGGGTGGGCCCGTGAGGCGGACGGCGGCTCTCCAGGAGCCGTTCATGACAGCCGTATGGCTGAAAGGGGTCAGATATACCGCCGCAGCGAACGGGCCAGATCCGTCGCGCCGCGCTTGACCTGCGGCTGGTAGGCGACGCGGGCGTGTTCGACGCAATAGACGCTTTCCGAAGCGCGGCGGCCGCAGAAGCTGAACTCGTTCGAGGACGGGTCGCCGATCGGCCATTTGCACATATGGGCACCGAGGGTCATCACCGTGGCGGTGCCGGGCAGGTCGGGCATGGTGGAGGCGACCGAAGGCACGGCCGCTGCGCGCGGCTGGACGGCCTCAATGCGGCGCGGGGCCGAGGGCGTCTGGGTCGGCTGCGCGGCAGGACGGGGGCGCGAGGGGCGGAAGGTGGCGCGGGCCGGCTGCGACGGGGCGGCCCGACCGGACAGGCCGAGGCGGTGCACCTTGCCGATCACGGCGTTGCGGGTCACGCCGCCGCCCAGCTGCTTGGCGATCTGGCTGGCTGACTGGCCTTCCAGCCAGAGCTTCTTCAGCGCGCCGACGCGGTCTTCAGTCCAGCCTGCGGTCATAGCCAACCCTCCGGGTCTCAGATTCAACATATGGGGTCCAGGCTTCCCTCCCGGGGCCTCGACCTACCACTAATCGTAAACGAGCCCTTAACAGACGCAAGATGTGCGAATCGGTCCGTCCACAGGAACCAGATGTAGGGGTGGTTAACGGCGGCGGCGGCCGCGCCGCCGGGTGGTTGGTGATTGGTGGTTGGTGATTGCGCCTTCCTCGGCAACGGAAGGTCGGCGCGGCCGGTGCCTTCGCACCGGCGCTGGCCATCCACCAATCACCAACCACTTGCATCGCACCGCCGCCCGCCGCATCTCCCACCCATGACCGACCTGAGCACCGCCTCCACCACCCCCCAGCCGCGCAGCTATCCCGGGATCAACTGGATCGGCGTCCAGACCCTCTACCTGCGCGAGGTGCGGCGGTTCTGGAAGGTGGGGGCCCAGACGGTGGCCGGCCCGGTGGTGACCACCCTGCTGTATATGCTGGTCTTTGTGGTCGCCCTTCAGGGGGCCCGGCCGCCGCTGCACGGCACACCCTTTCCGGAGTTCGTCGCGCCCGGTCTGGTCATGATGGCCATGCTCAACAACGCCTTCGCCAATGCCTCTTCCAGCCTGATCCAGGCCAAGGTGATGAATACGGCGACCGATTTCCTGACCCCGCCACTCAGCCCGCTGGAGCTGACCATCGGCTTTTCGCTCGGTGCCGCGACGCGCGGTCTGGTGGTCGGACTCGTGACCGCGGTCTGCGTCCTGCCCTTCGCAAGGCTGGAGGTCGCCAACCTGGGCCTGATCCTGTGGTTCGGCCTGCTGGCCTGTCTGACCATGGGCATGCTGGGCGTGCTGGCCGGCCTGTGGGCCCAGAAATTCGACCAGCTGGCCGCGGTGCAGAATTTCGTCATCATGCCGATGACCTTCCTGAGCGGCACCTTCTACCTCGTCGAAAACCTGCCCGAGCCGTTCGCGACGATCAGCCATTTCAACCCCTTCTTCTACCTGATTGACGGCTTCCGGGCCGGCTTCATCGGGACCGCCAACGCCGAGGGAAACCTGATGATCGGCCTGGTGCTGAGCGGTGTGCTGACGCTGGTCATGGCCGTGACCTGCTGGCTGGTGTTCCGCTCGGGCTGGCGGCTGAAGACCTGACGCAGTTGTAAGGTGCGCCGGGTGCTGAGCCACGCTAGCCATGGTGCTTCGTATCAAGGGGGTTCCATGCTGTTCCGTTCGCTCGCCGCCGTCGCGGCCCTGCTGGTTGCCTCGACGCCCGTCGCGGCCCAGGACCTCGACCTCCGCGCCCAGGTCGCCGCCTTCGTCCAGCCGTCGAACGAAGCCCGCACGGCTGTCGTGGTCGCCCAGCTGCGCGCCGCCGGGTTCGAGCCGACCATCGAGACATTCGCCGGCGGCAATGGCCGGACCGGTGAGATGGAGGGCCGCAACGTGGTCGTGACCATCGGCGACGGCCCGCGCGAAATCCTGCTGACCGCCCACTATGACGCCGTGAAGCTGCGCGACGGGACGATGTCCCACGGCGTGGTCGACAATGCCGCCTCCGTGGTCGGGCTCATCGAGGCCGCGAAGATCCTGCGCGGCAGGGAGCTGAACCACCGCATCCGCATCATCCTGTTCGACCAGGAGGAACTGGGCCTGATCGGCGCGCGCAAATGGATCGAGGCGCACGGCCTGACCAACGTCGCCGCTGTCGTGAACTCGGACGTGGCCGGCTATGGCGACACCCTGATGTACGGCCAGAACAACGGCCCCCAGTCCGCCTTCGTCACCCGCGCGGTGCAGGAGCTGTGTGCCGAGCGGGCGATGCAGTGCGTCGGCTTCCCCGTCTATCCTCCTTCCGACGACCGCGCCTTCTCCGCCGCCGGCGCGCCGGTGGTGTCGCTGGGCTTCCAGGACGAGATCGGTGCCCACCAGATGTGGCTGGCCTTCAACGGCGGCGAGGCCAACGGCCTGGCCGAGGGCCTCGTCCCGCAGGTGTTCCGCCTGATCCATTCGGCGGAAGACACGATGGACAAGGTCGATCCGGCGACGGTGGCGCTGGCGGGTGCCACCTATGCGGCGTTGGTCGAGCGGCTGGATGCGCAACTTTCGCGCTGATCGGTCTCCCTCCCCCGAAGTGGGGAGGGTGGTCGCGAAGCGACCGGGTGGGGAAAGCCGGTCCCGCACCAACCGTGCCCGGCTTCACACTTCCCCACCCTGTCGCCGCTGCGCGCCTACATCCCTCCCCACTTCGGGGGAGGGAGAGTCGAGCGCGGCCCAACAGGATTGACTAACACCGTCCTCCGGCCGACAAGGCCTGACCCTTGTTCCAGCGGTCCCGGCGCTCTTCAGCGGCGGGGCCGTCTCGCTTTTGGAGGCTTGTCCCGTGTCCCACGAACATCTGATGGGTGTCTACAATCGCGCGCCGCTGGCGGTGGATCGCGGTCAGGGCGCACGTCTCTGGAGCACCGACGGGACCGAATACCTCGACTGCGTCATGGGCATTTCGACCAACGCCCTCGGCCACGCCCATCCGGCCCTCGTCCAGGCGGTCAAGGATCAGGCCGAGAAGCTCTGGCACGTCTCCAACATCTTCAAGATTCCGGGGCAGGAAGCCCTCGCCGACGCCCTGTGTGAGAAGTCGTTTGCCGACGTCGTCTTCTTCACCAACTCGGGCACCGAGGCGGTGGAATGCGCGCTGAAGACGGCGCGTAAATTCCATTCGGCCAACGGCCAGCCCGAGCGGATCGACATCTACGGCTTCGACGGCTCGTTCCACGGCCGCACCTACGGTGCGATCAATGCGGCGGCCAACCCCAGCTATACCGACGGCTTCGGCCCGCCGATGCAGGGTTTCCACCAGCTGGTCTTCGGCGACCATGAAGCCCTCAAGGCCGCGATCGCCAACCCGAACACCGCCGCCATCATCGTCGAGCCGGTGCAGGGCGAGGGCGGCTGCCGCGCCATTCCCGAGGTCTGCCTGCGCGGCCTGCGCGAGCTGTGCGACGAATATGGCGTCCTGATCATCTTCGACGAAGTCCAGTGTGGCATGGGCCGGACCGGCAAGCTGTGGGCCCATGAATGGGGCGGTATGACTCCGGACATCATGGCCATCGCCAAGGCGCTGGGTGGTGGTTTCCCGGTCGGGGCGTGCCTGGCCACGGCCGAGGCCGCGAGGGGAATGACTGTGGGAGCCCATGGCTCGACCTTCGGCGGCAATCCGCTGGCCATGGCCGTCGGCGGCGCCGCCTTCGCCGAGATCTCGAAGCCCGAGACCCTGGCCCACGTCAATGAGATCGCCGGCTATCTGAAACAGCAGCTGCACGGGCTGAAGGAGCGCTTCCCCGATGTGATCGTGGACGTGCGCGGCAAGGGCCTGTTGCTCGGCGTCAAACTGGTGCCCAACAACCGCGAATTCATGGGCTGGGCGCGGGACCAGAACCATCTTCTGATCGCCGGCGGGGGTGACAACTGCTGCCGTATCCTGCCGCCGCTGAACGTGACCCTCGATGAGGCCCGCGAGGCGATCGAACGGTTCGAGCGGACGTGTGAATTCGCGCGCAGCAAGATGGCGGCGGCCTGAACGGAGCGCTGAAGATGGTCCGCCACTTCCTCGACATCCACCGGCTTGAAGCCGCCGACCTGCGCGCCATCCTTGATGACGCCCATGCCCGCAAGGCGGCCCGGAAGGGCTGGCCGAAGGGTCGCACCGACAGCGACGCCCCGGCGAAGGATCGCGTGCTGGCCATGATCTTCGAGAAGAATTCGACGCGCACCCGGTTCAGCTTCGACGCTGCCATCCGCCAGCTGGGCGGGGCCTCGATCATCGCCAATGGCGGCGACATGCAGCTGGGTCGCGGCGAGCCGGTGGAGGACACGGCCCGGGTCCTGTCGCGCATGGTCGACGCCGTGATGATCCGCGCCAACAGCCACGAGGACGTCGAACGCTTCGCCCGCGTCGCCACCGTACCGGTGATCAACGGCCTGACCGATCGCTCGCATCCGTGCCAGATCCTGGCCGACATCATGACCATCGAGGAGCATCGCGGGCCGATCGCCGGCAAGACGATCGCCTGGGTTGGAGACGGCAACAACGTCTGCCACAGCTTCATGCATGCGGCCCCGAAGCTGGGTTTCCACCTGAATGTGGCCTGCCCGGCGGACTATCATCCCGACCTGCACGACCTCGCCAAGGGCGGCAATCACGTCACCCTGACCAGCGATCCGCGCGAGGCTGTCGTCGGTGCCGATGTGGTGGTCACCGACACCTGGGTGTCGATGGGGGACGGCGACTATGAGGCCCGGCTCGAGGCCTTCGAGGGCTATGGCGTCGACGACGCCCTGATGAACCTGGCCGCGGGCGATGCCGTCTTCCTCCACTGCCTGCCCGCCCACCGTGGCGAGGAGGTGACGGATGCGGTCATCGACGGTCCGCAGTCGCTGGTCTGGGATGAGGCGGAGAACCGCATCCATGCCCAGAAGGCCGTGCTGGCCTGGTGTTTCGCGGAGACGTCCTTGGGCTAGGGTCCCGGGACCTGTCAGTACGACCGCTGCGGCACGCCCAGCAGCGCACCGAGATGGACGGCGAGGACGAGGATCACCGCGCCCGACAGCAGCATGATGAACCGCCAGGGGATCATGCGCACACCCCGCGTCAGGTCCCATGGTCGCGATCCCCGCCAGCCGGCGAAGACGGCCAGGGCCAGGGTGGCGAAGAGCAGGGCGATCGTCAGGGTCAGACTCATCCGCGCGAGGTGGTCCGTCGGGACCCCGAACGCAAGGGCGAAAGCCTTGCCGGAAGGTTAATCTTCATGCCTCGTTAACCATGTCGGCGCGAGATATTCATCGGGTCACGACGCTTTCCACAGGAAGATCGGGCACCGCTACATCTTGGGGTTAACGACACGTTTACACGCTTCATCTTGGCGTCTAGCGTTTGTGAACAGGTCGGGAGTCGAATCAGTGAGGGCAGCCGCGGCACCCTGGAGCGTGAAGGGCATCGAGCCCAAGGCGCGAGAGATCGCAAAGGACCTTGCGCGTCGTTCGGGCATGACTCTGGGCGAGTGGCTGAACACCATCATCATGGAAGACGGTGACGATGACGAGGGCGGGTTCACGCCGCTGTCGCGTCGCTCCCACGCTGCCGACAGCATCGACCGTCGCGGCCGCAGCCGCCGCATGGATGATGCCTACAGTTCCGGCGTGAGCGAGGACCAGCTGCATCGGCTGGGTGCCTCGATTGATGCCATCGCCGCCCGGCTTGAGGCGGCAGAGCGCCGTTCCACCGTCGCCATCCAGGGGGTCGACCAGGCCGTCACCGGCCTTGTGCGCCGGCTGGAGGGGCAGGACGAGACCGGCAGAACCTGCAGCCGCCGCATCGACGATATCGCCGAGGAGCTCCGCGAGGGACACCGGCGTCTGCGCCGTTTCGAGCAGGAGGTGGGACCGCAAACCGCCGAAACCTTCGGCAAGGTCGAGACCACTCTGGGGGTCCTCGCGGGTCGCCTCTACGACATCGAGGAGCGCCAGCGTTCAAGCGTGAACGAGCTGCGCCAACGGATGGACGGGGTCGAGAAGGTGGCCGGGCCCGGTATCGGGCCGGATTTGCTGGCCCAGGTCGGCCAGCGGCTGGATGAGGCCCAGGGGCGCACGTCCGAGGCCCTTCGCAATCTGCAGGCCTCATTCGCCGGGCTGGACCAGCGCCTGCGCGCTGCCGAGTCCCGCGCCGAGCCGGAGAGCTTCCGCGAGGCTGCCCGGTTTGAAAAACTGGCCGAGACGCTGAGCCGTCAGGTCGAGGGAAACCGCGCCGAGATGATGCGGCGGCTCGACACGGCCGAGTCCGAAGGTCGGATGGACCGTATCGAACGCGCCGTCCTGGCCATCGGAGACCAGGTCAAGACGTCCGAGGAGCGGTCTGCCAAGGCGGTCGAGGCCATGGGCCACGAGGTTCTGCGTATCGCCCAGAACCTGAACGGCCGGGTCGGGTCCATCGAGGCTGATGCCCCGGTCCGTTTCGAGCAGCTGAGCCGCAAGGTCGAGTTCGACATGGGCCGGCTTGCCCAGGGCTTCGAACAACGGCTGACCGCGACCGACGACCGCCACGCCCTCGCGCTGGAGAAGCTGGGCGGTGAGATTACGCGTATTTCAGACCGGCTGAGCGAGCGGATTGCCCAGTCCGAGCGGCGCTCCCAACAGGCGCTGGACGACATCGGTCGCCGACTGGCGGACAGTTCTGCCCGCATCGAACAGGGCTACGACCGGGCCTCCGGCGAGCTGGCCGAGCGCATGCGGATGTCGGAGGAGCGCACCGCGGCCCTGATCGCCGAGGCGCGGAACAATATCGAGCGCCGGGCCGAGCCGGTGATCCCTGTCGCTGTCCCTGCGCCGGACTCCGACTGGCGGGCTGCGGCCTTCCCGGATGCGGCCTTCCCGGGCGCACCCTTCACTGACGCGGTCTTTGACGACCCGATCTACGCCGAGCAGCAGGCCTGGTCCGCCGGGCTGGCCCCTCCCGAGCCGGACCCTGTGCCTGCCGGCCGCCGGGCCCCGGTCGACGAAGTGCTCAGCGCCGGGGCCAGCCTTGACGCTGTCTTGCGCGGCCCTCGCGTGGATGATGCGTCGCTGGTCGGATCGCCCCCGTTCGGCAGCCAGTCCGCCGCGACATCGCTGCTTGAGGAGTTCGGGTCCACGCCCGAGGGGCCTGTGGCATCGGAGACGGTCGACCATGACTTCGGCGGTGCCGACGTCGCGGACGCCCTCGAAGCGACGGCCCCCGCCGGTCTTGCCCCCGCCTTTGACGGGGAAGATGTCGGGTTCAGCGGCGAGACCGATTTCGTCGACCGTCACGCCTTGCGTGCCGCAGCGGCACAGGGGCGCGCCTCATCGACACGCCAGACCATCGATGCGGCCCGGGCCGCCATGGCGACTCCTGTCGCCGAGGCACCGGTCCGTTCGGGTTTCGGCATCAAGCGCGGCGGCAAGTCCCGCCTGCAGGAGCGGCTGGACAAACAGGCTTCCAAGGGCGGCGGCACAGTCCGCAAGGCGCTGGGGGCTTCGGCCGTCGCGATCTTTCTGACCGCCGGTGTCACCTATGCGACGGGCCAGTTGACCGGCAACGGTCTGGCCTTCTCCGGCTTGCCGGGGATGGACCCGGCGGCACCGCTCGCGGCGCTCGCCGTTGTGCCGGCGGTGGCTTCACCCGCTGATCTGGCCCGCGGCGAGGACCTCTACGGGCAGGCGACGGCCCGGCTCGATGCTGACGAGGCCGGTGGGGTCGACCTGCTCAAACAGGCTGCCGCCACGGGCTATACGCCGGCCCAGCTGCATCTGGCCGGCCTCTATCAGGACGGCGTCAAGGGATTGCCGCTCAATCTGGCGGAAGCCCGGGCCTGGGCGCGCCGGGCGGCGGATGGCGGCGACGCAAGAGGGATGCACGCCTATGGCATGTATCTGTTCGATGGTGCCGGCGGAGACCAGAACCGGGCCGAGGCGCTGGACTGGCTCAAACGGGCAGCGGAGCTGGGTCTGGTCGACAGCCAGTTCAATGTCGCCAAACTCTATGAGACCGGCGACCAGGGCATCGAGCCCGACCTGACCGAAGCCTACAAATGGTATCTGATCGCGGCGCGCGCGGGCGACAACGACGCCCGGTCGGCGGTCGAGCGCCTGCGGGCCTCGCTCCCGGCCCCGGCCCAGGCCAAGGCCCGGACCGAGGCCGAGCGTTTCTCGGTCGAGCCACTCGCCTGACGCGGGAGGGGCGAGCTTTTCTGGCGCATCGGGTGGCGGGGGCCGCCCGGTGGGTCTAGGACACCAACAGTTCCGTCGTCGCCTTTCCGGCGCCTAGCCTCAGTTCCAGCCGAAGGCGCGTCCTTTGGATATCTATCTGCCGATCGCCGAGGTTTCGGTGAACTGGCCGCTCCTGGTTCTGCTGGGCGCGACGGTCGGATTCGTGTCCGGACTGTTCGGCGTCGGCGGCGGCTTCCTGATGGCCCCGATCCTGATCTTTCTGGGCATTCCCCCGTCGGTGGCGGTGGCCAGCCAGGCCAGCCATGTGGTGGCCTCCTCGACCTCGGGCGTGATCGCCTACACCAGCCAGAAGGCGGTCGACTATCGCATCGGCGGGGTCATGGCGCTGGGCGGGGTCCTGGGGGCGTTGGCGGGTGTCGAGCTGTTCCGCTATCTGCGTCTGCTGGGTCAGGCGGACATGGTGGTCGCCCTGTCCTACCTGCTCTTTCTCGGCACCATCGGCACCCTGATGCTCTACGAGAGCCTCGGCCAGATCCTGCGCCGGGTGCGCGGCGAGGTCACGCCGCACCGGGAGCGCCGCCGGCCGCTGTGGCTGTACGGCCTGCCGCTGAAGATGCGGTTCCCCCGCTCGGGTCTCTATATCAGCGCCATTCCACCCTTGGTGCTCGGCGGCTTTGCGGGTGTTCTGTCGGCCATCATGGGCGTCGGCGGCGGCTTCATCCTCGTACCGGCCATGCTCTATGTGCTGCGCATGAAGGCCGGGGTGGTGGTGGGCACCAGCCTGTTTCAGATCATCATCGTCACCGCCGTGACCACCATCCTCCAGGCGGGGCGCAACCAGACCGTCGACATTGTCCTGTCGACCCTCTTGCTGGTCGGCGGCGTGGTCGGGGCCCAGTATGGGGCGCGGCTGTCGGGACGGTTCCGGCCGGACGTGCTGCGGGCGCTGCTGGCCCTGATCGTCCTGCTGGTCGGCATCCAGATCGGGCTGGACCTGTTCGTGCGGCCGTCGGACCTGTTCGCCTTCGCGCCGGGGGTTCCGGAATGATGCAGGCCCTGCCTCCTCCTCCGCCCGCCATTGTCGCGCCGGCACCGGAGCGCTCTGCGGGCACGGTCGGTCCGGCCCGGATTGCTGCCGCCATGACCGACGCGCGGGTCATGATCGACTCCCGGTTCAGTGGCGCCTCGATCGTCCTTTACGGGGCTGTCTTCAATCCGACGGACCGACCGGCCGATGTGGTGGTCGTGGTACGCGGTCCGGACGGCCCGGTGCGTCTGGTCAAGAAGACCCGCAACATGGGCTTCTGGCTCAACAGCCGCCCGGTCCTGTTCGAGGGTGCGCCCGGCTTCTACATGACCGCCTCGACCCGGCCCCTGTCCGACATCGCCGACTTCGGCCAGTTGCGCCGTCTGGGCGTCGGCGTCGACCATCTGAGAATCGCCGCGCCGCAGGAAAGCCGCACCGTCACCCGCTACGGCGTGCGCGACGTGGTCGTCAGCCGCCTGGGCGAGGACTATCTGGACTACCGTCGCGCCGTGATCCGGCTGCGCGAGGCGGCGGCGCTCTACAACACGGATCCGGACGGGGTGGAGTTCGTCGATACGGGCCTGTTCCGGGCCGAGCTGGAACTGCCCGCCGTGGCCCCGACCGGCGAGTATTTCGCCGAGGTCTGGCTGTTCCAGGACGGTGCCCCGGTCTCGGTCTCCAACCTGACCCTGACGGTCGAAAAGGTCGGTATCGAACGCGACATCTATGAGTTCGCCCACCGACGGCCATGGAGCTACGGCGTGCTGACGGTGCTGCTGGCGGCCCTGATGGGCTGGGGCGCGAGCCGGGTGTTCAGGCGGACGTGATAACGGCACCCTGGATTGTCTGGGCGTTCCTCTGCGCCTTCGCTGTCAGGTTGGGGATCGTCTTTGTACTGAAGAAACAGATCGGCGGTGCCTCGTATCTCGTCGCCTACGCTGCATGGGTGATGTTGCTCGTGATCGGTCTGATCACCTCGGACGCACTCGGGTTCCAGATGTATGGCTTTGACGCGGCAGATCCCAAGCAGGCGGCTTCCCGTCTGATCCTGCTCTACACGCCGTTCGGATTCCCGACCCTGGTGGGTGCGCCGATCGTTCTGATTCTTGACGCTCTGCGAGGCCTATGGCGTGTCCTGAAGCCCAAGCTTACCCCGCCGCGAACTCACTGAGCGCGTCGATCACGGCCCGGTTCTGGTCCTCCGTGCCGACGGTGATGCGCAGGCAGTCGGGCAGGCCGTAGCCGCCGACGGGGCGGACGATGATGCCCTTCGAGTTCAGATAGTCATTGGCCGCGGCGGCGTTGCGCGTCGCATCCGGGAAGCGGACCAGGACGAAGTTTCCGGCCGAGGGGAAGACGTCGAAGCCGAAGCCCTTGATGGCCTGGGTCAGGCGCGGCCGCCAGGCGTGGACCAGATCGCGCGAGGCCCTCTGGTGCGCCATGTCGCCTAGGGCGGCGACGGCCGCCTCGATGCCGGGGACCGAGACGTTGAACGGCAGACGAATGCGGTCGACCGCCTCGCAGACCTTCAGCGGCGCATAGCCGAAGCCGATGCGCAGGCCGCCGAGGCCATGGATCTTGGAGAAGGTGCGGGTGACGACGATGTTGTCGCTTTCGCGGGCGAGGGGGAAGCTGGTCTCCCAGTCCGGCTCGGCGACGAATTCGGCATAGGCCTCGTCGATCACCAGCAGGATGTGCGGCGGCAGGGCCGCGTGCAGGCGGCGGATTTCCTCGGCCGTATTGTAGCTGCCGGTCGGGTTGGACGGGCTGGAGACATAGACGATGCGGGTGCGGTCATCGACCTCGGCCAGGATGGCCTCGGGCGTCAGGCGGAAGTCGGGTTCGGGGGCCAGTTTGACCGAGGCCTGGTTGGCGAGAGCGCTGATGCGATAGGCCAGGAAGCCGTATTTGCCGCTGACGATATTGTCGCCGGCCGTCAGATAGGTCTGGTTCAGCAGGGCGAAGACCTCGTCCGAGCCATTGCCGAAGATCAGCCGCTCGGGCTCCAGCCCGTGGTGCTCCGCCACGGCGTCGCGCAGTTTCATCGCCCGGCCGTCCGGATACATGTGGATGTTGCCGACAGCGGCGGCATAGGCCTCGCGCGCCTTGCCGCCGGCGCCGAGGGCGTTCTCGTTGGACGACAGCTTCATCGGCTCGGCCACGCCCTCGATGCGCGACTTCCCGCCGACATAGGGGGCGATGTCGAGGATGCCGGGCTTGGCCACGGGAGCGTTTTGCGGGGCGTCGGTCATGGGCGCTTTCAGAACTGGGGGGCGGCGCCGATGACGCCGGAGAGGCTGCCGGGCGCGGAGGCAAGCCGCCCGTCCTCGGCCTGCACATAGCCCGCGAGCATGAACAGCTTCAAGCCGCCCGCCGCGATCAAGGGGCTGGCGGCAAGGCCGGTGGCTGCGAGGGTCTCGATGATGCGGGCGTCGGACGCCTGGCTGTCGGTCGCCCAGAAGGTGCGGTCGTCGCCGGTCGGGCCGGGCTCGGTCCGTTGGATCATCAGGGCGCGGGGCAGGCTGTGGCGGTCGTCGGGCAGGGCGGCGACAACGCGCAGCGCGGGCTCGGCCAGCAGCCGCCCCCACCAGGCCTTGCCCGGGGTCAGGTCCAGCAGGGCGCGCGATCCCTCGCGGACGGCGGCAAGGGCCTGCTCCGGCTCGGCGGCCATGCGGGCGGTCAGGCCGAAGCGGTCGGCGGCGAGAGCCTGGCTGGTGGCTCCCCAGACGACAAGCGGCGCGCCGGTCGCCGCATCGATACGCCCCAGAACCGCACGGACCCCGGCCGTCGCCGCGGACGGCAGATCCTTCAGCAGGTCTCGCAGGGCGATGGTATCGGCGTCCGGCGAGGGACGGGGGCCGGCGGTGATCCGCAGACGGACTGCCTCCGCCACCGCCCGATCGAGCGCCAGCCGTTCGGTGTCGGCCTGTGGTTCTTCCAGGGGTTTGGCGGGCATCAGAACAGCCGCGGTGCCGGGGCCAGAGGGAAGGGCCCCAGCCAGGTGCGACCGTCTTGGAACTGGATGACCAGATCGACGGGCCGCTCGCCCGCCGCAGCCGTGGCGGCGACGGCACCTGCCGCGCCAAGACGATTGACCGCCCCGGATTGCGAGCGGGCCAGGCCGGCGATGACGGCAACCGGCTTTTCGGCGGTCAAGGCGAGCGACCCCTGCAGCCGCCCGTCGGCCCGGGCCGAGAGGGTGTCGCTGGAAATCAGGGCGGTGCTGTCCCCGGCCTTCAGCCGGCCCCGCACGGCGGTGAACCGTCCGCCCGCCGCGGTCCAGGCGGCGAAGACGCCCGCTGAATCCATGCCCTGCAGGCGGCTGGCCCCGACGATCGTGCCCTCGACATCGGCGCTCAGCCGGCCTTGTCCGGTCGCACTCTCGACCGGCCCGCCGGGACGACCGCGCGCGTCGATCAGGCGGAACAGCACATCCAGTTCGTCGGTTGAGGCCAGGCCATCGGTCAGATGCAGTCGGGTCTCCAGCTGGATCCGTTCGGCCGAGGCGATGGGAAAGGGCTCGGCCCCCTCAAGCGCGGTGAAGGTCGGGCGGATCATCTCGGCCCGCAGGTCCGGGAAGCGGTCGCGCAGATGGCTGATGCTGAAGCGCAGACCGTCGCCGGCGATGGCGATCCGGCCCTTGTTCACACGGGTCAGGGTCAGGCCGTCAGGGGCGACGACCACCCAGTGGTCGGGGTTCCAGCTGCTGGCCTCGGCCACCAGTTCGGGGGCCGCCACGCCATGGCCGGAGGGGGCCAGGATGTCGGCCTGCGGCATCGATACCCGCGTCCGGAAGGGCCAGCCGCTGATGCGCACCGGGGCATGGGAGATGGTCCAGCCGTCCTGTTTCAGGGTCTCGACCTGGGCCGTCAGCCGGGTCTCGACCTGGTCGGTCAGCCAGAACCACCAGCCGGTCCAGCCGGCCAGCAGCAGGCCGACGACCACGAAGGGCACGGCGAGACCGCGGCGGGAGTGGCGGGGGGCGGTGTCGGTCATCGGGGCACCGTCTAGTCCGGCTTGAGGAAACCGCCAACCAGTTCCACCGCCTCGGCCAGTCCCATGCGCTGGACCTCGGTGCCGGGCGGCAGGCTGGCGAACAGCCGGGTCGGGGCGGCGGCGTCGAGCATGACGAAGACGCCCTTGTCGTCGGCGCGGCGGATCAGCCGGCCGAAGGCCTGGGCCATCTTCGCGCGGGCCAGCGCGTCGTCGAAATTACGCCCGCCCGCGCCCTCGCCGCCGAAGCGCAGGCGCCGCGCCTTGTGCAGCAGGTCCGGGCGCGGCCAGGGCACGCGGTCGAAGGCGAGGATGCGCAGGGATCGTCCCGGCACATCGACCCCGTCCCGCACCGCATCGGTGCCCAGCAGGCAGGAGTCCTGCTCTGCCCGGAAGACATCGACCAGGGCTCCGACTTCCAGTGGATCGATGTGCTGGGCGTAGAGAGGAAGACCTGCCCTGGCCAGGTCCGGGCCGAGCCGCTCATAGACCGCCTTCAACCGGCGGATGGCTGTGAACAGGCCGAGGCCCCCGCCGCCGGCGGCGAGGAACAGCTCCCGCATGGCCGCTGCCGTCTGGCGGGTGTCGTCCTTGACCAGATCGTTGACGACTATGACCCGGGCGTTGGCAGCATAGTCGAACGGGCTTTCGACCTTGAGCGTCCGGGCCGGTTCGATCAGCCGGGCCGAGCCGGTGCGCAGCCGGGCCATGTCGAAGGGATCGCCCGCGTTCGGATCGGACAGGGTGGCGCTGGTCACCAGCACGCCATGCGCGGGCATGATTACGGCGGCCTCAAGGGGAACGGTCGGATCGATCCAGTGGCGGCGCAGGGCCACGTCCATGATCCGGCCGAAGGCGGCCTCGGCCGACAGCCAGTCGAGGAAGTCGGGGTCGGGCTCGTCGGAAGAGACCTCCAGCGCCGCCAGCATCGAGCGCCAGCCGGGCAGGGTCATGCGGGCGCGGCGGTCGAGACCGCGCAGGGCCCCCTCGATCCGGGCGCGGGAGGCCCCGTCCAGATCGGCGGCCTCGTCATCGAGGATGTCTTCCAGATGGCGCGAGAGGGCCAGCAGCGGGGCTTCGACGGCGGCCAGGGCCTGCGCCGCCTCGCGGGCGGCCTCCAGCACCGGCTCGGTGACGGGGCGCAGGGCGCACTCCATGCCGAATTCAATGCCGCTGCCCGAGGCATTCTCCGACGTCCGTGCCCGGAGCTGTTCCAGCGCGGCGAGCAGGAAGCGTTCGATCGGCCCGACCGGATTGACCTCGCCCGAGGCCGGGGCGATGCGGCCCGAGACGCCTTCTCCCGGCAGTTGGGCCGCGGCGCGGACGGCGTCCTGAAGCGCCTTCGTGGCCGCCTCATTGTCGGCGCAGAGGTCGCCGAGCCGCTGCTCCAGCCCGCGCCCCCGACGGCCGCGACCCTCGGGCCCGCGCAGCCAGCGGCGCAGCTCGGCGGCCTCCTGACCGGACAGACAGGCCGAGAAGGCGCTGTCGGCGGCGTCGAACAGATGGTGGCCCTCGTCGAAGACGATCCGCTTCAGGGCCGCCGTCTCCCCGTCCTGTTTCAGCCCGCGCGCCGACCGGGCCCCGTCGAAGGCGGCCTGGGTCATGACGAGGGCGTGGTTGGCGACGACAAGGTCGGCCCGGCGGCTGGCGCGGATGGTCTTTTCGACGAAACAGGTGCGGTAGTGGGGGCAGGCGGCGTGGACGCATTCGCCGCGCCGGTCGACCAGATTGGCGGCGCTGGCCTGATGGCTCGGCCCCGTGGCGAACAGGCCGGGCAACCAGCCGGGATAGTCGCCGCCGGTCATGTCGCCGTCGCGGCTGTGCATGGCCCAGCGGCTGACGAGGGCCATGCCGATCAGATCGCCATTCCCCAGCTGGGCCGCCTGCACCATGTCCTGCAGGTTCAGCAGGCAGAGGTAGTTTTCGCGGCCCTTGCGGACGACGGTCTTCTTCCTGCGCTCGACCGGATCGGGCCAGAGGGCGGCGCTCTCGCGGTCGATCTGGCGCTGCAGGGCGCGGGTATAGGTCGAGACCCAGGCCGCCCCCTGATTGCGCTCGGCCCAAAGGCTGGCGGGCGCGAGATAGCCCAGGGTCTTGCCTGTGCCCGTGCCCGCCTCGGCCAGCAGGATGCGGGGGCGGCCCTCCTCATTGCGCGGCGAAAAGGCATAGGCGGCCTCGGCGGCATAGTCGGACTGGGTCGGGCGTGTCTCGTCGAGGCCCGAGGCCTGGAGCAGCTTCTCCAGCCGGATGCGGGCGCTCTCGCTGTCGACGGGAGCCGACCCCGCTTCGCCCCGGGGAGCCTCGTCCTCCCATTCCGGCAGGCGCGACCAGACGTCGAGGCCGCTGCCGCGATGGTTGCGGTCGCGGACGGGTTGATGCTGCAGGGCCCCCGTAACACGCCAGGCCCATGCCCAGCCGGCGCGGCCCAGCGTCTCGGCCAGGGTGAAGGCGGCCTCGCGGTCGGGATAGGCCGGATCGGCCAGTTCGCGCAGCAGGCCATCGGCGGCGCGCCACAGGGCTCCGGCCTGGGCCTCCGCGCCCCGGGGCTCGCTCATCCCCATGGCCAGGGCCAGACCGCTGGGCGAAGGGGCGCAGAAGCGGGCGGGGCGCACAAACGCGAACAGCTCCAGCACGTCCAGCAGCTCGGCCGAGCGCGGCGGCGGGGCGATGCCGAGGCGGCGGGCGGTCAGACTGGCATGGGCGACCATGACCGGGGCGGTGGTGAAGGCTCCCTCGGCCGCACCGCGCCCGATCCGGCGCGCCCCCTCGCCGTCGCAGATCGCGCCCGACCCGGGCGGGATGGCGAGCGCCGGCGGAAGGGCCAGCCATGGCTCGGCGCCGGTCAGGGCGGCGGCGGAAGTGAGGGAGTCGGTGGACACGGGTCCTGAATAGCGGTTCGGGGCGTGAAACGGAACGGGAACATGCTATAGGCCCGATGTGACGCCTCCGCCCGCTTCCGCAACGCTCCCTCCCCTCTTCGCCGACTGGTTCGCGCGGCGCGGCTGGTCGCCACGACGGCATCAGCTGGAGATGATCGCGGCGGCCGCGGCCGGGTCGCACGCCCTGCTGGTGGCACCGACCGGGGGCGGCAAGACGCTGGCGGGGTTTCTGCCGTCTCTGGTCGAACTGGCCGAGCGCGGGCCGCGGCCGGCGTTCGGGCCGGGGTCAGGGGTCCACACCCTCTATCTGTCGCCGCTCAAGGCCCTGACCACCGACGTCGAGCGCAATCTGATGACGCCGATCCGGGAGATCGGACTGAACATCCATGTCGAGAGCCGCACCGGCGACACCAAACAGTCCAAGAAGCAGCGCCAGCGGGAGAACCCGCCCGACATCCTGCTGACCACGCCCGAACAACTGGCCCTGTTCTGCGCCTGGGACGGCGCGCGCGACTATTTCGCCGACCTGAAATGCGTCGTGCTGGACGAGGTGCATGCGATCTGGAGCGGCAAGCGGGGGGATCTGCTGTCGCTGGGTCTGGGGCGGCTGCAACAGTTCGCGCCGGCCATGCGGCGGGTGGCCCTGAGCGCGACCGTGGATGATCCGGAGATGATTGCGGGGTGGCTGAGGCCGGGCATTCCTCCCCCATCGGGGGAGGGGGACCGCGAAGCGGTGGAGGGGGCCAGCCCCCCTCACCATACTTCGCATGGTCCCCTCCCCCCGATGGGGGGCGAGCAGGTGGTGATCATCCGCGGCGACCCCGGCGCCCCGCCGGTGATCGATGTCCTCGTCAGCGAGGGCCGGGTGCCCTGGGCGGGTCACACGGGCCAGCACGCCATCCCCGAGGTCTATGAGGCGCTCAAACGCTCCGGCATGACGCTGATCTTCGTCAACACCCGCTGGCAGGCCGAGTTTGTCTTCCAGTCGCTGTGGGCGATCAATGAGGACGACCTGCCGATCGCCCTGCACCACGGCTCGCTGGCGGCCGAGCAGAGGCGCAAGGTCGAGGCGGCGATGGCGCGGGGGGACCTGCGGGCCGTGGTCTGCACCTCGACGCTCGATCTCGGTATCGACTGGGGCGATGTCGATCTGGTGATCCAGATGGCGGCCCCCAAGGGATCGTCGCGGCTGGTGCAGCGGATCGGACGGGCCAATCACCGGCTGGACGAGCCGTCACGTGCCCTGATGGTCCCGGCCAGCCGGTTCGAGATGCTGGAATGCCAGGCGGCGCGCGAGGCCGTGGCCGCAAACGCCTTCGATCGGGAGCCGGTGCATACGGGCACGCTGGATACCCTGGCCCAGCACGTCATGGGGTGCGCCTGTTCCGAACCCTTTTCGCTGGATGATCTGTACACGGAGGTTTCCGGCTGCGGGCCCTATCGCGACCTGTCGTATGAACAGTTCGAGGCAGTGGTCGATCTGGTCGCCACCGGGGGGTATGCCCTGCGCACCTATGAGCGGTTCGCGCGGATCGTGCGGACGCGGGACGGCCGCTGGACCGTGCGCAACGCCCAGACGGCCCAGCGCCACCGGATGAATGTCGGGACGATCGTGGCGGCGGCGACCCTGAATGTCCGTGTCGCCTCCCGGCGCGGCGGCGCTTCGAAACAGCTGACCGGCGGGCGCAAGATCGGCGAGGTCGAAGAGCACTATTTTGAACAGATGTCGCCGGGTGACACCTTCGTCTTCGCCGGCCAGGTCTGGGCCTTCCAGGGCATCAACGGCATGGACGCCCTGGTCAGCCAGGCGGTCGACAAGGATCCGAAGATCCCGTCCTGGGGCGGCAACAAATTTCCCATGTCGACCTCGCTGGCGGATCGGGTGCGAACCATGATCCAGGACCGCGACCACTGGCGCGTCCTGCCGCCCGATGTGCAGGAATGGCTGGAGATGCAGGCGGCGCGCTCGGTCATCCCCGATGCCGGCACCCTGCTGGTCGAGACCTTTGCGCGCGGCGCGCGGCATTATCTGATCGCCTATCCGTTCGAGGGCGGGCTGGCGCATGCGACCCTGTGCATGCTGCTGACGCGGCGGCTGGACCGGCTGGGCGTCGGGCCGCTGGGCTTTGTCTGCACCGACTATTCGCTGGCCATCTGGTCGATAAAGCCGATGGCCGGGATCGATCTCGACGCCCTGTTCGAGCCCGACATGCTGGGCGATGATCTGGAAAGCTGGCTGGCCGAGAGCTTCATGATGAAGCGGACATTCCGCAATTGCGCCCTGATCTCGGGGCTGATCGAGAAACGCCAGCCGGGGTCGGAGAAGTCGGGACGGCAGGTGACCTTCTCGACGGACCTGATCTACGACGTGCTGCGCCGCCACCAGCCCGACCACCTGCTGCTCCAGACCGCCCGCGCCGATGCGGCCGCGGGCCTGCTGGATGTGGCGCGGTTGGGCCAGTTGCTGACGCGGATCCAGGGCCGGATCAGACATGTGCCGCTGGAGCGCCCCTCGCCCTTCTGCGTGCCGGTGCTGGTCCAGATCGGGCGCGAACGGGT
>JBEIJS010000001.1:0-41197 GCA_040380105.1 Caulobacteraceae bacterium | reverse complement strand
GCCCATCAGGCGCAGGGCATCCGACCGCCCCCGCTCGAAATAGCGGACATAGTTGGCGTGATAGACGAGGCCCGTGAAGTCTGTGTCCTCGTAATAGACCCGGACCGGCAGACGATGCTCGCGACCCTCGAACCGGCCGGCTGTTGGACTGTCTATCATGGCCGGCTCACAACCGGCTGGCTCGTCGGCAGTTCCGGAAAATCGGGGCAGTCGGCACCGATCATGGCGCGGAACTCGCCGTTCAGCGGATCCTGGCTCAGCAGCATACGGTTCGGACGCGAGATGAACCCCACAGCCCGCCCGCCACGCCCGGCTGCGATATAGCCGCAGACCACCCGTCCGCGTCCCGGCTCGATCAGCTGTACCTCGGCTCCGGGTCCCAGCTGTTCGCGGGCCTGCCGCAGCACCCGTTTGGCCGGCGGCTCCTGGACGAAGTCCGGACCCGAGCCACGTGTGGTCAGCCAGACCGCCACGGCGCCAAGTACCAGAACCACGATGCCCAGCACCGCGATCAGCCGCTCTGTCCGGATCGCCTTTCGCGCCATACCGTCTCCTTCGAGCCCGAGCATGACGGGGTTCGCGCCCGAGGTGAACCCTATTTGCCGCCAAACAGTCCGCCGGGATCCGGACCCTTGGGTGGTTCGGCCAGACCCAGATGTTCATAGGCGCGCGCACAGGCCATCCGTCCACGCGGCGTGCGCTGGATGAAGCCCTGTTGCAGCAGATAGGGTTCGATGACGTCCTCGACCGCATCGCGCGCTTCGGCGATGGCCGCCGCCAGCGTATCCATGCCAACCGGCCCGCCGCCGTAGTTCTCGATCAGGGCCTTGAGGAAACGGCGGTCCAGACTGTCCAGTCCCGCCTCGTCGACCTCCAGCCGCGCCAGCGCCCGTGCCGCAGACAGCCGGTCGATGACCGGCGAGCCCTCGGCCTCAGCAAAATCCCGCACCCGGCGCAGCAGCCGCCCGGCCACCCTCGGCGTGCCCCGCGAACGGCTGGCGATTTCGCGCGCGCCCTCGTCATTGATGCCGACGCCCAGCTTGCGCGCCGCCCCGGTGATGACCCGGACCAGTTCCTCGGGCGTGTAGAACTCCAGCCGCAGCGGAATGCCAAACCGGTCCCTCAGCGGCGTGGCCAGCAGTCCTGCCCGCGTCGTCGCCCCGACCAGGGTGAAGGGTGCCAGATCGATGCGCACCGACCGCGCCGACGGCCCCTCGCCGATGATCAGGTCCAGCACATGGTCCTCCATGGCCGGGTAGAGGATCTCCTCGACCGTCGGAGCAAGCCTGTGGATCTCGTCGATGAACAGTACATCGCGGGGTTCGAGATTGGTCAGAATGGCCGCCAGATCCCCCGCCTTGGCCAGGATAGGCCCGGAGGTCGCGCGGAAGCCGACGCCGAGCTCGCGCGCCACGATCTGCGCCAGGGTCGTCTTGCCCAATCCCGGCGGGCCGAACAGCAGGACGTGGTCGAGCGACTCCCCCCGGCCCCGCGCGGCGTCGATGAAAACCTTCAGATTGCCCTTGGCCTGCTCCTGACCGACGAACTCCGACAGGGTCTGGGGGCGCAGGGCGCGGTCGTGGCCATCGCCGACGGCGGACGCACCCGAAACGATCCGGTCCTCGCTCACCGCCCGAGCTCCTGCAGGGCCGCGCGGATCACGGCGGACAGATCCGCCTCATCGCCCAGCCGGATCAGGGCCTGATCGACCGCGCGGCGGGCATTGACCTCGGCGACGCCCAGACCGAGCAGTGCCGAAACGGCTTCACCGGTGACCGATGGCTTTGACGATGCGATCTCGGCATGGAGGCCGGGCGCGCTCGGCGTGAAGGAGGCGTCCCCCAGCGGCTTGCCCTTCAGCTCGGTGACGATGCGCAGGGCCAGCTTCGGCCCGACACCATTGGCCCGCGCCACCGCCGCCTTGTCCTCGCGCGCCACCGCCGCCGCCAGCTCTCCGGGCGGCAGCACGTCCAGAACCGACAGGGCCGCCTTGGGGCCCACGCCCTGGATGGCGGTCAGGGTGGTGAAGGCCCGGCGCTCGTCGCGGGTCAGGAAGCCGTAGAGGCGCGGCCCGCTCTCGGCGTTCCAGTTCGACTCGATATGCAGGGTTGCCTCATCGCCCGGTGCCGGCAGTCGGCCCAGGGTTCGCGCCCCGCACGCCACCACATAGCCTACCCCGGCGCAGTCGATGAGGCAGTGGTCCGCCTCGACCTCGGCCAGCACGCCCCTGAGCCGCCCGATCATGCCGCGCCCCGCAGCGTCGTCAGCAGTGCCCGCTTGCGCATCTGCGCATGGGTGATCGCCACGGCAAGAGCGTCCGCTGCGTCGGCCTTCACATCCCCGGCTGCGGGGAGCAACCGCTTCACCATGAAGGCGATCTGGGTCTTGTCGGCGTGGCCGGCACCGACAACGGCCTTCTTGATGAGGTTGGGCGAATACTCCGCCACGCTCAGCCCATGCCGCGCCGGGGCCAGCATGACCGCCGCCCGGGCATGGCCCAGCTTCAGGGTCGAGACCGGGTTCATATTGACGAACACCTCTTCGATCGCCGCCTCGTCGCAGTCATGGGCGGCGCAGACCTCGCTGACGGCCTCGAGCAGGAACAGCAGCCGCTCGCTGAAGGGCGCGGTCTCCGGCGGGGCGATGACGCCATGCGCAATCCAGCGAAGGCGCGCGCCTTCGGAGGCCACAACGCCCCAGCCGGTGCGGCGCAGGCCAGGATCCAGCCCCAGGATTCGAGTCGTTTCGTTCGTCATTCGTTCCATTCATGCCCCAAACGAGGTTGACGAACAATGACCACGGCTGGGGAGGACTGTTCCGAAGATGCAGCGGACCGATGCAGGTCCGCGCCGCCTTCGGCTGCAGGCCGATCATCAGCCTGCGTATTTCTCCATGTCCTCGTCCGAGATGTTCTCGTTCGAATAGACATTCTGCACGTCGTCCTCGGCGTCCAGGGCATCAAGCAGCTTCATCAGGGTGCCGACCGCCTCGCCGGTGACGGCCACCTCGGTCTGCGGGCGCCAGACCAGGGCGGTGGATTTGGCATCGCCGAGGATTTTCGACAGGGCCTCGGCGACCTCGTTGAGGTCCTCGAAGGTGGTCCAGATGGTGTGGCCCGGGGCGTCCTCATAGATGTCGGGCTTGACCAGATCGCTCTCGACGTCCTGGGCGCCGGCTTCGATGGCGGCCTCCATGACGGCATCCTCGCTGCCGGCCTCGGCGGGATAGATGATCCGGCCCACGCGGTTCCACATGAAGGCGACCGAGTTCATCTCGCTGAGCGCCCCGCCGTTCTTCTTGAACGCCGCGCCGATGTTGGAGGCGGCACGGTTGCGGTTGTCGGTCAGGGCCTCGACGATGATGCCGACGCCGCCGGGGCCCCGGCCCTCGTAGCGGACCTCTTCCATCGTATCGACGTCGCCGCCGGAGGCCTTGTTGATGGCCCGCTGGATCACGTCGCGGGGCAGGCTCTCGGCCTTGGCGTTGTTCACGGCCAGTCGCAGGCGCGGGTTCATGGCCGGATCGGGCATGCCCAGCTTGGCGGCGACGGTGATGTCGCGGGACAGTTTCGAGAACAGTTTGGACCGCTGCGCATCGGCGCGTCCCTTGCGGTGCATGATGTTCTTGAATTTGGAATGGCCGGCCATGGGTGGGGTCTCTTGGTGTGCGCTAACGCTCGCCGCGCAGCGGCTCGCTGCTTGAGCGCGGTCGAAATGATCTGGCCGGGCATCTAGCGGATGGCGGCGGCGGTGTCACGGTTCAGGAACCTCTGCTGCGCTACAGGATTTCCAACCCAAGGACGGAGCCCCGCCATGATCGCCGAAGACGCCATCTATCACGCCGAAGCCTATGCCGAAGATGACCTGACCGAGGCCGACATCGTGGAATGGTACGAGACCCGCCCCGTGACCGTTCCGACCGCTGTCGCCACCGGTGCCATCATCGGTGCCTTTGCGCTGGGCGTGCTGACCGCCGTGGGCGCGCTGGCGCTGATGGGGCGGCTGGACGACTAGGCTTTCAGGCTCTCCAGAAAGCCCCGCATCTTCTCGTCCACGGGCACCGGGCGTTTGGAGTCGCGGTCGACATAGACGTGGACGAAATAGCCGACGGCGGCAGCCTCCTGCTCATTGTTGCGGAACAGGCCGATCTCGTAGCGGACGGAACTGGTGCCGACGTGGGCGACGCGCACCCCGGCCTCGATCTCGTCCGGAAAGGCGGTCGGGGAGAAATAGCGGCAGCCGGTTTCAACCACCAGGCCGATGGTCTTGCCCGCATTGATGTCGATCAGGCCGTTGACGACCAGCAGCCGGTTCACCGCCGTGTCGAACCAGGAATAATAGACGACATTGTTCACATGGCCGTAGACGTCATTGTCCATCCAGCGCGTGGATATGGCCTGGAACCGGCGGTAGTCGCCGCGTTTCGTCCGTTCGATGGTGCCGGTCATCTCTTCCCCTGGTGCGCTATCGCTCGGCGCGCGGCGCCTCGCTGCCTGAGCGCGATTGACGCGCCTGATTGAGTTCCCAGCCTTGGGCTTGGCGGACGCGGCGTCAAGCGCCTAGCCTGCGCTTCATGCAGACCACCGCCGCCGTTCTGAGAGCCACGGGCGCCGCCCGCCCCTATGCCGGGAGCCGGCCGCTGTCGCTGGAGACGGTGACGCTGGATCCGCCGGGGCGGGACGAGGTGCTGGTCGCCATCAAGGCCGCGGGCCTGTGCCATTCCGATCTCAGCGTCATCAACGGCGACCGGCCCCGGCCCCTGCCGATGGCGCTGGGCCATGAGGCGGCGGGGGTGGTCGAGGCGCTGGGGGCCGGGGTGACCGATCTCGCCGTCGGCGACCATGTCGTCATGGTCTTCATGCCCTCCTGCGGCCACTGCGAGCCCTGCGCCGGAGGGCGGCCGGCCCTGTGCGAGCCGGGTGCCGCGGCCAATGGCAAGGGCGAGCTGCTGGCCGGCGGGCGGCGCATCCATGATGCGGCGGGCGCGCTCCATCATCATCTCGGCTGCTCGGCCTTTGCGGCCCATGCGGTGGTCTCACGGCGGTCGCTGGTGAAGGTCGATCGCGACCTGCCGTTCGAGCATGCCGCCCTGTTCGGCTGTGCCGTCCTGACCGGAGTCGGGGCAGTGGTGAATACGGCGCAGGTCCGGGCGGGCCAGTCGGTCGCCGTCATCGGCCTCGGCGGTGTCGGCCTGTCCTCGGTTCTGGGAGCCCTGGCGGCGGGGGCCAGTCCGGTGATCGCCGTGGACCTGAGCGAGGACAAGCTGGCGCTGGCCCGCAGCCTCGGCCCGGTCCAGACCGTCCAGGCCGCCGATCCCGATGCCGTCGAACAGGTGCGCAGCCTGACGGGTGGCGGGGCCGATTTCGTGTTCGAAATGGCCGGCTCGGCCGCCGCCCTCGAAGCCGCATGGCGGATGACCCGGCGCGGCGGCACCACGGTCACGGCGGGCCTGCCCCCGCCCGAGGCGGCGCTGGCGGTCAATATCGTCCAGCTGGTGGCCGAGGAGCGGACCCTGAAGGGCTCGTACATCGGCACCTGTGTTCCCGCCCGCGACATCCCCCGCTACGTCGCCCTGTTCCGGCAGGGGCGGCTGCCGGTCGACCGGCTGCTGAGCGGCACCATCGCCCTGGCCGACATCAATGCCGCCTTCGACGCCCTGGCCGACGGCCGGGCGGTGCGGACTGTGGTAAGGTTCTGAGCCATGACCGATACCCCACCCTGCGCCGCCTGATCGACCTGCCCGGGATCGACGCCCTTGAGCTGAAGGCGCTGATGAAGCCGCGCGCCGCCGATCCGGACGAGCTGTATGACTTCCCCGAGATCGCAGAGGCCATCGACGAGACCGCCCGCGCCGCCTTCGGCCTGACCCCGGAGGAGGCCGCCGCCGTCGCCCGCCCGGCCGACTGGGACGGTATCGAAGGCCTCGCCCCCGCCGACATGGCCGAGGCCTTTGCCGCCGAGGGCTGGGACGTGCTGGATACGCGCCGCAAGCCCCTGCGCATGCTGGCGCACTGGGCCCTGCCGCTGGCGCTGGCGATGCGCGGCGTCGCCGGCGAACTGCCCTTCCATGCCGAGCCCGACCGGCCGGTGACGGACTGGGGCTCGAATCTGAAGGCGGAGGCGACGCGGTTCAGGAAAAGATGATGTTGGGCCGCGCGTCGCACCATCACGCCCGGCTTTCGTCATTCCGGGCGGAGAGACGCGCAGCGGATCGGAGACCCGGAACCCAGCAGCGCGCGAGAGCGCGACACTGTCGCGGACACCCTGCCTGAACAGATCGCCTTCGGCGCCGCCGGGTCCTCCGGTCTGCGCCGCGAAGGCGCGGCTTGCCGCAGGATGACGATAGCGGGGGGATGGACTTGCGGAGGATCACATCCCGACCTTCCACGGATCGCCCGGCGGCGGGCTGGGGGTGACGGTCACGTCCTCCAGCTCATCCGTCGCCGCCAGCAGCCAGTCCCGCGCCTCGGCCATGGCGTCGAAGCCGGATTGCGAGACCGTGATCTCCCCCCCCAGATCCCGGATCTGACGTTCCGCCGCATGGATGCGCCGGACCATGGCCATGTGGTGGTGGGTCCGGGTCTGCCGCACCTCGGCCAGCCGCCGCTGGTACTCTTCCTTGATGGCCCGGTCCGGATCGTCGACCCGGTCGGGGTTCAGCGCCAGCCGCCGCGCCGCCACGCCGTGGTCGTCGGCCAGCACCTCGAAGATCAGGGCCAGGTCCATGGTCTCGATCGTCTGCCCCCCGCCCCGCGCCCGCTCGCCCAGCCGCGCATAGCTCTCGGCCAGCCCGGCCAGCGCCCTGGCCTCGGTCCACAGCCGCCCCTTCATCGCCCGCCCCGAGGCGAGCGTCGCCGCCCGCGCGAGGGCGGCGGGATCGGTGGCGTCGGGCTCGTCGACGGGGGCCGGGGCGAAGAGGTCGATCCGGTCGGGGGGCGCCGGTGGTTCGGGGGCGGGGCGGCGTGGCGAAGGACGATCTCTCATGGGCGCTTTCGTTTCTCCCTCCCCTTCATGGGGAGGGTGGTCGCGCAGCGACCGGGTGGGGCAGTGCGAAGCCGGGCACGGACGGTGCAGGACTGGCGTTCCCACCCCGCGACCGTGCGAGGGGGCAACCAGGAACCGTGCGGGGGTTCCCCACCCGTCTTCGCCTTCGGCTCAGCCACCCTCCCCGGAAGGGGAGGGAGAAGGTTTGGGGCATGACTCTGCACCGCCTGTTTCCAGGCGGGTGGGGAGGGCGCGGGGCGGCCGGGCTTCGCCCGGTGCAAGTTTCACATACCGTTTCGACGAAGCAGACCTGCCCCGCGCGGCCGTTTTCCACGCGCCCTCCGGCTGGCGGCCCTTGCTTCGGGCCTTACCGGATCACCCCGTCGCCCTTGCGGACGACGCAGCGCAGCGGACATGACGACCAGCGTCAGCGGTCCGCACAGAAGGCGCGCGACGAGCAGGCGGGTGCCATCCATCGACCCCCGCAAGGTCCCCCGGAGTATCCTTCCCCCGGGCTTCTTCGCTCGACCACAGCCCGCCGACATCGAGGCGTTGGATCCGACGCCCTCCCCACCGACGGGTTGAGCGAATTATGGGGGCGGCCCGAGGGCGACTAATGAAACAGTTTGAGAAAGTTGCAGGGCGTTGGAAGGGCGGGGGATTTTCGGGTGAACCCGACTATGGGTTCGCGGATTGTGAGCGGAGCGTCGTGCGGGCCGTCTCCTCCCAGTTCGCGCAGCGAATGGGGAGGGGGACCATCCGAAGGATGGTGGAGGGGTTAGAAGGACCGTGCGGCCGGCGCCCCTCCACCACGCTTCGCGTGGTCCCCCTCCCCATTGCTTCGCAACAGGGAGGAGACAAGGAGGCGACGCCGGCTGCCTAAGCCGCCACAACCGCCGACCACTGGTGCGCCATCGCCTTGGCGATACCGGGGAAGAAGCGCGACCGCTCCTTCCAGCGATCCGGCGAGGGCGGCATGTGGTGCACCCGGGGATCGCGGCCGCTGACAACCTCTGTCGGCACGAGGGGCGGCAGGTTCTTGAGCCAGAGACAGGTCCGCTTGGTTTCGCCGTGGCCGAACTGCCAAGGCTGGATGCTCTGGGCGAAGTCCTCGAAATTCACGATGCGGGCCTTGGCGTGTTTGTGCATCACGGGGTTCTCGATGGCGATCCGTTCGATGGGCGCGTTCCAGAAGTCGGAGAACAGGGCCGCCCCTTCGTCCAACTCGGCCCACATCTGCTCCCGCGTCTTGCCCGGCGGCGGCACGGTCAGCCAGCGGACGCCCGAGTTGCACAGGCGCGTGCAAGGTGGGTGGGCGACCATCAGCAGGTCCCAGCCGTCGTTCAGGAGATCGCGCGCGTCGCCGATGATGTGGCGGTTGGACCCGTCCTCGCTGGGCAGGAGATCGCACGACCACGCATCGTGGCCGAGTTCGAGGAAGGCGTTGCGGACGGTGCCGCTGTATTCGCAGGCGACGAGAACCCTCATGTTGAAGGGTTCCGTCTCCGAGTCCCTCCAAACATTGCTTTAACTCCCCCGTCCAAAGCCCACAGCCAATCCGCGGTGCCGGTCGAGGCCTCGCTATAACCACTAACCGAATGCCAGGATAGGTTGTATTTTGCGCGAACGAACTTCGCACTCGGTGACTTGCCCCCGACTAACGCCCCTGGCAGTGTCAGCCTGCACTGGTTGGGGACTAGAATGGACAGCGGACTGAAGGTCACAGACCAACAGCAATAAATATCATTTTCGGACATTGTTTCTGGCGACAACGTCATCAACATCCCGCTGTTTCAGCGCGCCTACCGTTGGTCCGCTCCTAGCCTGAATGAGCTATGGGCGGACGTTGACGACATAATCGAAGGAAAGAGCAAGTCGCAGTTTCTAGGCGTGCTTGTACTCGTTTCTCAAACTGGCCGAATTGGACGACCGGATGTTTTTGACGTTGTGGATGGCCAGCAGCGTCTGTCGACCTGTTACATAATCATACTGGGACTTGCATACGTTTCAGCTAGAAACGGAAATGAGACATGGGCCTCAGAGGTCGTAACGAAATACCTGTTGCTAAGGCCCTTTAGCGATAATCCTTACAACACAAAGCTAGTGCCTGCTGCGGCAGACCGTCAGCAATTCAAGTCTCTGTGGGACAAGCTCCGTGCTCTGCCGGCGCTCTCAAGTCCCACAGCATTTGGGGGGAACGCTCCCTCTCCTCCTGCGCCGGCAGGACTACCAACCGGAAACCTGACGAAACAGTTCGAGCGGATTCTCCGGCGGCTCAATGACGTCAACAAAGAAAAAGGCCAGGAAGGGCTAGAGCGAATTCTAGAAATCTTGGTTTCGACCCTCCGCTTTGTGCAAATCTCTCTGCGCGACCCCACAGCGGCACCCAAGATATTTGAGCGACTGAACGCTAGAGGCGAGAAAATAACGACCGGCGATCTTGTTCGGAACGAGATATTATCTCGCGTTGCTAATGATCCGGGAATGGCCCAAGCTATATTCTCAAACGATTGGCAACCCTTTGAGGCGAAATTCCACGACAACCAGATCGATTTAGAACGCTATCTGTTTCCGTATGGCTTGGTGATCAACAGTCAGATCACGAAGGCAGAGCTATTCTCGACCCTCCGTAAGCGATGGGATGGGTTCGCTAACCCGCAGGCAGTGATCTCGGACCTCGCGCGGTTTTTCCCAGAGTTCGCCGCTCTAGAAGTGGGGACCCTGGATCCGACGTGGGGGAAGCGATTGAAGCAACAGATGAACCGGCTACACGAAATGGGGGCACCTTCATCAATTTACCCCTTCGTATTCAACCTTTTCGACGCGATGCGTCGGGGCGAAGGAGACGAGGACCAGACTTGCGACGCCCTTGAACTGGTCGAGGGATTTTTGTTTCGGCGTGCCATTTGCGGCTACGAGCCGACCGGACTTCACGCGGTATTCAAGGGACTCTGGAAAGAAGCGTCCGCCAGCGGCTTCCCCACCAAGCAGACCATCAGCTTGGCGATTAGCTCTCGAACGACGGTTCCTTGGCCGGACGATGTGGAGTTCGCAGCCAACATCCGATCCGGCAACCTCTACGACCGCAACGTCAAAAAATTCGCGCTTCTCGAATATGAGAGGTCTGCGAAAGGTGAATCTCCAGCCGACGATTTCGAGGTTGAGCACATTCTGCCTCAAACCCCAAATGAGCATTGGATTGATATTTTTGGCGAAGCCTACAAGACCGTTGTGAACACTTGGGCGAATCTTATTCCGATTACACGAAGCATGAATCCTGCGGTCGGACAGCAAGACTATTCGAGCAAAAAGAAAGCCTACAAAAACTCGATCTTCGCCACGACTCGGGACGTCGGTCAGTCTTGGCCAGAGTGGGACCCTGCGGCGGTCGCTGATCGTGCATCGGCGCTAAGTGACTGGGCCATTGGCCGATGGCCTAACCAAAAGTCGCTCTGAAAATGCTGAAGGGCCAGCCCCTCAAACCACCTTCACCCCGACCCCGTCCTTGCCGCCCGGCCTGGTGACCGAGATGTCCAGCGTCTCGGTGCCGAATTTCAGCCCGCGGACGGCGCGTTGGACGAGGGCGGTGATCTCGTCGGCGGGGCCATGGCTGCGGACGTCGGCGAACCAGCCGATCTGGCCGATGTCGGGCCAGACGGCGCGGGCGACCCAGATGGCCTCGACCAGGGGGGGCTGGAAGGCATCGCGCAGGGCCTCGGTCATGACGACCGGCTCGTTCTCGGGCTCGACCGCATGCAGTTCGACCCGGCCCGAGGGGCGGACCAGCGGGCGGACCGGCGCATGGCCGAGCACCGCCTTGATCTGGTCGGGCTCCATCATCAGCCCCTTGCCGTCGGCGGGGTTGAGCAGGATCACCGTGTCCTGGAGCATCTCCAGCAGTTTGCGGCCCTGCATGGCCAGAATCCGGGTGTCCTCGCCGAACATCCGGACGGCGCGGGCCGGGTCGGTGAACAGGGTCACGGTGTTGCGGCCGTCGTTGAGGACGACGCCGCGCAGGATCAGCTGCTCGCCGGGGCGCAGGACTTTTGCGCCGTCATCGCCGGGGGTGCCGCCGGGGCTGTCGGGCTCGGGCACGGCATAGAGGTCGGCCTCGAGCATGATCCGCTCGAAGGCGCCCATCTGCGTCGGGTCGGCCAGGCCGGTATAGAGCAGCTCCTCCAGCGGGTTCATCGGATTGTCGGTGAAGGTGATGGGGGTGGCGTCGGTCATGGGGCGGGCTCGGAATCGAAGGGTCGGTCACATGAAGGGAGCGGGGGGGCGGCGTCAATCGGGGGTGGGCAGCGGGCGAGCCGTCACGACCGCAATTCGATCAGCCTGTCACCGTCGGACAGCCGCTGTTCGATCGCCGGCCAGTTCGCCTCGATCATCGCCAGCAAGGTCGTATTGGTGCAGTTGCCGACCCTTATCCAGACCAGACGGGCACCGCCGCGATCCCTGAGCAGTTTTACGAAATCCTCGTCGCGGCTGACGACGACGGCATCGTCACGCATGGCGTCCGCCCAGATCGCCAGATCTGCGGCGCCGGTCAGATCAAGCTCGCGGACGTGGAAGGCGTCGACGCCCTGATCCCGAAACCACGCTGCCAGTATCGGCGGCAACTGCTGATCGATGATCAGCCTCACGCCGCGAGGATGACCGCGTGATCGACCTCGCGCGCCGCATAGGCGAGGCAGGCGCTGATATCGTCCGGTTCGAGGTCCGGATGATGTTCCAGGATCGATGCCGCGCTCTCGCCGGCCGCCAGCATGCCCAGCACGTCGCTGACCCTCATCCGCATGCCACGGATGCAGGGGCGCCCGCCACACTGGTCGGGTCGGATGGTAATGCGCGTCAGGAGCTCGCTCATGGCCACAGTCTAGCGCAAATGCGGCCGGGGCGAAATCGAGGGATCAGACGATCAATCGTCATCCATCTTGAGAGCCGCGATGAAGGCTTCCTGCGGGATTTCGACCTTGCCGAACTGGCGCATGCGCTTCTTGCCGGCCTTCTGCTTCTCGAGCAGCTTCTTCTTGCGGGTGGCGTCGCCGCCGTAGCATTTGCTCGTCACGTCCTTGCGCAGGGCGCGGACGGTTTCGCGGGCGATGATCTTGCCGCCGATGGCCGCCTGGATCGGGATGACGAACAGATGGGGCGGGATCAGCTCCTTCATCTTCTCGACCATGGAGCGGCCGCGCATCTCGGCCCGGCCGCGGTGGACCAGCATGGACAGGGCGTCGACCGGCTCGGCATTGACGAGGATGTTCATCTTCACAAGGTCGCCGACCTTGTACTCGCTGAGCTCATAGTCGAACGAGGCATAGCCCTTGGAGATGGATTTGAGGCGGTCGTAGAAGTCGAACACGACCTCGTTCAGCGGCAGCTCATAGACCACCAGGGCGCGGGAGCCGACGTAGGACAGCTCGACCTGGGAGCCGCGGCGGTCCTGACACAGCTTGATGACGCCGCCGAGGTATTCGTCGGGGGTCAGGATGGTGGCCTTGATCCAGGGCTCGCTGATTTCCAGGATCTGCATGACGTCGGGCAGGTCGGCGGGGTTGTGCAGCTCGATCTCGGAGCCGTCGCGCAGGCCGATTTTATAGACCACGCTGGGCGCGGTCGCGATCAGGTCGAGGTTGAACTCGCGGGACAGGCGCTCCTGGATGATCTCGAGGTGCAGCAGGCCGAGGAAGCCGCAGCGGAAGCCGAAGCCGAGGGCGGCGCTGGATTCCATCTCGAAGGTGAAGCTGGCGTCGTTCAGCCGCAGGCGGCCGATGGCGGCGCGCAGGTCCTCGAAATCGGCGGCATCGACCGGGAAGAGGCCGCAGAAGACCACCGACTGGACGTCCTTGAAGCCCTTGAGCGGCTCGGCGGTGGGCTTTTTCTCATCGGTGATGGTGTCGCCGACGGCGGCGTGGGCGACCTCCTTGATCTGGGCGGTGATGAAGCCGACCTCGCCGGGGCCCAGTTCGTCGACCGGGGTGTTCTTGGGCAGGAAGACGCCGACCCGGTCGATCAGATGGGTCGAGCCGTTCTGCATCATCTTGACGCGCTGGCCGGTCTTCAGCTTGCCGTCGAAGACCCGGACGAGGACGACGACGCCGAGGTAGGGGTCGTACCAGGCGTCGACCAGCAGGGCCTTGAGCGGGGCATCGGGGTCGCCCTTGGGGGCCGGCAGGCGGGTGACGATGGCCTCGAGCACATCCTCGATGCCGAGGCCGGACTTGGCACTGCACAGGACGGCGTCGGAGGCGTCCAGGCCGATGACGTCCTCGATCTGCTGGCGCACCCGGTCCGGCTCGGCGGCGGGCAGGTCGATCTTGTTCAGGACCGGGACGATCTCGTGATTGTTGTCGATGGCCTGGTAGACATTGGCCAGGGTCTGGGCCTCGACGCCCTGGGAGGCATCGACCACCAGCAGGCTGCCCTCGCAGGCGGCCAGGGAGCGCGAGACCTCATAGGCGAAGTCGACGTGGCCGGGCGTGTCCATCAGGTTCAGGACGTAGTCGAGCCCGTCCCTGGCCCGGTAGTTCAGGCGCACGGTCTGGGCCTTGATGGTAATGCCCCGCTCCTTCTCGATATCCATGGAATCGAGAACCTGCGCCGACATCTCGCGCGCGGTCAGCCCGCCGGTGAACTGGATCAGCCGGTCGGACAGGGTGGATTTGCCGTGGTCAATGTGGGCCACCACACTGAAGTTTCGGATGCGGTCGATGGGAGGGGTCGTCATGGCCGCGCCGGTAGCACGGCAGGGCCGGATCGCCAACGCGCGCGCCGCTCCCGAGGCATTTCGCGCACCGGTCGAGGTCGATTACATCGTCGTAAGGGCTGTTTTCGCGTTTGAGAAGCCGCCGCGAACCCGCTATTCAACGGCTGATGACAGGGGCGCCCGGGACGGGCGACCCGGACACGAGACGCGCGGCTCCCCCTCCGCGGCGTCCATGAGGACCCGACGTGGCAAACATTGTGCGGAAAAGTCTGGCCGGTGCGGCCATGGTGGCCATGGGCCTGACCCTGGCGGCCTGCGGCGGCGACGAGGCCGGCAAGAAGGACGCCGCGGCGGCGCAGCGCGCGGGCCAGACGGTCACCGCCGCAACCGCCGTCCTGATCAACCAGCCACGCACCGTGACGGCGTCGGGCACGGTGTCCGCCTGGGAAGAGGTGCCGGTGGGTGCCGAGACCGGCGGCCTGACGGCTATCGCCGTCTATGTCGACGAGGGCACCTACGTTCGTCAGGGGCAGTTGCTGGTCAAGCTGAACGACGAGGTCCTGCAGGCCCAGCTGCGCCAGCAGCAGGCCGGCGTGGCCAGCGCCGAGGCCAATGCGGCGCGTGAGGACGCGGCCCTGGTCCGGGCCGAGGAACTTCGTGGACGCGGCTTCCTGAGCCAGGCCTCCCTCGATACGGCCATTGCCAACCAGCGCTCGGCACGGGCGCAGCTGTCGTCCGCCCAGGCCGCGCTGAGCGAGACCCGGACCCGGCTGAACCAGACCGGTATCCGGGCACCGGTGGCCGGCATGATCAGTAGCCGGAGCGTGACCCGGGGGCAGATCGTCCAGCCGGGCTCGGAACTGTTCCGCATGGTGCGTGACGGGAGGCTGGAGCTGGACGCGGAGATTCCCGAGGCCGAACTGCGGCTGGTCCGTTCGGGTATGGCCGCGACCATCACCTCCGAACAGGCCGCAGGGGCAACCGGCAGCGTCCGGATCGTGACCCCCGAGGTCAATCCGCAGACCCGTCTGGGCATCGCGCGTATCTCACTGGCGCCGGGCAGCGGCCTGCGCCCCGGCATGTTCGCGCGCGCGACCATCGATCTGGGACCCCAGCCTGCCGTGGTCGTGCCGTCCGACGCCGTCATTTTTCGCGAGGGCAAGGCCGGGGTCTATACGATCGGAGCCCGCAATGCCGTGCGCTTCAACCCGATCACCACGGGAGTCCGGAACGGAACGCAGATTCAGGTCGTCAGCGGTCTGGAAGCCAACCAGCAGGTGGTGGTCCAGGGTGCCGGCTTCCTGGGTGAAGGGGATGTTGTGACGGTGGTTCCGGCAAGGGCCGCGCGCGCCGCCGCGCCGGCCGGGACCCCCGGCCGATGAATCTGAACAACATCTCCTCATGGTCGATCCGGAACCCGATTCCGGTCGTGCTGCTGTTCGTGGTCCTGACGATCGCGGGCATCAGCAGCTATTTCAATCTGAGAACCAATAATTTCCCCGACGTCGACCTGCCGATCGTGGCGGTCACGGTGGTCCAGCCCGGGGCGGCTCCGACCGAGCTGGAAACCCAGGTGACGCGGCTGGTGGAGGACTCCCTGGCCGGCCTCGGGCGGGTGAGGAAGATCAGCTCCACCGTCACGGACAGCGCCTCGACCACCATGGTCGAGTTCGAGCTGGGGGTCGATCTGGAGAAGGCCACCAATGACGTGCGCAACGCCGTCGCTGCCGTGCGCCAGGACCTGCCCGCCGATGTTCAGGAACCCGTCGTTCAGAGGATCGAATTCACCGGTCAGGCCATTCTGAACTATGTGGTGCGCGCACCCGGCATGAGTCCTGAGGAACTGAGCTGGTTCGTCGACAATACGGTCTCCAAACGCCTGCTGCTGGTGAAGGGCGTCAGCCAGATCAATCGCGACGGCGGCGTCAGCCGCGAGATCCGCATCAAGCTGGACCCGGGCAAGCTGGCCGCCCAGGGCGTGACGGCCGCAGCCGTGTCGCAACAGCTGCGTGCCTCCAATGCCAACCTCCCCGGCGGCCGCGGCGAGATCGGTGGCGAGGAACAGGCCATCCGCACCGTCGGCTCGGCCCTGACGGTCGAGGCCCTGGCCGATACCCTGATCCCGGTCAATGGACGGGCGGTCCGGCTGGGCGATCTGGGCGAGGTCGTGGACGAATGGTCCGAACAACGCGGTCGGGCCCGGTTCAACGGTCAGGAAGTCGTCGGTTTCGGCGTGGTGCGCTCCATCGGTTCGTCCGAGGTCGACGTCTATCACCAGTCCATCGCGGCGATCGAGGCGCTGGACGCCGAGCGCGCCGACGTCACCTTCGAGAAGGTGTCGGACATCACCTCCGATGTGATCAATAATTTCCACGCCTCGGTCGAGGCCCTGCTGCTGGGCGCGCTGCTGGCCATCGCCGTGGTGTTCATCTTCCTGCGGGACTGGCGCGCGACCTTCATCACGGCCGTCGCCATGCCGCTGTCCCTGATCCCGACCTTCTGGATCATGGACCTGACCAACCAGTCGCTGAATGTCGTGACCCTGCTGGCCCTGTCGCTGACGGTCGGCATTCTGGTGGATGACGCCATCGTCGAGATCGAGAACATCGTCCGCCACATCCGCGACGGCAAGGCCCCCTACCCTGCCGCCATAGAGGCTGCGGATGAGATCGGCCTGGCCGTGATCGCCACCACGGCTACGCTGGTCGCCGTGTTTGCCCCGACGGGCTTCATGCCCGGCGTGGTCGGTCAGTTCTTCAAATCCTTCGCCATCGCCACCTGTGTGAGCGTCGGCTTCTCCCTCGTCGTCGCCCGAACGATCACGCCCCTGATGGGGGCCTATCTGCTCAAACGCGACCAGGGCAAGGAACACCCCGATCCCAAATGGATGAAGCCCTTCCTCGCCGCCCTGAGCTGGTGCCTGTCCTCGTCGACGGACCCGCGGCTGGTCGCCGACCGGGCTGCGGGTCGCGGCGGCTGGTTCCGGCGGCGGGTCATTTTCCGGCTCAGGGACCACCGGCTGTGGGTCATGGGTATGGGTCTGGCCTTCTTCGTCGGCTCCCTGGTGCTGGCGTCCAAACTGCCCGGTGAATTCATTCCGGTGGAGGACATCTCGCGCTCCAGTGCGACAGTCGAACTGGCACCGGGCACCACACTGGAGCAGACCGACGAGGCTGTTCGTCAGGTGACGGAGATCCTTCGGGCGCGGCCTGAGGTCGACTCGGTCTTCTCGTCCATCGGCTCGGCGACGGTCAGCTTCGGCCCCGGCGGCGGCGGCGGGGCGGCAGAGGTCCGCCGGGCGAACATGACCATCAATCTGGTCAGCCGCTGGGACCGCAGGCTCAGCCAGCAAGAGTTCGAACAGGAAATCGGTCGTGAGCTGAAATCGATCCCCGGGGCCCGGATCCAGTTTGGAGCCGGCGGCAGCGGCGGCGGCCTGATGAGCATTGCACTGGTCAGCGACAATCCGCGCCAGCTGGAAGACGCGGCGGCCCGGGTGGAGCGCGAGATGCGCGCCTTGCCGGAACTGGCCAATGTGTCCTCGTCATCCGCCCTGGTCAGGCCGGAAATCCTGATCCGACCGAAACCGGATGTCGCGGCGCTCCAGGGTGTGTCTGCGGGAGCGATCAGCCAGGCCGCCCGCGTCGCCACCCTGGGCGATGCTGACCAGCTGCTGCCCAAATTCAACCTCGGTGACCGCCAGATCCCGATCCGGGTGATGCTGGCCGAGGAGGCTCGCAGCCAGCTGGGCGTGATCGAGAACCTGCAGGTGCCGACGGCATCCGGCGGGACCGTTCCGCTTTCGGCGGTCGCGGACATCAGCTTCGGGGCGGGACCCAACCAGATCGAACGGCTGGACCGCCGCCGCGTGGCCACCATTTCCGCCGAACTGGCCGGGGTGCCGCTCAGCGTCGCGACCGAGGCGGTCGATGCCCTGCCCTCCATGCAGAACCTGCCGGAAGGCGTGACACAGCAACTGACCGGCGATGCCGAAAGCAATCAGGAACTGGCGACCGGCTTCGGCTTCGCCATCGTGACCGGCATCCTGCTGATGTATGTGGTGCTGGTGCTGCTGTTCGGCAGCTTCTTCCATCCGGTCGTCATCCTCGCGGCCCTTCCGGTGTCGTTCGGCGGAGCCTTCCTGGCCCTGCTGATCACCGGCAAGTCGCTGTCGATGCCGGCCCTGATCGGCATCATCATGCTGACCGGGATCGCGGCCAAGAACTCCATCCTGCTGGTCGACTATGCCATCATCGCCATGAGACAGGGCATGAACCGCCGGGACGCCCTGATGGACGCCGCCCACAAGCGGGCGCGGCCGATCATCATGACGACCATGGCCATGGGGCTGGGGATGCTGCCCATCGCGGCGGCGATCGGGGAAGGCACCGCCTTCCGTTCGCCCATGGCCGTGGCGGTGATCGGCGGGCTGATTACCTCGACCGGCCTGAGCCTGCTGTTCGTGCCGGTCGTGTTCAGCTTGGTTGACGGGGTCAAGACCCGGCTGGAGCGGCGGCTGGGCCGGATGTTCCAGGGTCAACGTGACATGGACGAGGCCGGGAACCAGCCGGCGGAGTAGCGGTCCAGGAGGCCGGATCGAGGGATCGACGAAGGGGGCGGTGATCGTGAGGTTGCCGCCCCTTTTCCGTGGCCGGCACAGCCGCATGGCCTGAAGGCGGCGGCCGGAAGGCTCATCACAACGGGCACAACGAAGGCCACAAAGGACACGACGGGACCAGAGCCGTGCCGGCGTCGATATCGTACCGGGCTCTCTTGAGATCGCGGCTTACGCCGCATGGATCGGAGCCGAAGGGGGGCCGTCCGGACCTCCTCCTCACAGAACCCGCTGTGATCGTTGTGGCCTTCGTTGTGCCCGTTGTGATGCACCATCCGTAGAAGGGGACGGCGGGGCCCCTCAGGCGACGAAGGATGGGGTCGGTCGCGGCCGCCTGATCGCCGGTTGCGGGACCTCCGGGGGGACATTGCGCACCGCAAGCATGCCCAAAACAAAACCGGCCGGGGTTTCCCCCGGCCGGCTGGTTCGACCCGCCTTGCGGCGAGGCGGTCCTAGTATTTAAGGCGCAGGGTCGCGCCGTAGGTGCGCGGCTGGCCCAGGAAGGCGTCGTAGGTCTGGCTGTCCAGCGCCGGGTTGAAGAAGGTGCCGTTCGGCTGGACCGTCCCCTGGAACGCCGCGCCTTGCAGCGGGGCGTTATAGGCGACCTGGATGTAGTCTTCGTCGGTCAGGTTCTGGACCCAGAACTCGGCCGTCCAACGCTCGTCCTCGGCACCCAGGTGGATGCGGCCGTTCAAGGTCGTGAAGGCTTCCTGCAGCTTGTAGGGCAGCAGGTCAGAGCCGGTGTTGTAGTCGTCCATGTATTTGGCCGCGACGCTGAAGCCCGCGCGGAGACCGTTGCCGACGTTGCGATCGAAGTTGATCGAGCCGGTGGCCGACCATTCCGGTGCGAACGAGGCACGGGCACCCGGCAGCAGCGAAAGCTGTCCGAAGTTGCCCGGGTTGGACAGGTCAGCCGCGGTGAAGGCGCCGTACTGGGCGTCGGTGTAGGTCACGCCGCCCTGGAAGCTCAGGCCCTCGACCGGGGTGAACCAGACCATGTCGGCATCGACGCCGCGCGAGGTCAGCTCGGGGATCGACTCCACCACGAAGGCGGTGCCGAGGAAGGTGTTGAGCTGGAAGTCCTCGAACGTCTGGTCGAAATAGGTGGCGTTCAGCAGCAGGGTGCGATCCGCCAGCGTCATCTTCACGCCGGCTTCGTAGCTGTCGACCACTTCCGACGGGAAGAGCAGCGAGGCATTGGGCGTGATGCCCGTCTGCACGCGGTCCAGGTTGTAGCCGAAGCTCTTGTAGCCGCGGGCATACGACACATAGGTCAGGATCGAGGGGTTCAGGCGGAAGGCAGCCTTGACCGTGCCGCTCAGCTCACCGTCGTCGAAGCTCTCGGAGACGCCGCGGTTGTTGAAGGCCGAGTTCGACCAGGGCAGGCAGAAGCGGCCCAGCAGCGAGGAGGTCGAAGCACCGAGGACAGCACCGATGGCGGCCGAGTTGCCGAGGGCAGCCGAGCAGGCACCGCCGTTGCCGTTCGTGTTGCGCTGCAGACCCTGCAGCTTCTTCTCATCCATGGTGTAGCGAAGGCCCAGGGTGATGTCGAACTGCTCGGTGACGTGCCAGGTGTTGTTGGTGAACAGCGCGTAGGAGGTCGAGTCCTGGTCGTAGACGTCCTCATAGCCCTGGCCGACCGTGAAGCCGGCACCGCCGCCGGATACGGCACCGCCGGTGCCGAGGCACTGACCGAAGCCGACAGCCGTCTGGGCAGAACGCGTGTAGCAGCCGATGGTGCTCGGGCTGATCGGCAGGGCCGGGTTGGCGGCGTTCAGGCTGGCGCTCAGCAGGAACGACAGGAAGGGCGTGTAGTCGGCACCGAAATACCAGCTGTCCGTGCGGCCGACCTCTTCCGAGGTGGCGAAGAAGCCGACCAGCCAGTCGAAGCTGTCGTTGGAGCCGGCCAGGCGGATTTCCTGGGTCAGGTTGTCGACCGTGAAGCCATAGTCGCCGTCGTTGAGGCGATAGGCGATGTCGGCACCGGTGTAGTCGACGTCCTGGCCGAGGGTGGACTCCCACTCACGCCACGAGGTGACCGAGGTCAGGGAGCCGTTGATGGCCGGAATGTCGATCGTGGTCTCGAGCGAGACGCCGCGATCGGTGACTTCCTGGTAGGACGAGCGGTTGGCATAGCCGGTGCGCAGGAAGGGCAGCGGGCCGTTGCCGGCGGCCGGCGGACGCTGGCCGGTGCCGTTCGAGAGTCCGTCGATGAAGGGATAGGTGTTGGCGGTCCGGATCTGCGTGCCGACGCAGCAGTATTCGTCACGGCGCGAGAAGTCGCCGATCAGGCGGAAGGAGACGTTGTCGCTGGGCAGCCACAGCAGCTGGCCACGAACGGTGCCGAAGTCCTGGTTGTTGTCGTCAACCTCGGGACGCGGGCCGTCACCGGTGTCGATGGTCATGAAGCCGTCACGGACGCGGCGGCTGGCGTACAGGCGGAAGGCCAGGGTGTCGCTGATCGGGCCGGTGACCGAACCCGAAGCGCCCATGGCACCGTAGTTGCCGACGTTGAGTTCGGCGTTGAACTCCGGCGTGAACGACGGGGCCTCGGTGATGATGTTGATGACGCCGGCCGAGGTGTTCTTGCCGAACAGCGTGCCCTGCGGGCCCTTCAGGACCTCGATACGGCTCATTTCGCCCAGGTCGCCGAAGCCGACCGAGTTGCGCGAGCGATAGACGCCGTCGATGACCACGCCGACCGAGCTTTCCAGACCGGGGTTGTCACCCACCGTACCGACGCCGCGGATGCGGGCGGTGGTCGAGGCTTCCGACGAGGTCGAGGTGACCGTCATGCCCGGCGTCAGGATCTGCAGGTCCTTGATGTCGCGGACGCCGGCGTCCTGCAGCGTCTCGGCCGACAGGCTGGTGACCACGATCGGCACGTCCTGAAGGTTCTGCTCACGCTTCTGGGCGGTGACGATGATGTCGTCGATGGTCTGCGGGCTGCCCTGGCCGGCATCCTGGGCGGACGCGGCACCGGCGAAGCCGAAGGCACAGGCCCCGACAACAGCGGCGGAGACGGTGGTACGAAGAAGGTTGGTAAGGCGCATTGTAGCTCCCCGACATGGGCCCGGCTCCGTGTTTACGGCAACCGTGGCGGTTCCTGATCCCTGAGCCGCGCCCTTCTGTGGAACGCGGTAAGTCCAGCCTTTTCGGTAATCGAAGGCGGACTCAGCGACAAGCTTCCGTGGCCCCCCGCGCCACTATTCCGCCACGGCGGATGCCGGACTGTGACGCAAAAGCGACAAAAACCTATGACGTGAGGTCAATATTCGCCTGACCGGTGTGGGGCCCTGTGCCCGCCCCTGCCCGAATCCGGCGTCGGCGCGTCGCCACGGCGAGAACCGCGGCCCCGAATATCGCCGACAGGACGGATCCGCCCAGCACCCCCAGCTTGACCGCGACCTGCTCCGGCGAGTCGATGGTGCCCGGAAACGCCAGGACACCGATGAACAGGCTCATGGTGAACCCGACCCCGCAGAGCAGGCTGACCCCGTAGAGCTCGAGCCAGGTGGCCCCGGTCGGGGGACGACCGATCTTCAGGGTCGAGGCGAGCCAGGCGGCGCCGAAGACGCCGATCTGTTTGCCGAGGAAGAGGCCGAGGGTGAGGGCGAGCACCAGGGGGGCGAAGACCTGCTCCATCGACAGGCCGGTGAAGGAGACCCCGGCCTTGGCGAAGGCGAACAGGGGCAGGACCAGCCAGGCGACATAGGGGTGCAGATCGTGCATCGCCTCCTGCAGCGGGCTCTGGCCGTCCTCGGTCCGGTGGCCGACGGGCACGATCAGGGCAAAGGCCACCGCCGTCAGGGAGGTGGACAGGCCGGCCAGGACGGTCAGGTACCAGACGAGCCCGAAACCCAGGACCCAGAAGGGCGCCGGGATCCGCCGCCCTCTCGCGAACCACCCGCCCACGGCCAGCAGACCCACGACCCAGGCCAGCGGCAGCCAGTCGACGCCGCTGGAAAACAGGACGGCGATCAGGGCGATGGCCCCGAGGTCATCGACAATGGCCAGGGTCAGCAGGAAGACCCGCAAGGACGACGGCAGCCCGCGCGCCGCGACGGCGAAGACCGCCAGGGCGAAGGCGATGTCGGTCGCCAGCGGGATCGGCCAGCCGCCCTGCGGTCCGTTCAACAGGCCGGAAACAGCCAGATAGACCGCCGCGGGCCCGACCATGCCGCCCACCGCCGCCAGCACCGGCATGGCCAGTTTGCGTGGATCGCTGAGCTCGCCCCTGAGGATCTCATATTTGATCTCCAGCCCCACCACGAGGAAGAAGACCGCCATCAGGCCTTCCTTGATCCAGTCCGAGATCGTCAGCTGGAGGATCAGCGGCCCGACCTGGAGGATGTGTTCGCTCTTCAGCCAGCCGAAATAGCCGGGGGCCAGGGGCGAGTTGGCGACGATCAGGGCCATGAGGGCCGCGACGCCCAGCAGCATGCCCGAGGCGGCCTCGGTCTTGAGGAATTCGAGGGTAATCTTGCGCACCACGGCGGTCTCCGGAACTCTGGAAAGGACTGTCGTGGCGTCAGGTTATCGACGGACGCCGGACTGGATTCGCACCGCCTTCGCAGGCGCGCCAGCCTGACCGGAACCCCGGCCGGATCTCTGTCACCGATAATACGCGAGGGCGGATCGGGTTCAACCGAAAGCGGACGGTTGCGCGCGAAGATCAGAAGCCGCATCTGCGCCGGATGCCCGTCTCGCCCGCCTTTCGTCCCGATCCGCAGTTCTTCGCCCTGGGCGGGGACTATGGCGACGCCGTGCGCGCCGCCGACTTCCCGCAGACGATCCTGCGGGTCCGCAACGACCGGGCGGCGGCGAGCGTGGGGCTGGAGACGCTGACGGACGCCGAATGGGTGGCCCATTTCGGCCGGTTCGAGCCCCTGCCCGGCCAGCCCGGGCCCGTGGCCATGCGATATCACGGGCATCAGTTCCGCACCTACAACCCCGACCTCGGCGACGGGCGCGGCTTTCTGGCGGCGCAGCTGCACGACGACCGGGGCCGACTTCTCGACCTGGGAACAAAAGGCTCCGGCCAGACGCCCTGGTCGCGGTCGGGGGACGGGCGGCTGACGCTGAAGGGCGGGGTGCGCGAGGTGCTGGCGGCGGCCATGCTGGAGGCCCAGGGCGTGCCGACCAGCCGGGCCCTGTCCCTGATCGAGACCGGCGAGGCGCTGGAGCGCGGCGACGAGCCGTCGCCGACCCGGTCGGCGGTGCTGGTGCGTCTGTCGCACAGCCACATCCGGTTCGGGACCTTCCAGCGGGGGGCGTATCTGGAACGGGCCGACATGGTCGAGGTCCTGGTCGAGCATGCGCGGTCGCTCTACCATCCGACGGTCGCGGCCGGCGACGTGCCCGGCTTTCTGCGCGCCGTGGTCGAGGCCTCGGCGCGGCTGGCGGCGCGCTGGATCGCGGCGGGCTTTGTCCACGGGGTGCTGAACACCGACAATCTGAACGTCACGGGCGAGAGCTTCGACTATGGCCCCTGGCGGTTCCTGCCCCACTATGAGCCGGGCTTCACCGCCGCCTATTTCGACCGCACCGGCCTGTATGCCTTCGCGCGACAGCCGGAGGCGGTGTTCTGGGCCCTGACACAGCTGGGCGGGGCGTTGAAGACGGTGGCCGAGGCGGAGCCCCTGACGGAGGCGCTGAACGGTTTCGGCCCGGCCTATATCCGCGAACTGCGCGCGGCGTTTCTGGCACGGCTGGGGGTGCAGAGCCTGGGCGAGGCGGCGGACCAGAGGCTGCTGGACACGAGCCTGGCGCTGTTGCGCGAGGGCGGCGAGGCGTTGCGCTGGGAGCCGCTGTTCTTCGACTGGTTCGGCGGCTTTGCCTCTTCGGCGCGGGCGCTGCAGGGGCCGCGCGGGAAACTGTACCAGGGCGAGGCCTTCGACGCCTTCCGCTTCGCCCTGTTCGAACACGCCCCCGACCGGCCCGAGCGGCTGGAGGCGGCGATGTTCGCCGCCGCCGAGCCCGAGGAGATGCTGATCGACGAGGTCGAGGCCATCTGGGCCGCGATCGAGGCGGAGGATGACTGGGGACCGCTGGAGGCCAAACTGGCCCGGCTTGAGGCCGCAAGGAAAGCGTGGGCTTGAGCCAGGGACCGAGTTTGTCATCCCGGACGCCGCGCAGCGGCGAGCCGGGACGGTGGTGCTGACCCCACGACCGTCCCGGAAGCGGCGCCCGCCGCTATCCGGGGCAAGTGTAAGGCGGACGAGTTGGTCGCTGCCCTGCTCCCGGCTCAGCCCTGCGGGCTGTCCGGGAGGATGGAGGGGGTGGAGGGTTGCTGCCCGTCCCCGATCTGCCCCCGGCTTTCGCCGGGGTCCGTCGGGGATGACAAGGCAATCGGGCACCCCGCAAACAGGGACCTTAACCCGGCCTAAAGCCCGTTCGCATTACAAGGCGTTATGCAAACGGCCACGCTTTGGCCGCGCCGGTCTCGCAGAAGGGGGTCACGGATGGTTACGATCTCGCTTCGCGCCCTTGTGGGACGGCTTGCGCGATCCGACATCGAGACTGTTGCAAATCAAGAGAACGCCCGTCCCGGCGTAGCGAAAATGCCCTGCCAAGCCCTGACCCCGGCCCGTTCACGCCTGAACGCCAGCTATCGCAACCTGACGCTCTGGACGCTCCAGGGATGGATCGCGATGTTCTTCGTCGCGGCGGGCTATGCCAAGCTCAGCGAGCCGATGGACAACCTGGTCGACCTGATGCGCTGGCCCGCCCTGGTGTCGCCGGATCTGGTCCGCGGGCTCGGTATCGCCGAAATCCTCCTCGCCCTTCTGGTGCTGGCCCCGCTGGTGTCCTGGAAGCACGGTCGACCGCTGCTGGTCATGGCCGCGAGCGGCCTGCTGGTGCTGGAAGTCGTGATGCTGGCCATCCACGCCACCGGCATGGACGTCGGCCCGGCGGTCACCAACCTGGCCCTGATCGCCATGACCGCGACGGTCCTGTGGAAGCGGGGGCAAGAGGTTCGTCAGGCCGCCGGGCCCGCCGCCCGGCACCGGTCCGAGCAGACCTTTACCTGATCCCAGTCGCGCGCCCATTTGCGGCGCCATGAGAAGGGCTTGCCGCAGACGAGGCAGGTCTTCTGAGGCAGGTCGCGCTTGTCGGGGGCGCGGCCGAGGTTGACGTGTTTGCGGGCCATGACGACCTAAAGGCTTCCCTTTACGTGCACGTCAAGTTATGAGTTCGGTCATGGCGACCGCCGACGATCATCGCACCTATTCGATCCGCCAGCTCTGCCGGGAGTTCGGGGCGACGGCGCGCGCGCTGCGATTCTATGAGGACAAGGGCTTGCTGACCCCGGCCCGCAAGGGTCAGACGCGGGTCTATGACGCCCGCGACCGGGCGCGGCTGAAGCTGATCCTGCGCGGACGGCGCATCGGATTCAGCCTGCTGGAGATCCAGGAGATGCTGGATCTGTACGACAACGAAAATCACAACGCCCACCAGATGTCGGTCGCCCTGCGCCGCCACCGGGCCCAGATCGCAGCGCTGAAACAGCAGCGCGAGGACCTCGATGCCGCCATCGAGACCGCCGAGGAAGCCTGCGTCGTCATGGAGCGGAAACTGGGCGAGTTCCGCCCCGACCTGCTGCCCGGCGCCGACGAATATGCCGACCTGCTGAAATCCCGCCTCAACCCCGACCAGAACCACCAGCCCTTCAAAGCGAGAGCGTAATCCCATGGCCTACAAGGCGCCTGTCCGCGACCTGACGTTCATTCTGAACGAGGTGCTGGAAATTGACCGCTATGCCAACCAGCCCGGTTTCGCCGATGTGTCCACGGACCTGGTCGGCCAGATTCTGGAAGAAGGCGCGAAATTCGCCGAGGAAGTGATCGCCCCCCTGAACCGCATCGGCGATCAGGAAGGCTGCAAATGGGACAATGGCAAGGTCACCGGCCCGACCGGCTGGAAGGAAGCCTATCACGCCATGGTCGAGGCCGGCTGGCCCGCCCTGTCGGCCCTGCCCGAGCACGGGGGACAGGGGATGCCCGCCGTGGTGGCCATGGCGATCGGCCAGTTCACCTCCGCCGCCAGCGCCGCCTTCTCGATGTATCCGGGCCTGACCGCCGGCGCCTACTGGGGCCTGAACGCCAACGGCTCGGATGAGCAGAAGGCGATGTATCTGCCCAAGATGGCCATCGGCGAATGGGGCGGGACCATGAACCTGACCGAGCCGCAGTGCGGCACGGACCTGGGCCTGATCCGCACCAAGGCCGTCCCGAACGGCGACGGCAGCTACAACATCACCGGCCAGAAGATCTGGATTTCGTCGGGCGAACACGACTTCACCGACAACATCATCCATCTGGTGCTGGCCCGGATCGAGGGCGCGCCGGAGGGGATCAAGGGCATCAGCCTGTTCGTCGTGCCCAAGGTGTTCGTCAACGAAGACGGGTCGCTGGGCGAACGGAATGCGGGCGTCCAGTGCGCGGGCCTGGAACACAAGATGGGCATCCACGGCAACGCCACCTGCGTCATGGCCTATGAGAACGCCCGGGGCTGGCTGGTCGGACCCGAGAACAAGGGCATGGCCGGCATGTTCGTGATGATGAACGAGGCCCGGCTCGGCACCGGCCTGCAGGGCCTGTCGATCGGCACCGCCGCCTATCAGGCCGCCGTCGAATTCGCCCATGATCGTCTGCAGGGCCGTTCGCTGACCGGGACCAAGAGCCCCGAACTGCCGGCCGACTCCATCATGGTTCACCCCGACGTGCGCCGCATGCTGCTGGAGGCCAAGGCGTTTGTCGAAGGCGGCCAGGCCTTCACCCTGTGGACCGCGCTGCAGGCCGATCTTCAGCACTCGAACGATGCGGCCGAGGCGCAGAAGGCCCATGATTATATGGGTCTGATCACCCCGGTGCTGAAAGCCTATCTGACCGACAAGGGCTTCCACGTCGCCTCGCTGGCCATGCAGGGGCACGGCGGCAGCGGCTACACCGAACATTTCATGGCGTCGCAGTATCTGCGCGATGCCCGGATCACCATGATCTATGAGGGTGCCAACGGCATTCAGGCGCTGGATCTGGTGGGTCGCAAACTGCCGGCCAATGGCGGCCGGGCGATCATGAGCTGGTTCGCCGACATCGACGCCTTCGTGGCCGAGAACGGCGGCGAGGGCCCGATCAAGCCCTATGTCGACGGCCTGGCCGACGCCAAGAAGAAGCTGCAGGACGGCACGATGTGGCTGATGCAGAACGGTATGCAGAACCCGGACAATGCCGGGGCGGCCTCGACGGATTACCTGCACATCTTCGGCCTGACGGCCCTGGCCTATATGTGGGCGCAGATGGCCAAGGCGGCGCAGGCCCAGGTCGATGCGGGCACCAGCGATCCCTACTATGCGAACAAGCTGATGACCGGCCGCTATTTCGTCGAGCGCATCCTGCCGGATACCGGTGCCCACCTGGCCAAGCTGAAGACCGGCGCGGAAGTGCTGATGCAGATGCCGGCGGAGGCGTTCTAGAAATCCCGCGCCCTCTCCCGATGGGAGAGGGCTTGAGCCTCCGGGAGCGAAGCGACCGGCAAGGCGAAAGGGTGAGGGACGGCTTTCGCCGACTGACCCACCCGCCCCTCATCCGCCCCTCCGGGGCACCTTCTCCCAATGGGAGAAGGGACAGGAGACTCCCATGAACGTCCTCAACGTCCCCGAGCCCGATTTCATGCAGGAAGAGGAGATCACCCTCTTCTCCGACAGCGTCGGCAAATGGATCGATGAGCACGGCTCGCCCGAGACCGTGCAGACCTGGCTGGCCAATTCCTCCGTGCCGCGCAAGCTGTGGAACGACGCCGGCGATGCGGGCCTGCTGGGTCTGTCCATGCCCGAGGAAGACGGCGGCATGGGCGGGGACTACCGGCATGAGGTGGTGCTGATGCGGCAGCTGGGCTGGAAGGGCGCGGACCATTTCGGCATCTCGCTGCACAATGCGATCGTCATGCCCTACATCTGGCATTACGGCACCGCCGAGCAGAAGGCGCGCTGGCTGCCGCGGCTGCAGTCGGGCGAGCTGGTCGGCGCCATCGCCATGACCGAGCCGGGCACCGGCTCCGACCTGCAGGGGGTCAAGACCACCGCCATCAAGACCGGCAACCAGTATGTGATGAACGGGTCCAAGACCTTCATCACCAACGGCCAGCTGGCGAACTTCATCATCGTCGTGGCCAAGACCGATCCGGCCGAGGGCGCCAAGGGCACGTCGCTGATCGTGGTCGAGACCGACGGGGCAGAAGGCTTCCAGCGCGGGCGGAACCTGCACAAGATCGGCATGGAGGGGAATGACACCTCGGAGCTGTTCTTCAACGATGTGAAGGTGCCGGGCGAGAACATCATCGGCGGCGGCGAGGGCCAGGGCTTCATCCAGCTGATGCAGCAGCTGCCGCAGGAGCGGCTGAACATCGCCATCCAGGGCGTGGCCGCGGCCGAGCGCGGGCTGCAGGAGACGCTGGCCTATGTGAAGGAGCGCAAGGCGTTCGGGAAACGGGTCATCGACTTCCAGAACACCCAGTTCAAACTGGCCGAGGTCAAGACCAAGCTGACCGTGGCCAAGGTCTTCGTCGACCACTGCATGGATCGGCATCTGAAGGGCGACCTCGACGCCGTCACGGCCTCCATGGCCAAATACTGGGTCACCGACATCCAGGGCGAGGTCATCGACGAGATGCTGCAGCTGCACGGCGGCTATGGCTATATGAACGAATATCCGATCGCCCAGCTGTACAAGGATGCGCGGGTGCAGCGGATCTACGGCGGGACGAACGAGATCATGAAGCTGCTGATCGCGCGGACGCTGTAGGCAGCCTTGAATTAACGTACGCGATAACGTACATTTTTCAAATGAACGCCATCTCCGTCACCGAATTCCGCAAGAACCTCGCCGCCAACATCGAGCGGGTCACGGCGGACCACGACTATACGATCATCACGCGTGAAGGCGGCAAGCCCGCGGCCGTGCTGATGTCGCTGGAAGATTTCACCTCCTGGCAGGAAACAGAGTATCTGCTGCGCAGTCCGGTGAACGCCGAACGCCTGCGGAAGTCGATCGCGGAACTGGATGCCGGCAAGGGCCAGGTTCGCGATCTGATCGAATGAAGGTCACCTTCCATGACGAAGGATGGGATGACTATCTCTACTGGCAGACCCACGACCGCAAACTGCTGGCCAAGATCAACACGCTGATCAAGGAATGCAGCCGCACGCCCTTCACCGGAACGGGCAAACCCGAGCCGCTTCGTGGTGAGTTCTCCGGCTGGTGGTCGCGCCGCATCAATGAGGAACACCGTCTGGTCTATCGAAAGACCGAGGACGGCTTGCTGATCGCCCAGTGCCGATATCACTACACGCGATGATCCGCCTCCACGTCCCCACCCCCCTCTCCCCCGAGGCCGCCGTCCTGCCGACGCTGGACCAGTCGCGCTACCTGACCCAGGTGATGCGGCTGAAGACCGGCGACAGCCTGCTGGTCTTCAACGGCCGCGACGGGGAGTGGCGCTGCGTCATCAGCGAAATCCTCAAGAAGGGGGTTGTGCTGCGGGCGGAGGAGCGGGTGCGGCCGCAGGCCCTGGGGCCGGACGTCGATCTGCTGATCGCCGTGGTCAAGAAGAGCGCGCTGGAGTTCGCGGTCGAGAAGGCCACCGAACTGGGCGCGCGGCGGGTGAAGCTGGTGGTGACCCAGAGGACCCAGGTGCAGCATGTGCGGATGGACCGGCTGGACGCCATCGCCATCGAGGCCGCCGAACAGACCGGGCGGCTGGACGTGCCGATGATCGACGCGCCGGTGAAGCTGGCGGACCTTCTGGACGGCTGGGAGGCGGGACGACGGCTGATGTTCTGCGACGAGACGGGCGGGGCGCCGGTGACGGGGGCGGTGGCAGAAGCCGGGGCCGGCCCCTGGGCCATTCTGATCGGTCCCGAGGGCGGGTTTTCGCCGGAAGAACGCGAGCGGCTGAGGGCCCTGCCCTTCACCACCGCCGTGTCGCTGGGGCCGCGCATCCTGCGCGCGGACACCGCCGCCATCGCCGCCCTGGCCCTGTGGCAGGCGGCTGTGGGCGATTGGGAACGATAGGGCAGGCATGCCCCCTTGAGCGTGAGGGGTTTTCCTCCCATCTAGCCGCCACAACAGGGCTGAACGCATGACCGACGCTGCGCCGCTTTCCCGGAACGACCTGATCGGCGCCATGTCGAAGGGTGCCAAGCCGAAGGCGCAATGGCGCATCGGGGCGGAGCACGAGAAATTCGGCTTCGACCGCTCGACCCTGCGCCGCCCGACCTATGAGGGCGACACCGGCATCCTGGCGATGCTGACGGGGCTGCAAAGGTTCGGCTGGAGCCCCGTCGAGGAGGCCGGCTATGTCATCGCCCTGGAACGGAAGAACGACGAGGGGATGACGGCCTCGATCTCGCTGGAGCCGGGCGGGCAGTTCGAACTGTCGGGTGCACCGCTGAAGGATGTGCACGACATCTGCAACGAGACCGGCCAGCATCTGATGGAGGTCAAACAGGTCGCCGACCAGATGAACCTCGGCTTCCTCGGCACGGGCTTCGATCCGATGTGGCGGCGCGAGGACGTGCCGGTCATGCCCAAGGGCCGCTATGTCATCATGCGGAACTATATGCCGAAGAAGGGCCAGCTCGGCCTCGACATGATGCTGCGCACCTGCACCATCCAGTCGAACCTGGACTTCTCGGACGAGGCCGACATGGTGGCCAAATTCCGGACATCGCTGGCCCTGCAGCCGATCGCGACCGCCCTGTTCGCCTGTAGTCCGTTCACGGAAGGAAAGCCCAACGGCTTCCTCAGCGCCCGCGCCAATGTCTGGACCGACACCGATCCGGACCGGACGGGGATGCTGGACTTCGTCTTCCGGGACGGCTTCGGCTATGAGCGCTACGCCGACTATGCGCTGGATGTACCGATGTATTTCGCCAAGCGCGGCGACACCTATGTCGACCTGTCGGGCCAGTCGTTCCGCAGCTTCATGACCGACGGCCTGCCCGCCCTGCCCGGCGAGCGGGCGACGAAGAAGGACTGGAACGACCATCTGACCACCCTCTTCCCCGAGGTGCGGCTGAAGTCCTATCTGGAGATGCGCGGGGCCGACGGCGGGCCGTGGAGCCGGATCTGCGCGCTGCAGGCCCTGTGGGCCGGGGTGCTTTACGACGGGGCGGCGCTGGCGGCGGCCTGGGACCTGGTCAAGGACTGGGACATCGCCGACCACGAACGGCTGCGCCGCGACGTGACCCGGCTGGGCCTCAGGGCCGAGGTGGCCGGGCGGTCGGTGCGGGACGTCGCCGTCGACATGGTCGCCATTGCCAAGGAGGGGCTGAAAAACCGCGCCCGGTTCAGCGGCGGCATGGTCGATGAGCGCGGCTATCTGTCGGAACTGGAAGACATCGCCGACAGCGGCCTGACCCCCGCCGACCGACTGCTGGCGCTGTATCACGGCGAGTGGCAGGGCGATCTGACACGGCTGTACCGGGACTTCGCCTACTAGAAAATTGGCAAACTTTGGCATAGGGTGGCGCTTGAGACAGGAGCCTGCTCATGGCCACGATGAACATCTCCCTGCCCGACCAGATGAAGGCCTGGGTCGAGGCCCAGTCGGCGGACGGCCGCTATGCCAACTCCAGCGACTATGTCCGTGACCTGATCCGCCGCGAGCAGATCAAGGCGGAGAAGATCGCGCATATGCAGGCACTGGTGGATGAGGCGCGGGCGAGCGGGCTGAGCGACCGGACCATGGAGGAGATTTTCGCTGAAGCGCGCGCCCGAGCAATTGCGCAAGGCGGCGCGGACCGGAGCGCCCATCCAACCGGAGAAAAGATGACCCACCCCATCCACATCGGCATCGGCGGCTGGACCTATGAGCCCTGGCGCGGGGCCTTCTATCCGGAGAAGCTGAGCCAGAAGAAGGAGCTGGAATACGCCAGCCGCGCCCTGACCTCGATCGAGATCAACGGCACCTATTATTCGACCTTCAAGCCGGACAGCTGGATGAAATGGCGGGACGAGACGCCGGACGGTTTCGTCTTCGCGGTCAAGGCCAGCCGTTACTGCACCAACCGCAAGGTCCTGTCCGACATGGGCGAGTCGATGGAGCGGTTCCTCGGCCAGGGGCTGAGCGCGCTCGGCGACAGGCTGGGGCCGATCAACTGGCAGTTCATGGCGACCAAGAAATTCGACCCGGTCGATTTCGAGGGGTTTCTGAAACTGTTGCCGAAGGAGCAGGACGGGGGTGCGGCTGCGACATGCGCTGGAGGTGCGGAACCCGACGTTCGATACGCCGCAGTTTTACGATCTGGCGGCGAAATACGGGGCGGCCATCGTCTATGCCGTGGACGACGAGGCCCCCGAATGGCCCCGGATCGACCAGCCGACCGCCGACTTTACCTACGCCCGGCTGATGTCGAGCCGCGAGGACGAGCCAACGGGCATGACGTCGGCCGAACTCGAGGCGGTGGCGGCGCAGACGCGGGGCTGGGCGCAGCGCGGCGAGGTCTTTGCCTATTTCATTGCGGGGGCGAAGGTCCGGAACCCGGCGGCGGCGCAGGCGCTGATCAAAAAGCTGGGCTGAACCGGTTGCGCCGGGCTGCGCACGCACGCAAATGAGACCCGCCTTCCAGGAGCCTACCCATGCCCATCGCCACCCGCGCCTTTGCCGCCACCTCCAGCACGGAGCCGCTGTCGCCCTGGAGTTTCGACCGGCGTGATCCGGGTCCGGACGATGTGGCGATCGAAATCAAATTCGCGGGGGTCTGCCACTCCGACCTGCACATTGTGAAGAACGACCTGGGCAATACCCGCTACCCCATCGTGCCGGGTCATGAGATCGCCGGGGTGGTGACGGCGGTGGGTGGCAATGTCGCCCGCTTCAAGGTCGGCGACCGGGTCGGTGTCGGCTGCATGGTCGACAGCTGTCGCCAGTGCAAACCCTGTCTGGAGGGCGAGGAGCAATACTGCGTTCCCGGCATGACCCAGACCTATGGCTCGCCCGATCCCAAGGGCGCGGCGGTGGGCCAGAAGATGACCCAGGGCGGCTATTCAACCGCCATTGTGGTCGACCAGAACTATGTCGTGACCATCCCCGACAGCATCCCGCTGGATGCGGCCGCGCCCCTGCTGTGCGCCGGGATCACCACCTATTCGCCGCTGCGACACTGGAAGATCGGGCCGGGTTCGAAGGTGCTGGTGGTCGGCCTCGGCGGCCTGGGCCATATGGCGGTCAAACAGGCGGCGGCCATGGGGGCGGAGGTCAGCGTCCTGTCGACATCGGACCGCAAGAAGGCCGATGCCGGGCGGATGGGGGCCAAACATTTCCTGATCAATTCGGACGCCGCAGCCATGAAGGCGGCGGGCGAGAGCTTTGACCTGATCATCAACACCGTCTCGGCCACGCATGAGATCGCCAGCCATGTGAACCTGCTGGCCCGGGACGGCACCATGGTCATGCTGGGCCTGACCACCGAGGGCCTGCCGGTCTATGCCATGGGCCTGCTGTGGCGGCGCCGTTCGGTGGCCGGCTCGCTGATCGGCGGCATCCGCGAGACCCAGGAGATGCTGGATTTCTGCGCTGAACACGGCCTGGCCTGCGACATCGAACTGATCGCCCCCGACCAGATCAACGAGGCCTATGCGCGGCTGGAGAAGTCGGACGTGCGGTACCGGTTTGTGCTGGATATGGCGCGGATCTGAAGAGGGTGATTGGTGGTTGGTGGCTGGTGGCTGGTGGCTGGTGGCTGGTGGCTGGTGGCTGGTGGCTGGTGGCTGGTGGCTGGCCGGAACCTGTGCAGTGGCGCGGGCCGTGCCACCCTTCCGCAAATGATTGAGCGGCATAATCACCAATCACCAATCACCAATCACCAGCGACCCTTCCCGCGCACCTGCCATCCGGCTAAAGCTCTCCCCCTGAAGGCCACGCATCAGACGCGGCACATGGGACAGGAGAACGCACATGGCTCGAGTGGCTCTGGTCACGGGTGGAACCCGCGGCATCGGCAAGGCGATCGTTCAGCGGCTGAAGGAAGACGGCATGCTGGTCGCCGCCGGCTATTCCGGCAATCTCGAGGCCGCCGAGGCGACCGCGAAGGAACTGGGCGTCATGGTGGTCAAGGGTAATGTCGGATCCTATGACGACTGCGCCCGGGCCGTACAGGAGGTCGAGGCCGAGCTGGGACCGGTCGACATCCTGATCAACAATGCCGGCATCACCCGCGACGGCTTCTTCCACAAGATGAGCTCGGATCAGTGGTCCGACGTCATCCGGGTGAACATGGACAGCGTCTTCAACATGACGCGCCAGGTGATCAACGGCATGCGCGACCGCGGCTTCGGCCGGATCGTCAACATCAGCTCGATCAACGGGCAGAAGGGCCAGATCGGCCAGACCAACTATTCCGCGGCCAAGGCCGGGATGATCGGCTTCACCAAGGCGCTGGCGCTGGAGAATGCGCGCAAGGGCGTGACGGTGAACTGTATCGCGCCCGGCTATATCGACACCGAAATGGTCGGGGCCATGGACGAGAAGGTCCTGGCCGGGATCATCGCCCAGATTCCGGTCGGGCGGCTCGGAAAAGGCGAGGAAATCGCCGACATGGTGTCCTGGCTGGCCGGGGAACGTGCCGGATATGTCACAGGCTGCACCCTGTCGCTGAACGGAGGGCAGTATCTGGTCGGCTGACCGGGTCCTGCCCAAAATCCGCCGCGGGCCGATTGCACCACTTCTCCCCATGGAGTTGACGGTGAGGGTCAGAACGGCGCGAACGCCGCTTCCGGCGGCGATGGCGATCGCCCTCGCCGCGGCGGCGCTGTCTTCGCTGTCCACCGCCTCCCAGGCCCAGGCCCAGAACCAGGGCAATGCCCAGGCCGAGCAGAGTCAGTCGCTGCGCAACCGAAACGCCGTCGAGACGCGGGCGGTGCCGCCGACCGGCCGATATGTGGCTGAGTCCGGCGAGGCCTTCATTCTGGACCGGTCGGGCCAGCGGCCCCTGCTGCGCTTCGACCGGCGCGACGAGACCTGGGTGCTGCGGCCCACCGCCGCGCCCCGCGGCGACGTGATCTATCGCAATGATGCCGGCGACCAGCTGCTGCGGGTGACACCCGGCGGCGGCATGACGGTCTATACGCCCCTCGCGCCCGGCGGCTCGCCTGCCTCCTTCTCCGGCCCCGGCCAGAGCCTGACCCCGCCGATCCTCGGTCCCTTGCAGCTATGGAGCCTGATGGCGCGGCGGAGCGACATGATCAGCCAGGCCCTCGGCCGGCTGGTCGCCATCAATCTGACGGGCGAGCGTTCCGAGTCCCTGTGCGTAGAGGCTCTGATCGTGACGACCGACGCCGTCCTTCGCATTGCCCGCTCGCCGACGGCCCGACAAAGCCTCGACCGGCTGACCACCATCACCATCGTCGAGGGCGATCGCGCCTCGGTCACCTATCTCGGTGGACGGCTGGTGGTGACGGTCGACCCCGATGAAGGGATGGCGGGGCGACCGTCCTCGGCGCGGGTGATCCAGGCCTTCCTCGCCCCGACCGAAGCCGGGCGTCGCTAGCGCCATCGTCGGGTGAGCCGCGGCAGCCGGAAGGTTCATCACAAAGGACACAAAGGACGTCTCGAAGGACACGAAGAGAGCCGGTCCGTGTCGAGGTCTGTGCCCGCCGGGGCTGATTTGGGATCGCGGCTTGCGCCCCATGGATCCCGCGCAACGGCGGGGCTGGACCGGAGGACCTCACAGGACCCCTTGTGGCCTTTGTGGCTTCCTTTGTGTCCTTTGTGATGAACCCGCCATCGCCGGGCAGGGACCCGGACGGTGCGTCAACTCAAGCGAAGAACGGTCTAGAACACGTCCTTGGCCGCCCGGACGGCCGCAAAGGTTTCGGCATCGGCCGCGCGCAGGAAGGGATTGAAGGCCTTTTCCGCGCCGATGGTGGTCGGAACGGTCGGCTCGCCCCGTTCCCGCATGGCGAAGATCTGCGCAGCCCGGGCCGCCATTTCCGGCCGGTCATCGACGCTGAGGGCAAAGCGGGCGTTGGCGGCGGTGTATTCATGAGCGCACCAGACGACCGTCTCGTCGGGCCAGGCCGCCAGGGTCTGGAGGCTGTTCCACATCCGGGCCGGGGTTCCCTCGAACAGCCGGCCGCAGCCGAGGTTGAACAGCACGTCGCCGACGAAGGCCTGGGCGTCTGCGGCTGAGCGATAGACGATATGGCCGAGGGTATGGCCGGGTGTGTCGGTCACCTCCAGGGCCGTCCCGCCCAGCATGACCGTGTCGCCCCCCGCCACGATCCGGTCGATCGGCGCAGCCCTGCGGACCTCTTCGGGTCCGACGATCTCGCAACCGGTTTCGGTCTTCAGCCGGGCGTTGCCCTGGGTGTGGTCGGGATGCCAGTGGGTGTTGAGGATCAGGTCCAGCCGACCCCAGCCCGAACGCTCCAGCTCGGCCAGGATGGCGTCCGCGTCGGGTGTGTCGATCGTGGCAACCCTGCCGCTGTCCCGATCCCGGACCAGAAGGCCGTAGTTGTCGGTGAGGCAGGGGAAGAGGCGCACATCGAGGGTCATGCGGGTCTTCTAGCAGCCGCCCCCGGCGCGGCCTATGGTGCAGCCATGCGGCGCAGTATCGAGGAACTCCGGACCTTCTACGGCGAGCCCGCCGGTGCCCTGGCGCGGCGGCTGCTGGCGCGCCGTCTCGAGGACGCCTGGGGCGAGGCGACCAACAGCGATGTGCTGGGTCTCGGCTATGCCACGCCCTGGCTGGACGCCTTCGTCGGCGCGCGGCGGGTGGTCGCCGCCATGCCGGGCGGTCAGGGGGTCGAGCCCTGGCCGGCGGCGGGCAAGAACCGCACCCTGCTGGTCGATGACCGACGCCTGCCCTTCGCAGCCGGATCGTTCGACCGCATCCTGATGATCCATGCCCTGGAGGAGGCGGACGACGCCCAGGCCCTGATGAACGAGGCGGTCCGCGCCCTGTCTCCGGCCGGACGGATCATACTGGTGGCCGCGGCCCGGGGCGGGCTGTGGGCACGATCCGAATCGACGCCGTTCGGATACGGACAGCCCTTCACACGCCGTCAGCTGGAGCGGCTGGTGCGGGCAGCGGGGCTGGAGCCCACGGCCTGGTCACAGACTCTCTATGTGCCGCCCTGGGGGCCCTTGCTGCCCCTCGCCGACGGACTGGAACAGATCGGCAAGCGGATCATCCCGGGGGCGGCGGGTGTCATCCTGCTGGAGGCGACCCGGCAGGCCTATGCCCGAATCCGCCCGGGTGGGGCGGTGGCAACGGTGCCGGTGATGGCACCCGCGCTACAGCCCCAGCCCGCCTCGCGATCATCACGCGATCTGTCGGACAGTGATCTGGCGGGAAACGGCGAACGCCCTTAAAGCCCTGCCCATGCAGCGACTGATCCTGATGCGTCACGCCGAGGCGGAGCAGGCCGCCGGTTCCGGTCGGGACCGCGACCGGGTCCTGTCGGGCCGGGGTCGAAAGGATGCCGCCGCCATGGCGCGCGCCCTGGCCGGGCGTGGCATGCGCCCCGATCTGGCGCTGGTCTCGCCGGCCGCCCGCACCCGCCAGACCTGGGAGCTGCTGCATGACGCCTTCGGCGACGTGCAGGTGCAGGAGGACGAGCCCCTGTACAATGGCAGTTCCGAAACCCTGCGTCGCTACATCGAGGCGGTCGAGGACGAGGCCGGTTGCCTGATGGTCGTGGCTCATAATCCCGGCATTCATCTGCTGGCCGTGGAGTATCTGGTCGAGGGTGCCGCCTCGCCGGCGGTGCTGGACCGGATGAGCGGCGGCTTCCCGCCGGGCGCGGCCGCGATCTTCTCCGTCGACGTCGCCGGCCGCTGCAGCTTCGAAGGCTTCATCCAGCCACGCGACCTGGGCGGCCAATGAGCGGGGTCGCCTACAAGCTGGTCGATCGCGCCGAATGGATCGCGGCGCTGGCCGCGGGTGTCTATGCCGGCTCGGCGCTCGACCGGGCGGACGGCTATATCCATATGTCGACGGCGGCGCAGTTGGCGGAGACGGCGCGGCGGCACTATGCCGGGCGGCGTGAGCTGGTGCTGGTCGAGGTCGACCTCGCCCCGCTCGGCGCGGCCCTGAAATGGGAGCCGTCGCGCGGCGGCGACCTGTTCCCGCATCTGTTCGCCCCCCTGCCCGCCCACACCGATGCGCCGCAACGGGTCCTGTCGGTCGATCCGGACGGCGTGATGCATTTTGAGGACGGAGCGATCGGATGGCCGTGACCGACATCGGTGCCGCCCTGCTGCGGACAATCGACCCCGAGACGGCCCACGGCCTGGCGATCCGGGCCCTGCAACTGGCCCCCCTGCCGCCCGCGCGGGCGGATGACCCCATCCTTGCCACCACCGTCGCCGGTCTGCACCTGCCCAATCCCGTCGGGCTGGCCGCCGGTCTGGACAAGAACGGCGAGGCCCTGCACGGCCTGTCGCGGCTCGGGTTCGGCTTTGTGGAATGTGGCTCGGTGACCCCGCTGGCCCAGCCCGGCAATCCGAAACCGCGCCTGTTCCGCCTGAGCGAGGACCGGGCGATCATCAACCGGATGGGGTTCAACAACGCCGGTCTGGAGGCCTTTGCCGGCCGGCTGGCGGCCCGGCCGCGCAATGCCGTGATCGGTGCCAATCTGGGGGCCAACAAGGATACGGAGGACAAGGCGGCGGACTATGTCGCCGGATTGATCCGGCTGAAGGGTCTGGCCGACTATGTCACGGTCAATGTCTCCTCGCCCAATACGCCAGGCCTGCGCGCCCTGCAGGGCCGGGCGGCGCTGGACGACCTGCTGGAGCGGCTGGCCGAGGCGCGGGGCACGGATCCGACGCCGGTCTTCCTCAAGATCGCGCCGGACCTGACACCGGCCGAGATCGGCCTGATCGTTGAGGCCAGCCTCGATCACGGGATCGACGCCCTGATTGTGTCAAACACCACCCTGGACCGGCCCGACAGCCTGCGGTCACGTGACCGGGCCGAGGCTGGAGGCCTGTCGGGCGCGCCGCTGAAGGCGCGATCCGGCTCCGCCCTGCGCGCCGCGGCCGAGGCCGGCGGCGGCCGACTGCCCCTGATCGCAGCGGGTGGCATCGACAGCGGGGCAGAGGCCTGGGCCCGCATTCGGGCCGGGGCCTCCGCCGTCCAGCTGTATTCGGCGCTGATCTACGAGGGGCCGGGACTGATCGGACGGATCAAGCGCGACCTCGCCGCGCGCCTGCGTGCCGACGGATTTTCCACCGTCGCAGAGGCTGTTTCAGCCGCCCGTTGACGTCACGTTAGGGCAGGTCGGTCATGGTCGCGGGTGGGGCAGAACCGCCCGGTCCGGGGAGCCGCATGGCGAAAGCAGCAGACGATATTCCTGCCGGTGCGGTCGTCACGGATTCCGGCGACTGGGCCCGGGCGATCCGCCAACGGCGCAAGTCCCTGCTGCAGCGGCTCGGCCTTGCCGTGGCTCTTGCCTTGATCTTCAGTCCGATCCTGGGCTGGTCACTGAGCCTGGCCTGGGTGGTCAGCTATTTCGCCGTCCAGCTGCTGGACCTCTGGATCTTCAGCCCGATCACCGCCGGCAAGACCGACCATTTGTCCGGTGCCCGGCGCGTCGGCTCCTGGATCTCCCTCGTCCTGAACGCCGCCTGGTTCTGCAGCCTGCCCGTCGCGCTCTGGCTCATCGGCGGTCCCGCCGGAGGCGTCTGCGCGATCCTGCTGCTTGCGGGAGCGGCCATCTACGCATTGGGCAATGCTTCCAGTTCAGGGTCGGTGATGCTGCTGACCGCCTCATGGCCCCTGCTGCTTCTGGCGATGACGCCGATGTTCATGGCCGTCGAGGGAGCGACGTCCAGCATGCTGACCGTCGCCACCTTCTGCGCCGGTGCCTTTGTCACCTTCTGCCTGTCGACCTGGAGGCGGATGAACCGGGCGCACCAGTCGGAGCGTGCAGCCCGAGTCGAGGCCCAGGCCAAACGGCTGGAGGCCGAACAAATCCTGGCCGGTCGCAGCGCCTTCCTGGCGGCGATCGGCCACGACCTGAGAACCCCGATCAGCGCCATCCTGACCGGCGCCGCGGAGCTGGAACACGGAGCACCGGACGCTGCCGCCCGGTCCCAGGCCCAACTGATCACCGACGCCGGCCTGATGATGAAGGCCATGCTGGACGACCTGCTGGATCACGCCAAACTGGACGTCGGCCACATGACGGTCGACGAGGTGGACTTCAACCTGCGCAGCCTGCTGACACAGACGATGCGACTGTGGCGCGGCCCGATCCGGGTCAAGGGCCTGAAACTGCGGGTCGAGGGCGCAGCATCGATCCCGGCCGCAGTCCGGGGCGATCCGCTGCGGGTGCGCCAGATACTCAACAACCTCGTCTCCAACGCGATGAAATTCACCGGGACGGGCTCAATCACCCTGCGTCTCGAGGCCTGGAGCGAGGAGCCCGGTGGCCATGCGGTTCTGATCACCGTCGAGGACACCGGCCCGGGCATGACCGACGACCAGCTCGCGCGGCTGTTCACGCCCTTCGATCAGACCCTGTCGGGAGTCAGCGCGCTTCACGGCGGCACCGGACTGGGCCTTGCCATCAGCCGCCAGCTTGCAGAACTGATGGGCGGACGGTTGACCGTTCGCAGCAGCCCGGGCGCCGGCACCAGCTTCACCCTGTCGCTGTCCCTGCAGCAGGGCCAGAGGGCAGAAGCGGCCCCGGCGACGCTCGACCGTGAGAGCCGCGACGCCGTCGTCCGGGCCCTGCCCGGCCGCATGCCGAGCCCGACCGTTCAGAACCCGTCGGGCCATTCGCCGGCTGCGGAAACGACCTCATCCCCGGGCCGGGTTGAGCCTGAGGCGAGCCAGGATCCGGAACGGCTGATGGACGACAGCGAGGCGGATGAGGGCCG